>NZ_JBLFEN010000009.1:0-121469 GCF_047345485.1 Hyunsoonleella sp. 2307UL5-6 | reverse complement strand
ATTATTGCTAATATCATGAGTTTCTGCATCATATCCGTAATCGTAACTATCGGTTGTTTGAGGGCTAAATCCAAGTAATAACTCTCGCTTAGTATCAGGACCTGTTACTGAACTAAACTCTAAGCGTATCCTTTGCATAACGTCGGTTTTTACCTCTGTTGAATTAGATGCTGTAGATTTACCTTTATTATTATTCCCTTTAAAAAATACAGATCCGTTTTCATAGCTGCCATTTGCATCTGCTTCTTTAACAAAAATACGCTGACTGTTATTAAATTCTACTGAGCCAGTTGCTACTATCTCTGTAATAAAACCTTGACCTACTGGCAAGTATCTTGTTGGTACTTTTGTACCCTCTAAACCACCTGTTGTTACGCCTTCTAATCCTACAAATTGTGACGCTCTTACTGCTCCTGTTTTATTTATTTGGGCATAACCGCCATTGTAAGCATTTAAATTATGGGATGTACCACTCCATTGTTGCCAAAGTTGTAAGGTGCCATCTATAATACCTGCATTATCATCTATAAATTTATGAACGTCTATTGCTGATGGATAGGGATTTCCTAGCAAAAACTCTGTTTTACTTGAACCTGCTACTGATCCTGCTCCACCTATATCTTCTACAGCTACTAGGATTGTGCCATTATTTGGTTTGCCTTCAAAAATATATTGTTGCTCTGAACCGCCTATTCCTGTACCCTTCTGGGTATAACCCACTCCAGGAATTAAATTAACATTAGCAGCTATTTGTGTCCAGTCATAATAGGTTAATCCATTTATGTAAGTGTATAACCAATATGTACTTATATTATTATTAGCTGTGTAATTTGATGTAAATGATACATTAGACCCAGAACTATCCTTTAACATATTTACCGTAAAAGGGGTATTGTTAGGGTTATTAGTTGTACTATTATTATTTAAAAAACTTGTAGAAGATTGTGAACCAACAGGCGATGACCAGTAATTATACCAATATGCACTTGGGGTGCCCTCTTGACGCCTTAATATTTTGCCATTTATAGAGGTTACTAAGTTACTTGTTTGTGTTTGTAATAACTGAGAATCATCCTCTAAATCTAAAGTACCATTTAATTCTAAATACAAATTATTTTTAACTAAATGATCACCAGATACTGTTAATTTACTACCAGAATCTATAATTAGACCTAATTGTTCTATATCATCATTTACAGTAATATCACCGGATATTTTCACAATGCCGTAATCTGTTAAACTGCTTATGTTTTCTATATCCCAAACGTTACCATGTAACCATGTATTCTCTAAAGTCCAATTTCCATTACTACTAGTTTCATATGGCATAGGTGCTGTTTCTTCCTGTATACTGGTAATGAAATTAATAAATAAGTCCTTATTATAACTTGAATAATCGGTAGTTTTACCCGATAAAATATTTGTCATGGGGTAATAGGCTATTAAATTACTCCAAGGAATAGTTAAAGAACTTGAAGTATCTACTATTGGAGTGGGAATTACCACTCCTTGAACTAAACTAGAGCCTTCCTCTATTTCTTGATATACCAATTGCTGAATTTGACTACTGGTTAAACTTACATCAAAAACACGCACTTCATCTATATCGCCTTTAAAGTATAAATGATTTGCAACTTCTTTAGTTGATAATCTTCCAACCTCAAAGTTTCCATTAGATTCTTGAGAAGTTTTTATAACTGCCCCTGCCTCTCCTACGTTACTTGAACGAACAAGTCTACCGTCAATATACAACGCTACATCGCCTGTAATACCAGAATAAGATGCAGTAATATGGTGCCACTCGTCATAATTTATAGAAGAGCTAGTAAGTGTAACCGTACTGGCACCACTGCCTACTGTATTCATAGTTATAGAAGGACGTCTACCATTTTGTAACCATAATTTACAACTAGAATTTTCTCCAGCTATAACCATGTCTGTACTATTACCACTGTCTGTTTTTACCCATGCCATGATAGTAACGCTACTTAACCCAGCTATAAATGTATCTGTTGATAAATAATCATCAATACCATCAAAATCAATAAGTGCATAAGTTGGTGGATTTATATCAAATAAATCTCTATAATCTAAATCACCTCCTAAAGTTAAATCGAAATCTACATCTGGTAGAATTGATAAATCTGAAGGATTTTCTATATCTTCATTTACATCTAAGTTTGTATCGTTTATGTTTGTTGTTTCAAAAACATCATCTAAACCATCATTATCAGTATCTGAATTGATTATAGCGTTTGCCATACCGTTTTCCTCAATATCTGGTGTACCGTCGTTATCAGTATCGCTATCATACATATCTATTAAACCATCGCCATCGGTATCAACTGGTATTATTCCGATGCTATAGTTAGTATATATACCAGTTACAGGATCTATAGTTCCTGATGGGGGTTGATAACCTAAAGTAGTTTGAGCTTCTACATTATCTGGTATACCATCATTGTCACTATCAATATCAAAAGTATTCAAAATACCATCATCATCACTATCACAAACAGACTCTACACCAAATTGTGTTAACCGTGAATCTGTTGAGGGGTAAGACCCCGTAGTACCAAATATCAAATCTATATGTGAAAAAATATCAAATTCCAAGTATACCCAATGCTCCATATCATCTTCAGATGAGCCTTCCTCATCTCTCCAGTTATTAATATCACCTCTTAGTGTTGGATCTACACGGTACAATGAATATCCCACTGGGTCTGGACCATTTACAAACCCTCCCTGTTCCAACTCAGTTGTTGCAGAAAGGTATGGTGTTACAGTACCTGTAGCCGTTGAGGGATTAAAACCATTAATCTCTGTAAAATCCCTATTAATTATGCTATCATTATCTCTTAGTTGTAATATTAAATCGTAAAGTACCGCAGATTCGCCAGTTGGGTTAGAAGGAGTAGCAGTACCTGATACTACCAAATCTAGAGAATAAGTTACATGGCTATCGCTTGTGGGTTGTGTGTTAGACATGTTTATATTACCATTACATTGCACATCAAAACTACCAACTTTATTTAAAACTGTGAGTACAAAATCATAATACTGTCCTTGAAAAAACAATGCATTACTATACAATACTTTTTCGCCTATCTGAACATTATCTAAATCTGAAGCAGTAAGTAGTGATGGAGCATCAAAACTAATTGTTGCAGAACACTCAAAAGTATCAATAATACCATCGTTATCATCATCTAAATCACATATATCGCTTACACCATCATTATCATAATCTGGGTTGCCAGAAGCCACAGAATCACAAGAATCTATAACTGTTATAATTGTACTGTAAGTTTCTGAAAAACAAATATATCTAGTATTATTTACTACAAGATAATATTCGTTGCCATCAAAAGAAGTTGGTATATCGTTAAATAATAGCCTTCTAGTTGTAGTTCCAGAATAATTTGGTGAAGAATCTGATAGAGGCAAACCTCCTGCATTTGGATCTCCCAAATACCATTGATAATTAAACCCTAAAGCAGAATCAAATACTCCACTGTAATCTGGCACTCCAGCATTAAATTTTGTGGTTTCCTTGATACGAAAATTTCCAGAAATTGCACGACTAGTTGCTGAATATAAAGTATAACTAGCTAAAGGAGCACTTATAAATGACATTTGAGTAGCAACAACCTCATACCCTGTAACGCCATTATAGCCTCCAGAACCTCCTGTTACACGTCCATTAGTATCAAAACCTGTACCATCTAAAACACCATCATTATTAGTATCTATTCCACCAGATTCTGCAACATCATTACAGCCATCGTTGTCACTATCTAAATCTAAATAATCTGGAGTACCATCCATATCGGTATCACATAATTGACCAGGTTTTATTTTAAGAAATATATCATCTAATAAATAATCATTTCCAGAAGTAGTTAACCCTCTTTTAATTCTTATATCTATATCTATTGTTGTTGAAGCACCTGAATTTATATCGATGGTAGAATTTTCCCAAATCCCAAAATCAAGACCAGCACCTCCAGTGTAAGTTTGATTTAAAGTGCCATTAATATAAACTTGTATTGCACCTCTAAAATCGACAGTAGGAAAATCGCTTCTAGCCCAAATCATATAAGCCATACTAAATTGATATTCTGTGTTTGGTATAACTGATTGATTAAAGTTAATTACAGATAAAAAATCATTTCCAGGGCCTGCTTGAATACCTAAAATAGTACCGCTTGTAGAAGAGCCAGTTGTATGATCTGTAATAGTTGCTGTGGTAGGTGAGGGATCGAAACAATTATGATTTGGAGCACCTATAGAATATACAGGAGCAGTATCAAACCAAATACCACCAAAATCGCCTCCAGCGCAACTCGTTCGTTCTGTTAATGATGAGCTTATAAAGGTACTTAAATCAAACTCAAATAATATTTTCTCAGGGCATTCTACTATATCTAAAATACCATCGTTATCACTGTCAAGATCTATTGTGTTTGCTACACCATCACCATCTGTATCTTGCGCAACTATAGTATTGGTAGTTAAAAGCAGTAATAAAATTAGTAAACTGTAATGTAATGTTATTTTCATAATTAGTTAATTTAAACAACAAATTAAGTTGTAATAAAATTTACATAATAAATCTAATACACATATAATAATTACAATGGATAAAACTTATGAAACAAAATCTAGAGGGAAGAGTTTTTAGTTGTTTCATTTTGATTTAATACAAAATTATGATAATCAATCATTTAAAACAAAAAAATATCGGGTAAACGCCATTTATTTCGACAAAAACATAAATATACTCTTAAAAGTTATCACTAATTGATTAACAAATTCACAAATAATATATATCCAACACTTATAGCTTAAATAAAATAATTACTAGATTGGTGTTTTTATGGGTTAAATTTATTTGACGATGATTTTTTTAATTAAAACTTCATTAAATTTTGTTCTAATAGAAATAATATAAGTGCCAGATGATATATTTTTGAATTGGATACCGTTTTCTAAATGTTCTACAGGAACATCATTTAACTTTAAAACAACTTGTCCTCTCATATTTACTAAAAACAATTTGCTTAAGGTACTATTTAGCTTTTTAGCATAAAATGTATTGGTTTCGTTTTGATAATACATGTGATTTTCAGTCGCTATGTTTTCCTCTGTACTTAATACTTGTGATTTACTTTTAAACACAATCTCCAACCTATCGTTAAACATGCCGTGAGCAGATGAAAAGCTATACGCTTGATTGGTAGTTAAATCAAAATAATCATCCGTTAAATTATCCCTTAAATAAATTTCTTGATCTTCTTTAATATTTTCCATTTCTGAAACCCTAATCTCAAAACCATGATTTCCTGATGATCTAAAATTTAATGGCACAACCTTATCTGCTGTTATTGGGCTATAGGCCTGTATATTCATATTCTTACCTTCTAAGTTTAGGCTTAAATCATTATTACTAATATCATGAGTTTCTGCATCATATCCATAATCGTATCCATCAGTTGTTTGAGGGCTAAAACCTAAGAGTAATTCTCTCTTTGTATCAGGGCCTGTTACTGAACTGAACTCTAAACGTATCCTCTGCATGCTATCCGTATTTGATTTGCCTGTCTTTGATTCGCTAGATGTTTCTTTCTTACTACCGCCTTTCAAAAATACAGAGCCATTATTGAAGTTACCATTTGTATCAGATTCTTTTATAAAAATTCGCTGCCCATTATTAAACTCTACATTTCCATCAGCTATTATCTCAGTGATAAAGCCTTGGCCTATGGGCAAGTATCTTGTTGGCACTTTTGTACCTTCCAAACCACCTGTTGTAGCGCCTTCTAATCCTATAAATTGTGATGCTCTTACCACTCCTGTTTTATTAATCTGAGCGTAACCACCATTGTAAGCATTTAAATTATGAGAGCTTCCACTCCATTGTTGCCAGAGTTGTAAAGTACCATCAATAACACCAACATTATCGTCAATAAATTTATAGATATCTAAAGCTGATGGATAGGGGTTTCCTAGCAAAAACTCTGTTTTACTTGTGCCTGCTATTGATCCCGCACCGCCTCTGTCTTCTACATTAACTAATATTGTACCGTTGTTTGGCTTGCCCTCAAAAATATACTGCTGCTCTAGCAATGGAGAGCCTGTACCTTTTTGGGTGTAACCTATGCCTGGGTTTATGGCGGTACTCTTGCTAATTTGTTCCCAATCATAGTATGATAAACCGTTAATATAAGTATATAACCAAAAAGTACTAATTCTGCCATTTGCTGTATAATCTGTAGTGAAACTTATGTTTGTACCAGACTCGTCTTTGAGCATTTGCAAGTTGTAAGTTGAATTATTTGTATTATTACTAGACGAATTATTATCTCTGTAACTTGTAGCACGAAGTGTACCTATTGGAGAAGACCAATAGTTATACCAATAAGGATTAGAGGTACCTTCTTGTCTTCTTAATATCTTTCCTTGAGATGAAGTTACTAAATTACTGGTAGATGTTTGTACTAATTGTGAGTCTCCTAACAAATCTATAGTACCACTTAGGTTTAGATATTTAGAAACATTTAATTGTAAATCAATAGTTTCATTACCTACAGTAAATACAACATCATCATTATCAAACCAATCTTTTTCATCTACAATAACAGCCAATGCATGTATACCTTGTAAAACTCCGGGTTTATTGGGTTGACTTAACGACGTTGATAAGGTTACGCTATTTCGTAGATGATAAATACCCCATGTGTAATGCTCATCAGAGTTTGAGATATTTTGAGATACTTCATCTCCTGGTAAAGCCCATACGTCACCATGCAACCAAGTACTCTTATCGTGCCAATTACCATCTTGTTTTGTTTTAAATGGCATTGGAGCAGTTTGTAACTGTATTGAACTAATATGGTGTAGTGTAGCAGAATTATTATTACCAGATGCATCTGGTAATGTAGAATTTAGGATATCTGTAATAGGATAGTATAATTTTAAATTACTCCAATTTAATGAAGAAATTTGATCTGGTATAACGACACCATTTAATTGTCCGCTATTATTTTCAATTTCTTGAAACACCATTTCTTTAATTTCAGTTTCGGTTAAAACCTTATTAAAAACACGAACTTCGTCTATACTACCGTTATAATAGGCAGAACTACTCTGGTTTTCTCTACCTAACATAAATTTTTCTGATTGTGGTGTTACTTCACTATAAAAACCAACAATATCATGACCTCCAGGATACGCTAAGTTTCGTGTATGTACCCATTTGCCATCTATAAATATACTAGCATCATCATTAATAAAATCAACAGTTACTGCTATGTGTCTCCAAATGCCTTGTTTAAGTCCGTTTGATCTTGAAAAATTTGATGTTTGAGAACCTCCTACAGAAGTTTTAAATCGGCCAGAAAATTGTAGTTTAGAACCTGTTGCTTTTACCTCTACAGCATTATCTTCTCCAAATAAAAATACAGTAGATGTATCACTATCATTTAAATCGTTTTTAACCCAACCCATTAAAGTAACACCATTTGCATTACTTTCATTAAAATTAGACATTAATTCTTTACCTAACACGTAATCATCTACACCATCAAAATCTATTGTAGCGTCTCCAGGGGGGTTAATATTAAATAAATCTCTATAATCTAAATCACCTCCAAAGTTTAAATCTGTATCAGTATCTGGCAAGACTGATAAATCTGAGGGGTTATTAATTTCATCATTAACATCATAACCATCATTAATATTGATACCCTCAAAAACATCATACAAACCATCATTATCAGTATCAACTCCTGATACAGTATTAACCATTCCGTTTTCTTCTATATCTGGTGTACCATCGTTATCACTGTCTAAATCTAAGTAATCTGGTATGTTGTCTCCATCAGTATCTACAACAGTAAAACCATTTCCGTAGTTAGTGTAAAATCCTGTTAACGGATCTACTGACATTGATGGCGCATTGTAACCATTAGTTGTTTGAGCTTCGATGTTATCTGGGATACCATCATCATCAGCATCAATATCTAAAAAATCTTTATCTCCCGTTCCATCTGTATTTACAGGAATTGTGCCTGTACCCGAAGAGCCTGGTATGCCATTGGTAGTTGGAGTTATGCCTATTGCACCATCTGCTAAACCATCATTATCTAAATCGGTTCCGCCAGATTCTTTTACGTCTGGTATGCCATCATTATCACTATCTAAATCTAAATAATTTGGAATACCATCGCCATCTGCATCCATATTTTCACAATACCCTAAAGTACCAAGGCTACAAAAATCAGAATCTTTACTATTTGGAATACCATCCAAATCATGATCGCCAGAAGGATCAACGCCGTTAGATTCATCTATATCTTTTATACCATCGTTATCATCATCTAAGTCGTCTACATCACTATACCCATCTTCATCTTCGTCATCTAAAGTGAATATAAATAGCTTACCATCAGCATGATCATTTGTAGAGGCTGTTATTTGGGCTTTAGTAATAACAGATCCATTTGGTGCAATGTCATCAAGAAAAAATAGAGCTATACCTATGGTACCTCTATTTTCAACAACGCGATCGCTCAACCAATAATCTGAGTTTGGGTTAGGAGGATTTAATGCTCCGGGTGTTCCAAGTCCATTAGGTCCTCCTGCTCCAGTGCCTCCAAATCCTATTTGATTGGAAGTTGGATTTATAAAAGTCTCTCCCAAAGATTGTTCAGCACCTCCACCCTCGGGTATTCCAAAAAGTTCTAAATGTATACAATTATTGGCATTACGCTCTGTAACTGCTACCACACCACTTGATGTTGCCAAAATACCAGTACCATAAGTTAATGTTTGTCGTTGGGCAGTAGTTGTAGACTCGCTAGTGTAATTATTACAAATATTCCTTCCATTGTTACTAGAAGTAAAATAGTGATTTAAATTTAAATCTTGAAAAGCAAACAATGCGGAAGATGCCCATGTACCACTAGAACTTGTGTTTTCTATACTATTATTATTCTCTATAATGTTATTGGAATTATGCCCATTTGGTCCAAGTTGTGTCATTTCATACCCTGTTGGTAGTCCAAAATTTAAATAAACAATACCGTTTACTGTAACGCTTTGTATTGTGGCAGATTGGTTTGCAGCAGTTTGAGTATCACTCCATTGAAACGTTACCCCTGTTTGAATACTTGGGGCATTTGTTTGAGCGTTTCCTAAAAAAAAATAACAGCACGTTATAAAAAACGTTACCAGTAGTTTTAGCCTCATAATTAATAGATTTGGGGAAATCGAATTAATTCATCGTATCACCTAAATTTTTACATTGTTCAATTTTTGTACTAAATTGACAAGCAAAAGCTTATAGCATAGTTTTATACAACAATGGATAGTTTGTGAAATAATGTCTTGAGGGAAGCATATACAATTATTTCGATTATAGATAGAATGATACCTATAATAATTGCAAATTTAGATAAAACAACCGATAAAAACAATAAAATACTAGACAAAATGCATTTTTTATCGACAAAAAGGTGTTTTTATAAAAAAGTTAAATTTGTGTAATTTATAATTCTGTACAAAAATCATTATAATAATAAACTATTTCAGGAATTGTAGTTCTATTAAAATCTCCTGAATCTAACTTGTTCTTAATACCCTCGCAATCGTGAAAAAACTTCTTGACCTTTTTTTTAAAATTAGAAAATATTGCCCTTACAGTTTCGGAAAGCGTGTTTGCAGGTGAGAGCATTAAAGATTTACCATCTAAATTACGAACCAAAAAGTAATACGTTTTTTCTTCCTTGTAAGAACCTAATGGAAATCCAGTTCGTGGATTTACACCTGAAGAAACCAAATATGTATCTATCTCTATGTAAAGATTAACGGCCCCCTCTTCTAACACTTGAAGCAAACGCCGATATCTACTTCTGCTTAGCTTAACATATAAGTATGTAACGTCATCAAAATCATAATGAAATGTAATACCCTTTACCATTAAATCCGTCCAAATATCTACTTTACCATCTTTAGAAGCTTTGAATTTAATTTTATACTTTTCAGTTGAAACTACAGCAAATCCAACTAACTTACCGTAACCCCTAATGGATGTTCCATCTAAAAAATGAATAGTTGCTTTTTCATATTTTTCAAATACTTCAAAATGCCCTTTAGAGCAAAGAGCGTTACTGTAATTTAATACGAAAAGACAAAGAAATACAATGGATAGTTGCTTCTTCATTCTACTAAACAATATAATCTACAACATCCTCAATTTTAGAAATCAATTGAATTTTAATAGCTGTATTTTTAAGTGAAATTTTATTGTATTTAGATACAAAAATTGTGGAGAATCCTAATTTTTCTGCCTCTGTGATACGTTGCTCAACACGTTGTACAGGTCTAATTTCACCTGAAAGTCCAACCTCAGCAGCAAAACAAAAGTCGTTTTGCAATGCTTCATCTTCATTTGAAGATAAAATAGCCGCTACAACAGCTAAATCTATAGCGGGATCATCAACAGTTATGCCGCCCGTTATATTTAAAAACACATCCTTAGCACCTAGTCTAAAACCTGCTCTTTTTTCTAAAACGGCCAAAAGCATATTTAACCGTTTTGCATTAAAACCTGTGGCGCTGCGCTGTGGTGTGCCATAAACTGCTGTACTCACCAAGGCCTGCACTTCAATCATTAACGGTCGCATGCCTTCTAAAGTTGCTGCAATGGCATTACCTGAAAGCTCTTCGTCCTTTTTAGAAATAAGGATTTCTGACGGGTTGGAAACTTCGCGCAACCCTGAACCCTGCATTTCGTAAATCCCCAATTCATTTGTAGATCCAAATCGGTTTTTATGTGCTCTTAATATTCTAAATACGTGGTTACGGTCGCCTTCAAATTGCAGTACCGTATCAACCATATGTTCCAGGATTTTTGGACCAGCAATGTTTCCATCTTTAGTAATATGGCCTATTAAAACAACTGGCGTTGCAGTTTCTTTAGCAAATTTTATAAGCTCTGTAGTACATTCTTTTATTTGAGAAATACTGCCAGAAGACGATTCTATATAATCACTATGTAGTGTTTGAATGGAATCTACAATAACAATATCTGGCTCTAAAGCGGCTATCTGTTTAAATATATTCTGAGTTTTGGTTTCTGTAAGAATGTAGCAGTTATTGTTTTCAGGATTGATGCGTTCTGCTCGCATTTTAATTTGTTTTTGACTTTCCTCACCCGAAACATAAAGTGTTTTATAGGGTAATTTAAGTGCTATTTGAAGTAGCAAGGTGCTTTTACCAATCCCAGGTTCTCCTCCTAAAAGTGTCAAAGACCCTGGAACAATTCCCCCTCCTAATACTCTGTTAAACTCATTATCTAAAGTATCTAGTCGCGCTTCTTCAGAAACATCAATATCTTTTATTTGTAAGGGTTTAGAAACGCGTTTTGTTGTACTAGCAGCTGTTTTCCAATCACTCTTTTCAGGTTTTTGTAAAACTTCTTCAGCTATAGTATTCCATTCTTTACAAGCGTTACATTGCCCTTGCCATTTGGCATACTGTGTGCCACAATTTTGACAAAAAAATGTAGTTTTTACTTTTGCCATTCCTATTTTAACCTCTCTATAAAAGAGGGATTTATTTGATTTTTAAAAATTAAACTAATATCCAAAATCTTCTTTTATAGCATCAGCTAATTCCAAAACCATATCTTTTGTAATACCTGCTATTTCATCTAAAGTGTATGCAGACTGATAGGTTTTCATTGCCTTTTTTGGTTCCCCTGTCTCTTCATAAAAACGAGCTAAGTAGTAATTTCCCAATAATGTTTTCGGGTAGTGTTTACGTGCAAGCTTGCCTAATGGTTCATAATATTCAAATAATTCGTTTTTATTAATAGCAGCAGCTATAGCTTTAAAGTCGTTAATTAAAATTGTTTTATCAATAGCAAATAAATCTTGGATAGCCTGGTACTTTTCTTCTAAATATAGTACTGGTGAAATTTCTAATTCTAATATCTCATCTTTATATTCTTTTTTACTTATAGGCTGAAATACTTTAAATATATTTTGAAGTGCATTAGGAATGGCATGCGCAGGTGCTGAGTAATGTGTGGAATTCTCAAAACTATTAAAACTGTAAGATAAATTTTTATTTTCAATAGCAGATATATCAGCATGTAATGCTTCAGACATTTGCTTAAGAGACTTTTTATCTGACCCAGAATTTGCTAAATAATAGAATATTTTAGATTCTACTTTCGATAAACTTTCAGGAATATACTCTAACATTTGAGGTGCTAGTTCTGGACTAACTACAATATAACTTTGAAATAAGGGTTTAGATTTTAATAAATAATAATTAATAAAATTAGCCGTATTACCATGGCCTACTGCTACTTTAAAATTAACGGTTCTATAATTGGTTTCAATGTAAGGCAATAGCTCCATTCCTATAAACTCAAAAAAACTAGCCCCAGTTTCTACAGGCAAAGAGTTTTGCTCAGAATATAAACAATCGTCATACTCTGTTTCTACTTGGTTTATACCAACAATAATGGCTTCTGGCATATCTTCCCAATAGGAATAATAATCTACATTTCCTGCTACAACTTCAAACAAATAATCGCCATCTAGAATCACAAAAACAGGATAACTCTTTTCTTCATTTGAAGTATAACCTCTTGGTAATTGAATTTTTATTTGACGCTCTTCTCCAAGTTTTGAAGACTGAAACATCTCATACTTTACTTGAGCTTCAATACAATTAAAACCTAATATAAAAAGACATAGTAAGGTGATAGTTTTTTTCATTTTAAAATGATTTGAGTATTAATATGGGCAAGGTAATAAATAAACCTAGAGATTAAAAGTAGAGTTAAAAGTCTCTAAGAAGCTTTTTTTCTATTAAAAATTGGCAAATAAATAAGGGATAAGCCTCCAAAAATAATAATGAGTAAAGTTTGAGACCCCCACATAATCCATCCAAAAGCGCGACTGGGATCATCAGGAAGACTAAATAGCGAAAAGGCCAAAACGATAGCTTCAGGGTAAGAACCTATACCACCATTGGTAGCGGCAATACTAAAACTTGCAGCTATAAACCCAATTAAAATTGCAGCAAAGGGTATATTGCTTGTATCTTCTAAAGCAAAAGATGTAACATAAAACATAAGTACATACATACTCCAAATAAATAGTGTATGAAAAATAAATACCCACTTTTTCTTCATTTTAAAAATACTCATTGCGCCTTCAACTAAACCATTTACAAAGCTTTTAATTTTTAAGGCAAGTTTAGACGAGCTCTTTTTTACGAATCTTAAAAATAAAACAACTATTATAATTACAACAACTGCTACAATCGCAATTTTTGAGGGGTTAAATTTTTTGATTAAAAATCCATAAATAAAATCGAATTGGAGAAATAATGTTACAGTAATAATGCCTAGCATTACAATTAAATCAGCAATACGTTCTGCGAGTATTGTACCAAACCCTTTTTCAAATGGCACACTTTCATAATTTGTTAATATTGATGCTCTTGCAACCTCTCCGGCTCTGGGAATTGTATAATTAATTAAATAAGTTGCAAAAACCGCCATAATACTGTTACCCAATTTTATATTGTAACCCATAGGCTCCAACTGAAATCGCCAGCGATAAGCTCTTGATAAATGACTAAGTAAACCAAAAAAGACACCTAATAAAATGTAGGAGTAATCTGTCTTTTCAAAGTATTCAATAAGTTTTTCTATTGAAATTTGGGATAATGAATACCAAACCAAAAAAACTCCCAACAATAGTGGTAGTGTAATTTTTAATAGTTTTGTTACTTTAGGATTCAACCTTTTATTTTAATAAATTTGTAGCCTCATCAGGAAATACTAAAGAAGGTTTAAATACTTTAGCTTTTTCAATATCCATAAAGGCATAAGTAATTAAAATAAGTGTATCACCAACTGAAACTTTTCTAGCAGCAGCACCATTTAATGTAATTTCACCACTTTTTCGTGGCCCAGGAATACAATAGGTTTCTAAGCGCTCACCATTATCATTATTTACAATTTGAACTTTTTCGCCTTGAATGATATTAGCAGCATCCATTAAATCTTCATCAATAGTAATACTACCAATATAATTGAGTTCTGCACCTGTGCACTTAACTCTATGAATTTTAGATTTTACGACTTGAATTTGCATGTGGTAAAGGTAATTAATTTAATGCGATATTATCAATAAGCCTAATTTCGCCAGCATATACAGCAATAAATGCTCTATACTTTTTTTTATTTGATTTTCGTTTAACAGGTTTTAAAGTATCAACATCAGCAACCAAAAAATATTCTAATTCTAATAAATTATTTGTTTTAAATTGATGCTCAACCCATTCCGAAACTTTAGTAGCACTTTTTGTGCCAAATTTTTCTCTGGCAGTTTGCAATGTTTTATAAATAAAAGGAGCAGCGTCTTTATACTCTGGTTCTAAACGCATATTTCGAGAGCTCATAGCTAAACCATTAGCTTCCCTATGAATTTTACAACCTACTATCTGTACAGGAATAAGATACTTTTCTACTAATTTTTTTATGATTTGTAATTGCTGAAAATCTTTCTCTCCAAAGTATGCTTTATGTGGTTTTACAATGTCGAAAAAACGTTTTACAATAGTGCCTACACCATCAAAATGTCCATGACGAAATTTACCTTCCATCTCAAACTCTAAGCCATCAAAATCAAACGATTTAGACACCGTATTTCCTTCATAAATATCATCTACAGTTGGTGCATAAACCATAATTTGTGTTTTGCTAACTGTTTCTAATAACCGAACATCTTTATCTAGAGTTCTTGGATACTTATCTAGATCTGATGCATTATCAAACTGTGTAGGGTTTACAAATATGCTAACAACAGCAATGTCATTTTCGTTTAACGCTTTAATTACTAATTGCAAATGCCCTTGATGAAGTGCGCCCATGGTTGGCACCATTCCAACAGATAAATTTTTAGATTTTAATGCAGAAATGGCCGCGGTAATCTTATGTTTATTAGTATAAATTTCCACGTTTACATAAAAAATTAACGGGTGCAAACTTATGATTTTACAAGGACTTTCCATAAATTTTTGTACTTTTGCGTGTTTTTATTTTTGAATCTTCAAAAACAAACCATATATGAAAGATAAGAGGATATTGTACGTATCATCTGAAGTAGTGCCTTATTTACCTGAAACTGAAATTTCTTCAATGTCGTTCGAGGCACCTAGAATGGTTAATCAACAAGGTGGGCAAATCCGAATTTTTATGCCACGATATGGCAATATTAATGAAAGAAGACATCAATTACATGAAGTTATCAGGCTCTCTGGTATAAATTTAGTAATTAATGATTTAGATATGCCACTCATCATAAAAGTAGCCTCTATACCTAAAGAGCGTATTCAAGTCTACTTTATTGATAATGATGAATACTTTAAAAGAAAAGCGACATTAACAGATGAAAATGGGGAATTATTTTCAGACAACGATGAGCGTGCTATTTTCTTTGCAAAAGGTGTTATAGAAACGGTTAAAAAATTAAATTGGGCACCAGATATCATTCACGTTCATGGATGGTTGGCTTCTTTATTACCATTATATTTAAGAGAGTATTATAAAGATGAGCCTCTTTTTAACGAAAGCAAAATAGTTACTTCGGTATACAATCAAAGTTTTAACAATACGTTAAACAAAGATATGGTCAATAAGATTAAATTTGACAATATAAACGAAGAAGCTATTAAACCGTTAGAAGAGCCTACATACCAAAACTTAATGCAAGTTGCTGTTGATTACTCTGATGCTTTAATTATGGGTTCTGAAGTTTTACCCGAAAATTTAGAAAAATATATTAAAGATTCTGATAAACCTGTATTAGAATATAAAAGTAAAGACGAATTTGGTGAAGCTTATACTCAGTTTTTTAATACTGAAGTATTAGGATAGTCGTCAAAAGGTTCTTAAAGATTTATGAAGAAGATATTTAAAGCCCTAAGTAGCGTAGTTATACTCGCAATACTAGCACTTACACTACAAAGTTGTAATGAAGAGTTTAGCTCTATTGATAGTGATGTATTAAATGAAGATAACTTTAATTTTAATACTGATCAGTTTGAAATTCCAATTAAAACTTACAATCAAAATTTATCTGGGCAACAAATAGATGGTTTACCTTCAAATTTAATAGGGTATTATAACGACCCTGTTTATGGTGCTACCACAGCAAGTATTATTGCCCAACTTTTACCAAATAGTTTTGAAACTACCGCTAATACATTTGGTACTGACCCTGTTGTAGAATCCGTTAAATTAACAATACCTTACTTTAGTACACAAATAAGTGTTGACGAAAATGGGAAGCCAGGGTACAGAATAGATTCTTTGTACACCGAGAATAACGACATTACCAATGTAAAAAGTATAAAATTAACTATTTATCAAAATAATTACTTTTTAAGAAATTTTGATGTTAACGGTGAGAGTAATCAGAATTATTATTCCAAAGCAGACGCATCTATTAATGATACTGACAACTTCTCTGAGATAGAAACAGAAGTTATAAATTTTGATGAACATACTGGTTTTCTAATTTACAATAACGAAAACTTTCAAATTAGTAACGCACCAAGAGAAACAATAACAACAACAGACGGTGTTGAAACTAGTACATTTTTACCACCTGCTATGGAGATAGATCTTCCTGAAACAGATGAGAGCAAAAACTTTTGGAAAAACTTAATTTTAGACCAAGAAGGCTTACCTACGTTAACTAACGCCAATAATTTCTTAAATCATTTTCGCGGTTTATATATAAAGGCTCAAGCAGTTAATAACGATGGAAGTATGGTAATGGTTAATTTAGCCGATTCTGGTGCCAATGTAGTTATTAATTATTCTATTGAAGATGGTACTGATGCAGATAGTGAAAGAGACACAGGAAGTTATACGTTAAATTTTTCAGGAAGTAGATTAAACACTTTTATAAACAATTATAATTCGCTTTTGCCATCAACTCCCGATACCAATACTGGAGATGCAGCACTATTTTTAAAAGGTACTGAAGGTTCAATGGCAGTTATTGAATTATTTGATGGTTTGGTAGATTGTGATGGAGATGGACAAGTAAATGATGACGCCTTAGAATGTTTCAAGAAAACATTTAGAAAAACGGATGATAATGGTGAATTTATTATTGAAAATGATCAATTTGAATTAAAGAGACTAGTTAACGAAGCTAATTTGGTTATTTATGAAGAAGATACTTTTATACCAGCTACCCAACCAGAAGTATTTAATGCACATACCTACGACAGATTATATATTTACAATTTAGAAAACAACATACCTACAGCAGATTATATTAACGATTTTTCTGCTGACGCGAACGACCCATTAAACTCAAGAAGATTTAGTTTAGGTGCGAGAATAGTAGATGATGAAGGACAAGCAAAGTATAAAATTAAAATTACAGACTTACTTAATAATATTTTAATTAGAGATACAGACAACCCCAAACTTGGTTTAGTCCTATCTAATAATGTGAATATAAATTTAAATAACGAACTACTAAACAGCGATGGTAATGTAATTGGCACTCCAGCAACTGCAGTTATTGCCCCTAGAGGCACTGTGCTATATGGCAATAATACAGATGCCACTACATCTGATGGGAATAGTAAAAAGTTACGTTTAGAAGTGTTTTTTACAGAGTCTAGATAAAACATCTTAAACACATATTTTATTTTCTATTCTAGCACCTAAAATGATTTTTATCGTGTAAATACTACGTTTATACAATAAATTATAAGAAATAAATATATATTTACATATTTGTCGCCAATTAAATAAACCCCAGAATCAAAACAAATAATTATGTGTGGAATTGTCGGATATATAGGCCATAGAGATGCTTACCCAATTGTAATAGAAGGACTTAAACGTTTAGAATATAGAGGATATGATAGTGCTGGTATTGCTTTGTTTGACGGTACAGAACTTAAAGTATCTAAAGCCAAAGGTAAGGTCTCTGATTTAGAGGAACGTGTAGAAAGCGAAATAACCAAAACAGGAAACTTAGGTATAGGCCATACACGGTGGGCAACTCACGGTGTACCAAACGATGTAAATTCTCATCCTCATGTATCAAATTCGGGAGAATTAGTTATTATTCATAATGGCATCATAGAAAACTATGAATCTTTAAAGAAAGAATTAATAAAAAGAGGGTATACCTTTAAATCTGATACAGATACCGAAGTACTCATAAATTTAATAGAAGAAATAAAAACTAATGAAGGTGTAAAACTTGGTAAAGCAGTACAAATTGCATTAAATCAAGTTATAGGTGCTTATGCCATTGCGGTGTTTGACAAAAATAAACCTGAGGAAGTAGTAGTCGCACGTTTAGGGAGCCCACTTGCTGTGGGTATTGGAGAAGACGAGTTTTTTATAGCTAGTGACGCCTCTCCTTTTATTGAGTATACTAAAAATGCTATTTATCTTGAAGATGAAGAAATGGCAATTATTAGATTTCATAAGGGTATTAAAGTAAGAAAAATTAAGGATGACTCTTTAGTAGACCCATACATTCAAGAATTAAAACTTAATTTAGAACAAATTGAAAAAGGGGGTTATGAGCATTTTATGCTCAAGGAAATTCATGAACAACCAAAAGCAATTACAGATACTTATAGAGGTAGGTTATTAAGAGATGAAGCTATAATTAAAATGGCTGGTGTTGAAGATAATATGAAAAAATTTCTTAACGCTAACCGCATAATAATAGTAGCTTGTGGTACATCATGGCATGCTGGTTTAGTTGCAGAATATATTTTTGAAGATTTAGCTAGAATTCCAGTAGAAGTAGAATACGCCTCAGAATTTAGATATAGAAACCCAGTTATTACAGAAAATGATATTTTAATTGCAATTTCTCAGTCTGGAGAAACAGCAGATACATTGGCCGCTATTAAAATGGCTAAATCTAAAGGTGCATTTGTTTTTGGTGTATGTAACGTTGTAGGTTCTTCTATAGCTAGAGAAACTGATGCTGGAGCTTATACACACGCTGGACCAGAAATTGGGGTAGCTTCAACTAAGGCTTTTACTACGCAAATCACTGTATTATCATTAATAGCACTTCGTTTAGCAAGAGCAAAAGGCACAATATCAAGTTCAGATTTTAGAAACTACTTATTAGAAATGGAAATGATACCAGCTAAAGTAGAAAAAGCTCTAAAGGCAGATGCACACATAAAAACAATATCTGAAATATATAAAGACGTACCTAACTTTTTATATTTAGGAAGAGGTTATAACTTTCCAGTTGCATTAGAGGGTGCTCTAAAGCTCAAAGAAATATCATATATACATGCAGAAGGTTACCCCGCTGCAGAAATGAAACATGGTCCTATCGCACTTATTGATGAGAATATGCCTATAGTTGTAATTGCTACTAAAGCAGAACACTATGATAAAGTGGTAAGTAACATTCAAGAAATAAAATCTAGAAAAGGAAAAATAATTGGTGTTATTACAGAAGGTGATACTATAGTTAGAGATTTAGCAGACCACGTTATTGAAGTTCCTGATACTATTGAAGCACTTAGTCCTTTATTAACAACAATTCCTCTTCAATTATTATCATATCACATTGCAGTAATGCTCGACAAAAACGTAGATCAACCTCGTAATTTGGCAAAATCTGTTACTGTAGAATAAAAATTCAACTAGAAATTAAATAGGAACTTAAATCTTGGTTTCTATTTAATTTCTAATATTCTTAATTTTTTTTCGTTTTTTTTCATAAAAACATAAAATTTAACGCATATTTTTATCAAAATATACTATGCATGCATAATTTTTTTATATTTTTAGCCTAAACTTGTTTATTAACGAAATAAACATACTCCTAAATTTAACTAATTATATAAATGAAAACAATTTTCAAGATTACTTTGATGTTGTTTTGTGCTGTAACTTATGCACAAACAACAATCACTGGAACCGTTAATGATGATAGTGGTCAACCTATTCCTGGAGCTAATATTATTATCCTAGGAACAACAACAGGTACTGTTACCAATTTTGATGGTGAATTCACCCTAACATCAAACCAAAACCCACCTTTTACGATACAGGTGAGTAGTGTTGGTTTTGAGACATTTTCGCAAGAAATAACATCAAATAACCAGAAAATAGATGTTATTCTAAATGAAGGTACTGCACTAGATGAAGTAGTTATTTCTGCATCAAGAACTCCTGAACGAATTTTTGAATCACCAGTTACTATTGAACGTTTTGGCCTTAAAGCTATAAAAAACACAGCATCAGCTGAATTTTATGATGGCTTAGAAAACCTAAAAGGTGTTGACATTAACACCAATAGTTTAACCTTTAAGTCCATTAATACTAGAGGCTTTGCAACATTCATGAACACACGTTTTATGCAACGTGTTGATGGCATGGACAACGCTGCACCAGCACTTAACTTCCCTTTAGGAAACTTATTAGGTATGGTAGAAACCGACGTGCAAAGTGTGGAATTACTCCCTGGAGCTGCTTCTGCATTATATGGCGCAAATGCCTTTAATGGCGTGTTATTTATGACAAGTAAAAGCCCTTTTGACCATACTGGTATTAGTGGCTATTTTAAAGGTGGTATAACTTCACAAGAAGTAGCTGGTAATAATGAGTATAAAGATTACGGCATTAGAGCAGCACACAAATTTAGTGATAAATTTGCTGCAAAAGTAAACTTTAGCTACTTACAAGGCACCGATTGGGCTGCTAATGACACCAGAGGTAAGGATAGAAATAGTACGTTTATAAAGCCTAATAGCACCAGAGAAAATGATATAGATTATGACGGTGTAAATATTTACGGAGATTTAGTATCTACTAATTTAAGTAATGTCAAAGGCAGTCCTTCTTTTTTAGCAAATTTGCCAAATCCTGCTTTAGCAAATTTAATACCTGATGTTAATGTAAGTAGAACTGGATATAACGAACAAGATCTAACTAATTATGATGCTAAAAGTATTAAAGCAGACTGGGGACTATTTTACCGCCCTTGGGAAAATGATTTTGAGATACAATATGTTGGAAAAATAGGGTCTGGTTCTACCATTTATCAAGGATCAAATAGATATTCAATCAATAATTTCTTTTTACAACAACATAAAATAGAAGTAAGAAATGATAATTTCTTTGTAAGGGGTTATGTTACTGCTGATAATGCAGGAGACTCTTATGATATGGTATTTACAGGTGTAAATATCAATAGACAATGGAAATCAGACGACCAATGGTTTGGTGAATATGCCGGAGCATTTATTCAAGGTACACTAGGAGGTTTAACTGCAGACCAAGCCCATGCAGCTGCAAGACAAGCAGCAGACACAGGAAGGTTTGAGCCTGGGACTCCAGAATTTCAACGCGCATTCGAAACCGTAACTAACGATTCTGATATTTTAACTGGAAGCCGATTTAGAGATGAATCTAAAATCTATCATGCTGATGCAAATTATAATTTTAGTCATTTAACCGATTTTGCTGAAATTCAAGTAGGTGGTTCTTACAGAGATTATGCTTTAAATTCATTTGGATCTATATATACCGATAGAGAAAGTAGAATTCCAACGTATACCGAAATTGGGCTTTATACACAAATTCAAAAGAAATTTTTAGAAGATGAGCGTTTAAAAGTAACTGCCTCATTACGTTATGATAAATCTGATTTATTCGATGCGTTCTTTTCACCTAGACTTTCACTAGGATATAATATTGGCGAAAATAATAATCATAACATAAGAGCATCTTTCCAAACTGGTTTTAGAAATCCTGATACTCAAGCGCTTTATATTGGTTTTAATGTTGGTCCAATAACTTTATTAGGTAGTGCATTTGATAATCCTGAACGATTTAGTAGAACCGTTAGTGGCACTGAGATATCACCAACTGGTCAAGCTGTTTTAGGAGGTAGTTCATTTACGTACAATGGAACTGGAGCTTACAACAACTCATTTACTAGAAGCTCTGTCGCAGCCTTTGCAGCATCACGAAACCCTACTGATTTACAAATTGCAAATCCAGGATTAGTAAATCCTGAACAGGTAAGTTCTGTAGAGGTTGGTTATAGAGGTAAAATAGAAAGAATAATTATTGATTTTAGTGCGTATTATAATCAATATCAAGATTTTATTACCACTGTAGATGTTGTTAATCCTTTTTATGGAGACGTGGAGTTGTCTCAAACTTTTCCAGTTGGAGGTAATCCAACACCATTAGCTTTAATTGCATTAGCTAATGAAGATTTTCAAGCTTACAGAGCCTATACAAATACAACAGAACAAGTAAATTCTTTTGGTGCTTCATTAGGCATGAGTACTAAAGTTTTTGGTGATTTTGATTTAGGAGCCAATTATACCTATGCAAAACTAGATTTTGATCGAGAGGCTAATGCAGATTTTCAAACTAACTTTAATACACCAGAACATAAATTTAAAGCAACTTTTGGAAACACAGATTTATTTAAAAACTTCGGTTTTAATCTTGCTTGGAGGTGGAGTGATAATTATGTATGGGAAGCATCATTTTTAACTGCTGACGTACCAGCATATCACGTTTTAGATGCACAGGTTAACTTTAGAGTACCAAGTTTAAAATCTTCTTTTAAAGCTGGGGCTACCAATCTACTTGGTGATGAATACTTTACTGCTGCCGGAACAGGATTTATAGGCTCTCAATACTATCTATCTTGGACAATTAATAACTTATAAAATAAAAATTATGAAATTTAAATATATATGGCTGTTTACCCTTCTTGTTGGTGTTTTATCCTGTGAAGAAAACGAAAGCCCAATTCCAGAAGAAGTTATGCTTCCAGAACTCTCTTCAGGTACTGCAGATTTTTCAAACTATGTAGCTGTAGGTGCATCATTTACAGCAGGATTTACAGATGGTGCTTTATTTAGAGCAAGTCAAGAAAATTCGTTTCCAAACATCTTATCTCAGCAATTTATAAAATTAGGAGCTGGTGAGTTTTCTCAACCTTTAATGAATGATAATATTGGAGGTTTACTCATAGGCGGCATGCCAAACGACAATTTTTTACCAAGATTATTTTTTAATGGCGCAGGTCCTGCAAGACTGCCTGCAACCCCCACAACCGAAGGAGCTGCAAGCCTAGGAGGCACATTTAAAAACATGGGCGTGCCAGGAGCTAAAAGCTTTCATTTATTGTTTGATGGTTATGGTAATCCTGCCAATTTATCGCTTGGTTTAGCTAACCCATACTATGTTCGTATGGCTTCAAGCCCATCAGCAACAATACTAGGTGACGCCATTGCGCAAAATCCAACATTTTTTACACTTTCTGAAATTGGAGGAAATGATGTATTAGGCTTTGCTACAACTGGTGGAGATGGCTCAAACCCTATAACAGACTCATCTACTTTTGATGCTTCATTTAATGCTTTAGTAAATACATTAACATCAAACGGCGCTAAAGGTGTTGTTTCCAATGTACCTTACGTTACAGACTTACCATTTTTTACAACAGTACCTAACAACGCATTAGTTTTAGATGCTGCTACCGCAGGACAGCTAACAGGTGTTTTTCAAGCTGTAAGTGGTATATTTCTTCAAGGTGCTATATTACAAGGAGTACCTCCAGCACAGGCACAAGCTCTAGCTACTCAATATGCTATTACGTTTAACGAAGGCCCAAATAGATGGATAATTGATACACCCGTAAGCGCAACAAACCCATTAGGGTTTAGACAAATGACTGAAGATGAATTACTAGTTTTAACCATAGATCAAGCCGCTTTAGCACAACAAGGATACGGCACAGTGGCATTAACGCCTGAAGTACTACAAGTACTTGGTTTACTACAACAAGGAGGCACACCAACACCACAACAAGCAGGATTGGTAATTGCTGCTGTTAATGGTATTGATGATAAAGATGTTTTAGATACAGATGAATTGACAGCTATTAGAACAGCTACTGATGCCTATAATGCAACAATGGCTGCGGTAGTAAATGCTAACGAAAATATAGCTTTAGTTGATTTAAATACAACGCTAAGCGAAATAGCTAGTAATGGAATTAATTTTGATAGCTTTAATCTTACAGCAGATTTAGTTACAGGCGGTGCTGTAAGTTTAGACGGTATACACTTAAATGCACGAGGATATGCTTTTATGGCTAATAAGTTCTTAGAAGCTATTGATGAGAATTTTGGTTCAAATTTTGTAGCATCAGGAAATGTTGCTAAGGCTGTAGATTTTCAAACAAATTATTCGGCTACCCTGCAATAATAAAGTTATCCTCTAATATACAAACACCTTCATTTTTTTGAGGGTGTTTTTTGTTTTTCTTAATTTAAACTATTGTTTCCATTTATTGTTAAAATTTTAACGTCAATTCCATAAGTTTCGTTAAAAGTTCAACAAACATTTACAAATATCTTCAAACGAGTATCTAATTTTAGTAAAAGTTGTATTTTTGAAGAATGTTTTTCAAAAAGTGATAGCTCAAAAAAACAATGGATAAATTTTCCTTTTTAAATGCTGCTCATACAGCATATTTTGCAGATTTGTACGAGCAATATTTGCAAAACCCCGATAGTGTAGAACCTAGTTGGAGGGCCTTTTTTCAAGGGTATGATTTTGGTACTGAAAATTATGGGCTTGATGGCGAAATTGTAGATGGTGTTAGTACTCAGATACCTGAACACATTCAAAAAGAATTTCAGGTAGCACGATTGATAGATGGTTACAGAAGTCGTGGGCATCTCTTTACCAAAACAAACCCTGTTAGAGATAGAAGAACTTACGACCCAAGTTTATCAATTGAAAATTTTGGTCTTTCTCAAAACGATTTAGATACTGTTTTTAATGCAGGTGAAGTTTTAGGTATAGGTGCGCAAAGTCTTCGTGTTATAATTAAACATCTTGAAAGTATTTATTGTGATTCTATTGGAGTAGAATACATGTACTTACGTAACCCAAATGTTATTAAGTGGTGGCAAGATAAATTGAATGTGAATGATAATCATCCAAATTATTCACCTGAAACAAAAAAATATATTCTTTCTAAATTAAACCAAGCAGTAACTTTTGAAAACTTTTTACAAACAAAATACGTTGGACAAAAACGATTTTCTTTAGAAGGTGGTGAATCATTAATTCCTGCCATAAGTAATACATTATACAACGCCGTAGAAAAATATGGTGTTAAAGAATGTGTACTAGGTATGGCACACCGCGGACGCCTTAGCACATTGGTTAATATTTTTAGAAAACCTTTACATGAACTTTTTAGTGAATTTGAAGGCAAAGACTTTGAAGACCAGAACATAGATGGAGATGTTAAATATCATTTAGGGCTTACTCTAGATAAAACATATCAAAATGGGAAGTCTATAAAAATGAATTTAGTACCAAACCCGTCTCACTTAGAGACTGTTGGCCCTGTTGCAGAAGGTATAACTAGAGCAAAAATTGATGATGATTATGATGGTGATGATTCTAAAATATTACCAATACTAGTTCATGGAGATGCCGCAATAGCTGGCCAAGGCATTGCTTATGAAGTTGCACAAATGAGCCAATTAAGCGGTTATAAAACAGGCGGTACTATACATATTGTTGTTAATAATCAAATAGGGTTTACTACAAATTACTTAGACGGTCGCTCAAGTACCTACTGTACAGATGTAGCTAAAGTTACTTTATCTCCTGTAATGCATGTAAATGCAGATGATGCAGAAGCTGTTGTGCATGCTGTAGAAATGGCGCTGGACTACAGAATGCGCTACAAAAAAGATGTATATATAGATTTGTTAGGCTACCGTAAATATGGTCATAATGAAGGTGATGAGCCGCGTTTTACTCAACCTAATTTATATAAAAACATATCTAAGCATCCTAACCCTTATAAAATATATTCTGATAAATTAATTGCAGAAAATACAATTGATAAATCATACTCTGCGGATATAGTTGCCGAATTTAAAAGTACTTTGGAAAGTGAATATGAAAAGGCAAAAGAAGCTGATTCTTCTAAAGTCCGTGAATTTATGCAAGAACGCTGGCAAGGTTTTACCCGAAAAGGTGTTGATGCAATGTTAGAAGATGCTGATACTAAATATCCGGAAGATCATTTAAAACAAATTTCTAAAGTTGTATCTACAGTGCCTGAAGGGCAAAAGTTTTTACGTAAAGCAGAACGTATATTACAAGGTAGAGCTAAAATGGTTTTTGAAACTGACAATTTAGATTGGGGAATGGCCGAAACCTTAGCTTATGGAAGTTTACTTGAAGAAGGTTATAATGTGCGTATTTCTGGGCAAGATGTAGAGCGTGGTACTTTTAGTCACCGACATGCTATTTTAAGAGATATTATTTCTGAAGAACGAGTTAACCTTTTAAATACAAACCCTAGCAATAAAGGTAAAATGGATATTTATAATTCATTTTTATCAGAGTATGGTGTTCTTGGTTTCGATTATGGTTATGCCATGGCTAATCCAAATACATTAACCATATGGGAGGCGCAGTTTGGAGATTTTAGTAATGGTGCTCAAATTATTTTTGATCAATACCTGTCGGCAGCTGAAGATAAATGGAAAGCACAAAATGGTATAGTAGTATTATTACCACACGGTTACGAAGGACAAGGTTCTGAGCATTCATCAGCAAGAATGGAGCGTTACCTTCAATTGTGCGGTAATGATAATATGATTGTAGCCGATTGTACTACACCAGGAAATATGTTTCATTTATTACGTAGACAAATGAAACGCGATTACAGAAAACCGTTGATTGTTTTCACCCCTAAAAGTTTATTAAGGCATCCTAAAGCTATATCACCTATAAGTGAATTAGCATCTGGTAGTTTTAAAGAGGTTATTGACGATACTATAGCGCCTAAAAATGTAGAGAAACTAGTATTTTGTACTGGTAAATTCTATTATGATTTGTTAGCCAAACGAGAAGAACTGGATACAAATAATGTTGCATTAGTAAGAATTGAGCAATTATTTCCGCTTCATTTAGAAAAAATTCAAAATGTTATCAATCGTTATCCTAATGTTAAAAAATATGTTTGGGCTCAGGAAGAACCTGAAAATATGGGTGCATGGAGTTATATGTTGCAGCGTATGAATTTAGTGAAGCTAGAAGTAAACTCTAGAGCATTTGCATCAGTGCCTGCACCTGGGTCTAGTACTAGAGACAAAAGAAGGCAGCAACGCGTTATTAATAAAGTTTTTGATATTAAATAAAATAAAATTACAATACAATTAAAATTATATACACATGATTTTAGAAATGAAAGTACCGTCTCCTGGAGAATCTATTACAGAAGTAGAGATAGCAGCTTGGTTAGTTGAAGATGGAGATTATGTTGAAAAAGATCAAGCTATTGCAGAAGTAGATAGTGATAAAGCTACGCTAGAACTTCCTGCTGAAGAAAGTGGTACTATTACATTAAAAGCAGAAGAAGGTGACGCTGTAGACGTTGGTGCGGTTGTGTGCCATATTGATACTAGTGCTACAAAGCCTGAAGGTGATACTTCTACTAAAGAAGACAAGAAAGAAGATACTTCTAAACAAGAATCTACGCCTGCACCCAAAGCTTCTGATACAAAAACTTATGCTACGGGAACTGCTAGTCCTGCTGCTAAAAAGATTTTGTCTGAAAAAGGTATGGATGCCTCATCTATTAAAGGCACTGGAAAAGACGGTAGGGTAACTAAAGAAGACGCTGTACAAGCTGTTCCATCTATGGGTACACCAACGGGTGGTGCTCGTGGTACTTCAAGAAGTAAGATGTCTATGTTACGTCGTAAAGTTGCCGAACGCTTAGTTGAAGTTAAAAATACTACGGCAATGTTAACTACATTTAATGAAGTTGACATGTCTCCAATATTTGAATTAAGAAAAGAGTATAAAGAAACATTTAAAAGTAAACATGGTATAAGCCTAGGTTTTATGAGTTTCTTTACTTTAGCTGTTGTAAAGGCTCTTAAAATGTATCCTGCAGTAAATTCTATGATTGATGGCAAAGAAATGCTTTCTTATGATTTCTGTGATATTAGTATTGCTGTTTCTGGCCCCAAAGGATTAATGGTCCCAGTAATCAGAAATGCTGAGAACTTGAGCTTTAGAGGCGTAGAGTCTGAAGTTAAACGTTTAGCAATAAGAGCAAGAGAAGGTGAAATTACTGTTGATGAAATGACTGGTGGTACCTTTACAATAACTAACGGTGGTGTTTTTGGCAGCATGCTATCTACACCAATTATAAATCCTCCACAAAGTGCAATTCTAGGAATGCATAACATCGTTGAGCGCCCTGTTGCTATTGATGGTAAGGTAGAAATTAGACCAATTATGTATGTTGCCTTATCTTATGACCATAGAATTATTGACGGAAAAGAAAGTGTAGGCTTTTTAGTAGCTGTTAAAGAAGCTCTAGAAAACCCGATTGAATTATTAATGGATAACGAGATTAAAAAGGCTTTAGAACTTTAGTACAAAAACATAAAATGAAAAAAACGCAGAGTTATAACTCCGCGTTTTTTTTCATTTTATACTTTTTTAATGACGTTTGTTACTATACCCCAAATAATAAAATTATTTTCTTCTGTAATCATTATTGGGTTATAATTAGCATTCTCTGGTTGCAACCAAACACTATCACCTTTAACTTTTAAGCGTTTTACGGTGAATTCTCCATCAAGAAAACATACTGCTATTTTATTATGTGAAGGCTCTAAGCTTCTATCTATAACCAACAAATCATTATCGTCAAGTCCTGCTCCAATCATGGATTGACCGCTTACTCGAGCAAAAAAAGTGGCTTCTTTATTTTTTATAAGCTCATTATCTAAAGACAAGCGTTGTCCTTTAAAATCATCAGCAGGGGACGGGAATCCAGCCGATATGCCCATATCAAAAAAAGTAGCATTAAAACTATTAGAAAACTGAGGATTAAAGAAGGTTAAATTCTTAGATGTATGTAATATCATTTATATATAAATATACTGAAAAATTGTTTTTTATAAAGTTAATAAAATATTCTCTCTATTAACTAATACTTCCAAAATCATGTATAAAAAAGAGTCGAGAATATAATATTCTCGACTCTTTTTTATATTAAGATATTATTGATTATTATTCCATGTTTGTTGATACATCTCCTGT
This sequence comes from Hyunsoonleella sp. 2307UL5-6, assembly GCF_047345485.1. Taxonomy (NCBI): domain Bacteria; kingdom Pseudomonadati; phylum Bacteroidota; class Flavobacteriia; order Flavobacteriales; family Flavobacteriaceae; genus Hyunsoonleella; species Hyunsoonleella sp. 2307UL5-6. Next base: position 92,230 of record NZ_JBLFEN010000009.1, on the reverse strand, counting down.
ACCCGTAGTATAATTAATTTTTAGAGCATTTACTTTTCTAAGCTCTTGTTTTACATCACCTACTATACCCATATTTGCTTTTCTATCAACTTTAAGCGATACAGTTAGAAAAGGAATTAACTCTTCCCTTAAAGCAGCTCGCTCTGCTGCGATAAAAGCAGCAACATCGCTTACAGATGCAAAATCATCATTTAATTGTATTCTAGCTTCTGTACCATACTTTAAATAATTTTCACTTGGTTTACCCATGTATATATAACTTACAGGATTTTTCTTATCAAGCTTCTCTATTTGGTCTGCTACTGGTAGTGCATTTTTTATTTTAAGGGTATCCTCTCTCATTACAGTTGCAACCATAAAAAAGAATAATAACATAAAAACAATATCTGGTAGGGATGCTGTATTAATAGGCGCTAAACCTCCACCTTTTTTCTTTTTAAACTTAGACATATTATTAAGTTTTATTTATTCAACTACTTCTGAAAGCTTCTGAGGAATCTCAAGTTTTATCTGGTCTATAAGAGCTTTTAATTTTTTCTTATTTCCATTCCATCTTACATCTTTATGCAACGCTTGCATTTCCGTAAAATTCATTTTTGGGAATCCTTTAGATGCACCTAATTCTAAAGCACGTCTATTTCTTAAAACATTATAAGCAGCAACTAATTCATTCTGAACAGATATATAAGCTGCATAAGATGTTTCTCTATCGTTTTTTAAAGATATAATTGCTTTATCAGGATTATCTGAAGATTTTTCATCTTTTTTACCTTGGCAAAATTTACAAGAACCATCTCCATTATTATCTAAAAATTCAATTGCTGCCTGACGCAGATCTTTAATAGCCATTGGCTCATCTTCAACAAGCAAATCATCTTTCTTGTTTACTAAAACTGTAAAGATATTTTTCTGCTTAATTACTGGTGGTTCTGTATTGTCTTCCATTGGAGGAAGTTTTCGGTTAATACCCGAATCTTTCTCTATAGTGGTTGTTACCAAGAAAAATATCAATAATAAGAAGGCAATGTCGGCCATAGAGCCTGCATTAACTTCAGGTGCTGCGCGTTTTGCCATATTATTTAATCATTTTTTTAATTCCGTAAAATAACATTGATCCACCTGCAATTAGTATCAGAAAGTAAAACAAATACAATCCTGCACCTAATAGTTTTGAACCTGATGCTGACAATGTATCGCCATCCTTCAATACAGTTTCTTCACCTTGTGCTAATCCAAAATAACATATCAAAGCTAAAATAGCAAAGATACCAACACCTCTTAAAGTGCTCTTTAGCGTATCTGGATTAGTAAATATGTTTTTCAAACTAAATACAACTACAAACAACAAGGTTAGACCTAGAATAAGATATGCTATAAACATGATACCATTTACAGAACCATCGCCTTCTCCTAGTTTTACAGCCTCATCACCTGTCGATATTATCATAGCTAGAAATACTATTGAAAGTATTCCTACTATTGCTAATACTATGGTTAATATTTTTTTCATAATAGTTACAATTTTAAATTATTACTTTTTGTATTTGATAAGCATATCCATTAATGTGATAGAAGAATCTTCCATATCATTAACAATGCTGTCAATTTTAGCAATAATATAATTGTAAAAAATTTGAAGAATAATTGCTACAATAAGACCAAATACTGTTGTTAAAAGTGCTACTTTAATACCACCTGCTACTAACGAAGGGTTCATATCACCTGCAGCTTCAATCTTATCAAATGCTTGAATCATACCTATTACAGTACCCATGAAACCAAGCATTGGTGCTAATGCAATAAATAAAGAAATCCAAGACACATTTTTTTCTAACTGTCCCATTTGAACACCACCGTAAGCTACAACAGCTTTTTCAGCAGCTTCAACGCCTTCGTCTGTTCTATCTAAACCTTGATAGAAAATAGAAGCTATAGGCCCTTTTGTATTTCTACAAACCTCTTTAGCAGCTTCAACACCACCAGAAGCTAGTGCATCTTCTACGTTTTGAGTTAATTTTTTAGTATTTGTTGTAGATAAATTTAAAAAGATAATTCTCTCAATAGCAATTGCCAAACCAAGAATTAAACATAATAATACAATTCCCATGAAACCTGGGCCACCTTCAATAAAACGTTTTTTTAATCCTTGGTGAAAACCAAGTTCTTCAGCTGGCGCTGCATCTGGCTCTTGTGTAGTTACAACAGTTGTTGCAGCAGCATTAACCGTTGCACTAGTAGTTGCATTTGCAGTTCCAAATACCATCATTCCTGTAATGGCGAGGATAGAAAATAATCTTTTCATGTTCTAAAATCTTAATTTATTAGTTAAAGTGTTAAAGATATAAAAAATACAATTAAAAACTAAATATAATTGTGCAGAGAGGAAGGGATTCGAACCCTCGATACCCTTTTGAGGTATACACACTTTCCAGGCGTGCGCCTTCGACCACTCGGCCACCTCTCTGTGACTTAATCGTAAATTTTAAGGATCGCCAAATAACAAAAAAAAAACTAAACAATAAAACCTTTACCGTTAATTTTAGGTTATTTCGCCTCTAAGCGCAATTTCAAACTCATGTTTAAGTGATTTTTCTAAATAAGATTTACCTAATAAATACATTAATTTAGTAATTGCAGACTCTGTAGTCATGTCTTTTCCAGAAATAACACCTATTGATTTAAGATGGCTACTAGTTTCATATTGCCCCATATTTACGCCACCACCAACGCATTGGGTAACATTTATAATTTGTATCCCGTTTGCTATGGCCTTTTTTAAGGCATTTAAAAACCATTTTTCTGTGGTGCAATTTCCAGAACCGTAAGTTTCTAGTAGTACTGCTTTTAAATTAGGTGTTTTTAAAACACTATTTAGATGCGAAGCTGCAAAACCAGGAAATAATTTTAACAATGCAATATTATTATCTAACTTTTTATGTACGATTAGGGGCTGGTTTGGTTTTGTTTTTAGTAAATACTGATGATTTATTTTTAAATGCACTCCAGATTCTGCCAAATAAGGATAGTTTAAAGAATTAAAGGCTTGAAAATTTTCTGCATTAATTTTAGTAGTACGATTTGCTCTATATAATTTATATTCAAAATATAAACCCACTTCCTTAATTATTGGTTCGCGCTTTTCATTCTGTAATGAAGCAATTTGTATAGAAGTGATTAAATTCTCTTTCGCATCTGTTCTTAAATCTCCAATTGGTAATTGCGCTCCAGTAAATATTACTGGTTTCGATAAATTTTCTAACATAAAGCTTAAGGCAGAGGCTGTATAACTCATGGTATCACTTCCATGCAGCACTACAAAACCATCAAATTCATTATAATGCAACTCAATACTATTGGCAATTTGTATCCAATACTCTGGTTTCATATTACTAGAGTCAATTGGGTTCTCAAAAGACATGGCTTCTATCTTACAATCTATAAGTTTTAACTCTGGTATTTGTTTTAATAAGTTTTTAAAATTGAAAGCATGTAAAGCTCCTGTTTTTATATCTTTTACCATACCAATAGTACCACCAGTGTATATCAATAATATATTAGGCTTCACATTACTCATATTTTAAAAATGTCTTTTGAATTTTGGGTCGTAATTTTTGCTATAACTTCTGTAGGTATATTGTAAAGCTCAGATAGTTTTTCTAGTACTTTAGTGATGTAAGCGCTTTCATTCCGCTTTCCTCTATAGGGTACTGGTGATAGGTATGGTGCATCTGTTTCTAGCACAATATGTTTTAAATCAATTTGATTTAGAAATTTATCAATCTTACCATTTTTAAAAGTAACTACACCTCCAATACCCAACTTCATATTATAAGCTATAGCCTGATGTGCTTGTTCTAAAGTTCCAGTAAAACAATGAAAAATACCGTATAAGTCATCACTTTTTTCAGTTTCTAAAATTTCAAAAATTTCATCAAAAGCTTCTCTACAATGAATTACTACAGGCAACTTATAGTGTTTGGCTAATTTAATTTGATACTTAAAGGCTTCCTTTTGAATAGTTAAGGTAGTTTTATCCCAATACAGATCTATCCCAATTTCTCCAACAGCATAAAATTTTCTTTTAGATAGCACCTCGTCCACATGTTTTAGCTCTTCCTTATAGTTTTCTTTTACATGCGTTGGATGTAAACCTGCCATTAAAAATACGTACTCTGAAAACTCTTTTTCTAATTGAAACATAGCTTTAGTATACGTAGAATCAATAGCTGGAACAAAAAATCGTGTTACACCATTATCTATAGCACGATGTATCATCTCATGCCTATCTTCGTTAAAAGCTTCACTATATAAATGGGTATGTGTATCTGTTATAATCAAGAATATCGTTTTAAATAATTTAAGTGTAAAAGTAAATGATTTTATAGATTATCTTTGGTTAAAATTAATTTCATGGACATCTCTCTTCAAAGTTTTCTTTTAAATAAGGGTTACACCAAGATAAAATTGAAACTTACTAAAACAAATCATTTTGAAATGAAAGCTACGATTAATGGCATTAAAGGTCATTTTATTTTAGATACTGGTGCTTCCAGTTCTTGTGTTGGTTTTGAAGCCATTGAAACGTTTAATCTTAAGGTAAAAGACTCCAAAATATTAGCAGCAGGTGCAGGCGCTACAGATATGGTTACAAAAATGTCTAAAAAAAATAAAGTTAAAATAGGCAAATGGCAACATGATAAAGTTATATTAGTTCTATTTAACCTTGTTCATGTAAATACTGCTTTAATTAATCATAATTCTAAACCTGTAGATGGTATTATTGGTGCCGATATTTTAAAAAAAGGTAAAGCTATAATTGATTACGAAAAAAAATATCTATATTTAAAATTGTAAAGTTGTTGCAACGCTTTACAAGTTATTAATAGCATATATCCCTAATATAAATGCAAACATCTATAGTAATAGCTGATGACCATCCGCTAATGCTTCGTGGTTTAACAGACTTTTTAACTTCTAAGGGTTACAATATCTTAGGAAGTGCAGAAGATGGAAAAAACGCTTATAATCTTATTGTTAAATTGAAACCAAAAATTGCAATTCTTGATATAAGAATGCCCTATAAAACTGGCTTAGAAATTGCAGAAGAAGTACAAAAACATAACTTGCCTACAAAAGTTATTCTAATTACGTTTGATAAGGAAGAGGAAATCTACGATAAAGCATTAGAGTTTGGAGTTTATGGTTACATTTTAAAAGAATTTGCTATTGAAGAAATAGAAACTTGTATTTCTCATGTAGAAAATAATAAACCTTATTTTAGTGAAGAAATAGCAAATTACTTGAAGCACAATAGTAATAAAAGGCCAAAAGAATTAGAACTGCTTACAAAGTCTGAACTTAAAATTGTAACGCTAATCTCCGACAGTAAAACATCTCAAGAAATAGCAAACGAGCTTTCAATATCACCCCGTACAGTAGATAAACATAGAAGCAATATTTTATCCAAATTAAATTTAGATAATAAACCAACGTCATTGTTTATTTGGTCTACTATAAATAAGTCTTTTTTATAATATACGTACAAGTACGTATTTTTTTTAACCTTTACATCAATTACCTTTACAGTGCTATTAATTAGTTCTTAGGGAGAATTATTGGAGTCCTAGATTGAAAAATCTAGGGCTCTTGCATTTTATGACTAATTGAAATAAATAAAAAATACGTACTACTGCGTATTTTTATTTTAAGTTCTAACTTATATTTTTACAGCAGCTATTAATCAAATCCTTTTAGGTAATAATTAGCTTAATCTTTATTTTTTTAAGTATAAGTTAACTTTAATTAACATCTTAAAGGACCCTAACCTCATTATTAATCCATTATGAAAACAACAGAGACTTTGCTGGACACCTCATTAGCAATTGGTCTAGCAATTTTAGTAATTGCAACCATTGCTATAAACGTACTGGTTATTATTTTTTAAACCTTTATTTTTATTTAGTTAGTTGAAATGAAAAGCCCCAAAACAGTTTGTTTTGGGGCTTTTTTATATATTTAAATTGGATATTAGTCCGCAAGTACAATAATTTTATTGTCTTTCATTTCTAGAGTGCCAGAGTGTATTGGTAACCAAAATCCATTATCCTTTTTTATAAATTTAGCTGCTACGTTTTCATCTAAAGTAATACTTCCAGATATTTTAACATTACCCGCCTTTAATAATGATACGGTAGGCGCATGGTCTTTGAGCATTTCGAACTCACCATTAATACCAGGAACAGCAACAGCATCTACTTCTCCAGTAAATAATGTAGCTTCAGGTGATACAATTTCTAAATACATAGTAAAACTTGTTTTACTACCCTAAATTTAGTTCAGGGTCTTTTTAATGTTTGTTCTAGTTTCAATTATAGAGATACTGAAACAAGTTCAGCATTAGCTTCGACTACGCCTCAGCTAACATTTTCTCTCCAGCCTCGATAGCTTCTTCAATGGTTCCTTTAAGGTTAAAAGCTGCTTCAGGTAAGTGATCTAGTTCACCATCCATAATCATATTAAACCCTTTTATTGTTTCCTTAATATCTACTAAAACACCTGGTATACCTGTAAACTGTTCAGCAACATGGAAGGGTTGTGACAAGAAACGCTGTACACGTCTTGCTCTACCTACTGCCATTTTATCTTCTTCAGATAATTCTTCCATACCAAGAATAGCAATAATATCTTGTAATTCTTTATAGCGTTGTAATAGCTCTTTTACTCTTTGAGCACAGTCGTAATGATCAGCTCCTAAGATATCAGCAGTTAATATTCTTGATGTAGAATCTAATGGATCTACCGCAGGATAAATACCAAGCTCTGCAATTTTACGAGACAGTACTGTCGTTGCATCTAAGTGTGCAAAAGTTGTAGCAGGAGCAGGATCGGTTAAATCATCCGCAGGCACGTAAACCGCTTGTACAGATGTAATAGATCCCTTTTTAGTTGATGTAATACGTTCTTGCATTGCACCCATCTCTGTTGCTAATGTAGGTTGGTAACCTACCGCAGATGGCATACGCCCTAGTAACGCAGACACCTCAGAACCAGCTTGTGTAAAACGGAAGATATTATCAACGAAAAATAATACATCTTTACCTTGTCCATCACCAGCGCCATCACGAAAATATTCTGCTATAGTTAATCCTGAAAGTGCTACACGAGCACGAGCTCCAGGAGGCTCATTCATTTGTCCGAATACGAAAGTTGCTTTAGAATCTTTCATTGCAGATTTATCTACTTTAGATAAATCCCATCCACCTTCTTCCATAGAATGTAAAAAGTCATCACCATATTTGATAATTCCAGATTCTAACATCTCTCTTAAAAGGTCGTTTCCTTCACGCGTTCTTTCACCTACACCAGCAAATACTGATAAACCACCGTGACCTTTTGCTATGTTATTAATCAGCTCTTGTATTAATACTGTTTTACCTACACCAGCACCACCAAATAAACCAATTTTACCACCTTTAGCATAAGGTTCAATTAAATCGATAACTTTAATCCCTGTAAATAAAACTTCTGTAGATGTTGATAAATCTTCAAACCTAGGTGCTTGCCTGTGTATAGGTAAACCTTCTTTACCAGCTTTAGGCAAATCTCCTAAACCATCAATTGCATCTCCAATTACGTTAAATAAACGTCCATATACATCATCACCAATTGGCATTTGTATTGGAGCGCCTGTTGCAGAAACTTCAGTCCCTCTACTTAAACCATCAGAAGAATCCATGGCAATAGTACGCACTGTATCTTCACCAATGTGAGATTGTACTTCTAATACCAAGATTGAACCGTCTGGTCTATTAATTTCTAATGAATCGTAAATTTTTGGAAGTTCAGAACCTGCTACGAACTCTACATCGATAACTGGTCCTACTATTTGTGCAACTTTACCTGTAACTTTAGACATTACTTATGTGTTTAAATTATGCGCCTTAATTGATAAAAGCCTCTTTTGGTTTTCGCGTGCAAAGATATATTTTTTAATTGAGAAATAAAGTTGTTTTTTAAGGTTTTTTGCAACAAAAAAGCACCTCTTAAAAAGAGATGCTTTTTACAATTATTAAAATTGATTTTATTCTTGAGAAGCTTCAGCTGCTTCAGTTGCTGGAGCATCTGCACCACCTTCTTCTGTACCCTCTTCTTCTTCGTCCTCATCATCAACAATAGCAGTTCTTGCAGTTTTAATCTGGCACACTACCGTGTTATCTGAATGTAAAAATGTATAGTCTCCATCAGGTAAATCACCTACAGCTACTTTATCACCAATTTTTAGAGGCGTAATGTCTATCTCTATAAAATCTGGTAAGTTAGCAGGAAGCGCCTTAATACGTAGTTTTCTATTATTTTTTCTTAAAACACCACCATTTTTAACACCTTTTGAATTACCAACAAGGTTTACTGGAATATTTAATGCAATTTCTTTATCATCAAATAACTGATAGAAATCTACATGTAGAATATTATCAGTTACAGGATGAAATTGAATATCTTGGAGTACTGCGTTTAAAGTTTCTCCATTGCTAAGCTCAATCACAACTGTATGCGCGTTTGGCGTGTATACAAGTTTTGAGAAAGCTAATTCTGGTGCAGAGAAATGCACTGGCTTGTCTCCTCCGTATAATACGCAAGGAACCTGACCAGCATTACGTAAGGCTTTTGTTGCTTTTTTGCCCACGCTTTCTCTTTGAGATCCGTTGATTGTAATTGATTTCATAAATTCTAATTTATTGTTGTTAAATTGTATTATGCAAACACATTGAATATAAGTTTAAAGGTGATCTAGAAATTTATAATTCATTTTGTTTTCATAATTGTTTATATAAATAATTTAATTAATATTCTATTATCATTGTGATGAGTTACATCACGAATTTTGAACTGATTGATCTGTTGTGATGCACTTTGTCCATGACTTCAGCAAATAAATCTGAACAACTTAACACTCTTATTTTATCACTTTTCTGTGTTAAAGGAATAGAGTCTGTAACAATTAATTCTTCTAGTTTAGAATTTTCTAGCCTCTCGTATGCATTCCCTGATAAAATAGGATGTGTACATATTGCTCTAACACTTAGAGCACCACGTTCCATCATTAAATCAGCTGCTTTTGTTAATGTTCCTGCAGTATCAACCATATCATCTACTAAAACCACATTTTTACCTGTAACATCTCCAATTAACTCCATATGAGATATCACATTAGCTTTTGCGCGTTGCTTGTAACAAATAACAACATCACTCTCTAAAGCTTTAGAATAAGCATAAGCTCTTTTAGAACCACCCATATCAGGAGAAGCCACCGTTAGGTTTGGTAAATTTAAACTCCTTAAGTAGGGTAAAAATATAATAGAAGCATATAAATGATCCACTGGTTTTTCAAAAAACCCTTGAATTTGGTCTGCATGTAAATCCATGGTAATTATCCTTGTAGCCCCAGCAGCTTCAAGCATTTTAGCTACCAATTTAGCTGCTATAGGCACACGAGGTTTATCTTTTCTGTCTTGCCTTGCCCAACCAAAATACGGCATTACTGCAGTAATATGTCTTGCAGATGCACGTTTAGCTGCATCAATCATTAACAACATTTCCATTAAATTTCTTGGTTCAGGATTAGTTGAACCAATTATAAAAATTCTAGTACCACGAATAGATTCTTCGTAAGAGGGTTGAAATTCGCCATCACTATATGTAGACGTAATTACCTTACCTAATTCTGTACCAAAAGCTTTAGCAATTTTCTCACCTAGGACTGTACTTTGCGTACAAGCAAAAATTTTAGCTTCAGTTTTTACAACACCCATGGTTAACTAGTTGTTTTTTAGTATTTAATGAATACTTTTTTTTAACGAGGTGCAAATTTAGACATTTATTTTAACCTGAAAAGTTTATTCCATGTAATTTTGATTGTATTTCAATAAAAAAAATTATTTTTGCAATCCAAAATTGCTCAAGTGGCGGAATTGGTAGACGCGCTGGATTCAAAATCCAGTTTCTTCGGAAGTGTGGGTTCGATTCCCACCTTGAGTACTTAATAAAACCGTAATTATTTGAAATACAAATAATTACGGTTTTTGTTTTTATATTTTGCCGATTTATTGCCGATATTAACAAAAAAACATATCTATGGAATCTAAAGAACAACGTTACAAAAGACTACAAGAGAAATTAATACAATCTGAAAAAGATTTAGAAAGAGATGAACTTTATCTTAGAATTGAAAAAAGGAAAAGAATTAAAGCAGAAAAACTTTTTGATAATAAAAAAAATCCAGAATTTACAAATCACTACAGTAGAAGATTAGATCTACTTATTTCTAAACAAATAATACTTAACCCTGACGTTTACTTAAAGAAGTTGAATGAATTGCGAAATGAAATTATATTGAGTATAACTCACCATTTCGAAATACAAAAATCTGAAGATGTAATAATTAAATCAGTCAATTCTATAATAAACGGATAAGTGAATACTATTTTAAAACACACCACACACATAAATTGTGGTGTATTTATGTTTTAGTATTGTTAATCATTCCAATATTAAAATTGGAGAGGATAATTTGCTAAAATCAGTACATATAATTAATGATTAAAAATTAATAAGTTTTACAAACTTTCGTTAGAAGGGTTTAAAATAGATGAGTTGTTTAAATGACGTAGGAGTTAATTTTTATATTTTTTTCATTAAAATTGCTGTACCTAACAAAAGTAGACCGTAAAGAACTATTTTTTTGTTCGAATTTTTTCCGATACCATACATCTCCTCCATTGAAGGAATGTCTGGTTGATGTGTTAAACTACCATCCATAAATAGATCGTGTATTACCCGATCATAATATTCCTTTTCATTAGTTTTCGTTGTTCCTTCGATGATATAATAGTCTTTCTTCAATTTTGCTTTTTTGCTCAGATATCCTTTATGTTGCTCTTTAGGTATTACTACATAAATGTGTGGATATTTGTCCTGAGTAATGACAGACCTTAAATAATGTTTAATACCTAAATTTAATAAAATAGAGCTTGCAAAAGTTGTGAAGCCCATACAATCCGCTTTTTTACTTGCCCATATACACTCTGGACTTTTCATCACATAATTATCTGGATCTGTGTAATAACTAATATGATTATATAAGAATTGTTGGATACTGTCAACTGTTTCTAGTAATGTATTACCTTTTAAGCACTTAGACAGGTGATGTGTTTGACTAGAGTTTTCTTTGATCCATTTATGTAATTCATGTTTCGAAGCATAACCAGGGTGCTGATGAGAGATAACTTTTACCACCTCACAATTATTTGGATGCATTAAAGACTCATAAAGAGGTGAATACCTAACTGTCCGTTGACTCCTTGAGTTCATTTCTTCAAAGATTTCTTTATTAAAGAAACGTTGGCTATTCAAATGCATTTTATGTTTGGATTCTAAAACCATAGTCATTAAAAAACGAACACTCCTGTACTTTCTACGCGTGTTCTAACTTTGTTGTATAACGTTGGTTCAAAAAAACTTGAAAGTTCACTTTGAAGCCAATAGTTTAAATCTCTCTTTTCATAACTATCAAAGTTACTCCAGAAACCTTCAGGTGGTGAATTGTAACCATTGTAATCCTTTTTACCAAAAGCCAGATACACCTTCATATAATCATCCCCATTCATTAGCCTATCAAAAACCAAATCAATGGTATCAGTATCTGTGCCGTAAATAGGTCTTTTAACGTTCATTGCATCTAAGAGCTGTTGAGCATAATTATTTGCAGCTTGATTGCTTATTGTTGCATTACTTGTATTACCGCCAACATCATCTACTTGGTTATCAATATCACTATCTCCATTAAAAACTCTATCAATACCTTTTGATGCGCTTTTATATATTTTGTACCCCAACACCAAGCCTACAACACCCAAAACCACATATAGTGTTTGCTTAGGATTGCTTTCTACGTACTCACCAGTTTTTTTGATGGTGTTTTTAGCTTTTCCCACTAAATCTTTATTTTTAGTGTTCTTGATTAGAGTAACTGCTTTTGATTCCATAACTAAACCGATTTATTGTTTTTACTATCGACCAATGAATAACCAAGAACAATTCCCAACACACCAAGACCTAAATAAAGTATGGTATTGTTTTTAGGATCTCCTTTTTTATTGGTAATATTTACTTCATTAAGCTGTTCATATTTTGGTTGCATATATTCAATTTGATTTAGTTCTGAAGCTCTAGCTTCAATTGTTTCAAACCCCAAAAATGATATTATTACTAAATCGTTAGGTTCTGCCAGTAGTGTAAATTCTCCTTTTTGATTGGTAATTACACCCATTTCATCACCATTTTTTATATAATATACATGAGCTGCCGATAATGGCTTATTAGTACTTGCATCCATTACCTTTCCAACGTAGGTATGTAATCCGTTATATACTGGAGGAATGAAAAACCCCAACTGATAAATATTATGGCCACGACCATTTGCTTGATTATTCATAATAAATATTTTTTGAAAGTGGTAATTGAGAAGGTTATTCAAAGATAATAAATTAATTCTATAATAATCTAATTTATAATAGTTTATGATTATTATTTGTAGGTATTTTAATACTTAAAAAGGGTTTAATTTTTTTGGTTTGTGTGGTGTGTTTTGAAATATCTTTTTGCTATTTATTATGAAATACTAATAAAATACATACCACACACCATTAAATATGTGGTGTGTGGTTTAGTCATAAATACTGTATTACTTTGGTTTTAGGTATTATATTGAATGTTTACCCAGAACACCACACCTTTTTGGTGGTGTATTTTTACTAAGAACGAGATTTTACCGACTTTCTTACACACCACACAACAAACTCTTAGGTGTTTTTTGTACTTTTGTTTTGTTCTTTTGAACTAGAAGGCAATTTAGCACGCTTTAACGGCTCTGATTTTTCAACCGGTACGCTAAATTGTCTTTTTAGTATTAATATCATACAAACTACAAGATATTATCAGTGTCAAGATCAAAGGTTTTTATAAGTAATTTAACTGCTTGATTTTTTGATATCATCTTTTGTATTATTTTTTGATTTTTAGTCAACATCCTTACAACAGGCATTTCCTTTATATTTTTTTCAGGTAATAAAAATTTACCCTCTTTAATTTCACTTATAAAATAATCTGCTATATCAAAACCGTTTTCTTTACCTGAATATGGAGTAATTTTATAAAGAAATTTAGATACGGTTATTTTAAAACCTTCAGAGTATAATATATTGGCTTTATCTACCCATAAATCAAAAGCATTTTGATTCCTTTTATTTTTTATAGATAAGTCTGGATATAAAACTATATCCTTTGACCTTATGGGTTCAAATAGGCGAATATTAATATTGGATAATGAACCACACGATAGCCATAAAAATTTAGGGTAAATAACACTCATTATACACGCAGACTTCTCGCTTTCAACAATCGCTATTGGCTTGTTTGGAAATTCATTTATTAAATGTAAGCCGAATAAGCATTGCCCTAAATTAAAATCCTTAATTTTTAATGTTTTATGAATCCAACTCACATGATTATATGGCTTTTTAATTCTATTTCCAGTAATCCTATTGTAATTAATAATTTTCCCAGAACGCACCCTTTGTTTATCGTCAATTTGCCAAAAAATTACTGACCCCTGCCATGGGTTTGATGTAGTTCCTAAAAGGTATTTAGATATTATTTGTTTAATTTGTTCATCATTGAAAATCATTTTCAATGATTGAATGAAATTATTTTTCTTGAAGCTATTGCCGTGTTTAGAAATTAAATATTTTTCAAGACTACTGATTTTCCTGACTTTAGGTTTAATTGTTTCGCCAGAATATTTAGTATGACCCACTAAAGTTCCATTATTTTTATAAAAATCTTTTGGAGTTAGGTGATACCCACAATTAAACTCTCTATCACATCGACCAACTTTATCACCCACATAGATATTCTCTTGCGTGTCAACATATCGAACAAACCGTTTTTTATTACAGTTTGGGCAAACATATTTTTTTGAAGTAGCTTCTAATGTAAATCTATAATTTGACATAAATGACTTTTTTGAACTTATGACACAAACACACTAAAAACACCTTAAAACAGTAGAGAAACTTGATTTTTAATAATGTCTTAATAATATCAATAATGTCATTTTTTTATTTTCTACTGAATTAATTTTTGACACTACTGAACCAATTATGACATTTTATTTTCCATAATCAAGCCCCGTAAACATTACATAAATGGTTTTTAAGTGTTAAAAGTTCAAAAAGTTCATACTAAAAATCTTTTTTAATGTAATTCCCATGACCAGCTTTAGTATATAGTTTTTCATTCTTAATAGCTCTTTTAATAGTGGAATCACTTATTTTAAGACTTGTACCTATTTCTATTGCGTCTTGAGTTTTGAACTTACTAGGTAGTTTTTGAAATAGTTTTTTTTGGTTCGTACCGATTCCCTCTAGTGGCGAATCTCCTTTTTCTTTAACTTTTATAGCTGTTCTTTCAAAATATTCAATAAGAAGTATAGACTTTTCTAGGCTAGAAATTGAAACGCTTCTTATATTTTTATCTAAAGAAATATTATCCACTACTTCAATAAGCAAAGCTATTCTGTGGCAATAGGATTTTAACTTACTGGCCATAGAAATTAATGCTTCCTCATCATTCAAATATTTTTGAGTTATTTCGTTTTCCCAATCACAAGCTCTATCAAATGCTTCGTTTGTATATTCAATTTCTGTTAGAAATTTATCATCATTATATAACTCAAAAATTCTCTTAAATAAAGCTTCATAATTTGAAAAGACTATGGGGTTTGCCTTTTTTTTGTTAAGTTTAATTGGTAAAACATCTTCAGGATAACAAAACAATATTCTATCCAAAAAACCGCTATTCTTTCTATCTCCTTTGAATAACTCTTTTAATCTCGCTCTTTGTGTACCCCCAATAACATTTAAAAAAGAGTGTTTAATAAAAACATTATTACCATTAGTTTTCCTATTAATTTTTAATTCCCAACCATTCCATAAACTTAAATAATTGTTTTCTTCAGAAGAACCGCTATATCTACCAAAACCATTTAACCAACTTAAAATCTCATCCGAATAAATACATAATCCATTTTTATTTTTCTTATGTTCTTTACCTATAGTTTCAAATGTTAAATCTTCTAATATTCTAGTTTTAAATTCTGGTTTTGGGTCCGGGTTTTCGGGAATTGATTCCCATTGCTTTAGAGCAAGAATATATTTATCATATTCTTTAGATTCAAAATTTCTAAGTGGTTTCATAGGTAGTTTCATTGAGGGACTTTTTCCATCACCAGCACTACCAATTATAACAAGCCAAAGAATACATTTCTGATTATAGCCTTCCTTTATTTTTAAAGTAAACAGATTCCCTATAGCGGTACTTAGCGCAACTAATGCAGAACCGCAAAGAAAATCTTTATTTAAATCTAATGTTCTTGATATTTCTTGAATAAACTCCCTTATCACTAAAGGAAAAACATCAATTGGAAAAGGATTTTTTTTATTTCTATAATCTTTATCTAACCCATCAATAATATTACTGCTTATTGAATCTTGTAGTTTTTTAGTATCTTGCATCTGTTTATTGCTTATGGTGCTATAAATAATATTAAACCCCACCACATGTGGTAATGTGGTGGGGTTGTTTTTTTTAAAATTGATTCATCTTTTTTAAAGCGAGTAGTATTTCACTTTTCTTGTACCTCACTTTAGACCCAATACGATAAGCTGGTATTACGTCATCTTTTGTGTATTTCCATAAGGTTGGCAAGGATATTGAAAGTAGTTTTGCCGTTTCTTCTCTAGTTAGTAGAATTTCACGATCAGCATTCCTACCACCTAATTCTTTATAAAATTTATGTAAAACTGACTTAAATCTGTTTTCTATTTTATCGAGGTATTCTTTCGACTCCTCGTTTTCAATTTGAAGAATTTGTTTTGCCATTGCCTTGTATTTTTATTTTATACAAGCAAACTTAAATGGTGTTTTGAGTGTTTAATGCGTTAGGGTAACCCCACAGACTACCCCGCTACATTAAATTTGGAATTCAAAAAGTCTCTAACAGATTTTTGGCTTAACTTTATATGTTCTGAAGGAGTCTTCTCAAAAGACAAGTAATGAGTTTTAATATTATCGGCATTTTTATCAAATAACGGTTCTAAAACCTCTCCTTTTTTTGTTGCGGAAAGATTATCCCATTTTCCACTTTCAATTTTCATTAAGTCTTCAAACAACGCCACTTGTTTTATTGTAGTAAACCGCAACTTTTTCTTATTCCTATTTGAAAGTGTGTTTTGATTAGTTTTACTACAAGTTGTTTCTTTTCCTAATGCTTCTATTCGATTCAAACAATAACTAGAAATTTCTTTAACTTCTTTAAATTTGTGCCATTTTAAAACAATTTCAAATTTCCTAGAATCATTATTACGGATAATAGGGGTATGATTTTGAAGTTGAATGAGTTCGTATAAATTGGGCATGATTTTATAAAATAATGATTTAGATTTAATTGAAAATAATTTATTGTCATCATAAAACTCATAAAATTCGTTATTTAAGTGTTTTTCTATTAATGCATGCTCCAATCTAATATATTCAAAAACATATTCTTGCCAAGTATATTTACTATCCTCCCCTATGTAGCTTAAATAGCTGAAATCCGTTTCAATTATAGCTAAAGTTTGTTCATATAAATCTTCAAGAAATTCAATCTTTTGTTTATCTCTAAAAAATTGTACTAATCTAACATCAATTATTTTTTTTTCTTCATAGAAATCACAAATAAATTCACATTCAAACTCCATTAATTTATATATCTCATAAAGAACATCATCGCTAATAGAATAATTTTTGCCATCGTAAGCAAAATCTTTTCCTATTTTAAAGTCATTTTCATTAGTATAAAAACACTTATTAAAATCACTACACTCATAATAAACACCAGTATCGACCAACATCTTTATAGCTTTGGAATCTATCATATCAAAACTGGTCCCCTTTAAAACTCCTTTAAACTTAAATTCAAAATTCATACTGCTTTTCTGTTTTTTTCTGTTTTTCCCCAATATTCACTCAATTTTTCTATATGCTCATCTTGAGATAATTTTATATACCTTATGAATTGCGCTTCGGATTTATGCCCTGTAGCTTTCATAATTACAGGAATTTCAAACCCAGCTTTATAAAGATTGCTAGAGAAACTTCGCCTACAACAATGGCTTGAGATCAATTTATGTTTTGGATAAATTTTAGCTTCTTTTCGCTTAGTTTCTGGATTCATTATTGACCCAAAAGTTGGCTTATTTATTCCAACAGCTTCACATACATCTTTTATGTATTTATTAAATTTTTGATCTGATATCCTATTAGGAAAACGTCCATTTCTTTTATCTAAAACACTTTGAAATTGTGGGTGTATGGGTATTGTTAAGTTTTGTCGTGTTTTTGTAGTAGTAATATTGAAAACATTATTATCTAAAATATTATCTGTATTAATTCTTAAAAAGTCAGAAACACGTAATCCTGTTCTTAATCCTATTATAAATAAATCTCGAACATTATCAAGTCTTTCATTATCACTAAAATCATGGTTAAAAATAATGTTAATTTCATCTTCATTTAAGTAAGTATCGTAAGTTTCATTTTTAGGTGCATTAAAGTTACTACTCTTAAATTGCGGATTTACAGTATAACCATCCATTTCAATTTCTCTACAAAACGTTTTAATTCGAGATATAATTGAACCAATAGAGTTGTCATTAAGTTTAGCTACATCTCTACAATATGTTACAAATTCTTGATGAAAGTTTAAATTAATATCTTCAAACCGATATCGCTTCTCCTGGTGTGCTTCAAAAGCAATAAGTTTATTTAAAGCCGATTGATAATTTTTAACAGATCTAGGTTTTATAAGTTTTCCCCTGTATAATCTTTTTGGTGCTTCTTTAATGAATTTTTCAACCCATGATACTAAATAAACTTTGTATTCTTCATTTTCAGGAACTCTTCCAAAAAACTCAATTACAGCATCTTTAAGCCATGTTTTTGTTATAGTTTGTCTATTAGCATTGTCTAAGTTATATTTATTAATAATAAAGTCTTCAAGCTTTATTAAATTACTGTTAAGCTCATCCGCTTTATTGTCAATATTTGCCTTAACCTTAATTCTTTGCTTTTTTTGAGACCAATTATCAAAAACAACACTAATTCCCGTTCTAGTTTTTTGATCTATTCTATTACTATCCCAGAAGCGCACGTAAACACTTAAATATTTTTTTTTACCTTTAACTATGAAGTATTTTACGTTCACTAATGAAATATTTTGCCGAATTCTTGCCGAAAAATACTTAATTTTATTTAATTTAGCTTAATCTATTTTAATAACTTATTAACCTAAATTATTAACAAGGCATTAAAAACAAAGAGATAACAACGGTTTTATTATAAATAAAAATTAGAAGACATTAAGGGTGTTTATTACCACCTTGAGTACAAAAGGTAAACTTAAAGTTTACCTTTTTTTATGTAATTTCATTAAATCATACTATATTACTTCAACAACATATCGGGAGTAACTACAGTTCTAAACCCTACATGTTCTGAAGAAGAATCTATACTATTACCCATTCTAGAAGACACTCTATAACTAGCGCAATAAGAATCGCTACACAAAAAAGAACCACCTTTAATAATTATCTCTTTAATTAATGGATTATTTGGATTAAAGGGTTTGGATGCACCTTTAGGGTTATCTGCAATGTTGCCTGAGGACGTTAGAGTGTTGTAATATTCTAAATTATACCAATCACCTGTTATTTCCCAAACATTACCTGCCATTTCGTATAGTCCAAAAGCGTTTGGTGTATAAGTTTTAACAGGAGCTGTTCTTTCAAATCCATCTTCTAAAGTATTACTTACAGGAAATTCTCCTTCCCAACTATTTACCATTCTAGGCAATTTAAATTTATCATCTCCCCAAAAATAAATAGTGTTTTTTTGTTTACCTCTAGCTGCATATTCCCATTCTGCTTCTGTTGGTAAACGTTTTCCAGCCCATGTACAATATGCTTTAGCGTCTCCATAACTAACATGTACAACAGGGTGATTCATTTTTTCTTTTAAATCACTATTTGGTCCTGCTGGATGCCTCCAATTCGCACCAATTGTCCACCGCCACCATTGTGAAAAATCATATAAATTAGGAACAGAAGATTTTGTTTTTTTAAATAATAAAGAGCCTGGTTTAAGTACACTATCATGTGGTTTTGGTGTACCCTCAGGAACTTGTTTTTTTAATTCTTCCCAATCTAAATCTCTTTCTGCTAATGTTATATAACCTGTTTCGTCTACAAATTTCTTAAAATCGCTATTAGTTACTTCAGTAATATCCATAAAAAACCCACTAACACTAACTGGGTGTTGTGGTTTTTCGTGTTGCATAGCTTCTTTATCCTGTGGTACTGCACCTTGTAAAAAAGTACCTGCTGGCACCCAAACCATACCTTTCGGTGGGTTTGCTATAAGACTATCTATTATTACTTTGTCTATTGCTTTAAATCCTTCTTTTCCCTCTGTTTCAAAATTATCTTTAGGCACTTCACTTGTAGTTATGTTTGCTTCAACTTTATGTTTACAACATAACACGCTAGTTATTATAAAACATATAATAGCACATTGTATCAAATACTTCAATTTCATTAAAATTAAATTTTATCAAAAGTATTTATTAATTGCCGTTAATACTACTGTGTTTCGTACAAAGTGTTTTTTTAACACAATTTTATCCGTTTTCACTGTTTCATAATTACCTTTGTAATTCTAAAATGTTTTGTATGATTTATTCAATGACAGGTTATGGAAAATCTGTTTTACAGTTGCCAACTAAAAAAATAACAATCGAATTAAAATCTCTAAATAGTAAAAATTTAGATTTAAATGCTCGTATGCCCTCAATTTACAGAGAGAAGGAATTAGCTATTAGAAAATCTTTAGCTGATAAATTGGTACGTGGTAAAGTTGATTTTTCAATATTTGTTGAAACCACTGCAGAAGACACATCAACCCAAATAAATACACCCGTTGTAAAACAATATATTTCTCAATTAAAAGCCATTGCAAATACTGATGATGCTAAACTATTGGAAATGGCTGTTAAATTTCCTGATGCACTAAATACGGTAAGAGAAGAAATTGATGATAATGAGTGGCAAGCCATTTCAAAAGGTATTGATTTAGCAATAGAAGATTTACTAAAACACAGATTAAATGAAGGTAAGGTTTTAGAAAAAGATTTTAATAATCGTATTAAAAGTATAGATAAAATTTTAGACGATGTTATTAAAATGGATCCTGAGCGCGTTGAAGGCGTTAGAGAGCGTCTTAAAAAGGGTGTTGCTGAACTTAGAGAAAAATATGATGAAAACCGTTTTGAACAGGAGTTAGTATACTACATTGAAAAATTTGACATTACAGAAGAAAAGGTACGTTTAAAAAATCATCTTAATTATTTTATTGAATCTATAAACTCTAAAGATTCTAACGGAAAAAAGCTTGGGTTTATTAGTCAAGAAATGGGAAGAGAAATAAACACTATAGGCTCTAAAAGTAATTATGCCGCAATGCAGCAATTGGTAGTACAAATGAAAGATGAACTTGAAAAAATTAAGGAACAGTTATTGAATGTTCTATAATTTAATTTGCACCTTTTTGTCTCAGTAAATAGTGAAATGAAAATATGAATACAGATAAAAAACAAGGTAAACTTATTGTGTTTTCGGCACCTTCTGGTTCTGGAAAAACTACTATTGTAAGGCATTTATTAGGTGTTAAAGATTTAGATTTAGAGTTTTCTATATCTGCAACATCACGAGATAAACGCGGACAAGAAATTGATGGGAAGGATTATTATTTCTTAACAACAGAAGCATTTAAATCAAAAATAAAAAACGATGAATTTTTGGAATGGGAAGAAGTATATAGAGATAATTTTTACGGTACTTTAAAAACTGAAGTAGAACGCATTTGGGCATTAGGTAAAAATGTGATTTTTGATATTGATGTTTCAGGCGGGCTACGTATTAAACGCAAATACCCTGATGAAACGTTAGCAATTTTTGTAAAACCCCCAAGTATTGATGCGCTTAAAATAAGACTTAAAAAACGTAAAACAGAAAGCGATGACAAAATAAATATGCGAGTTGCTAAAGCTTCAGCAGAATTAGCTACTGCGCCGTTATTTGACACAATTATTGTTAATGATACTTTAAAACAAGCACTTTTGGAGGCCGAAGATACCGTTAGTAAGTTTATTAATTCTTAAGTATTTTATGAAGATTGGTTTGTTTTTTGGTTCTTTTAACCCGATACATATTGGGCATTTAGTTATTGGAAATCATATAGCAGAATATAGTGATTTAGACCAAATTTGGTTTGTAGTAACCCCACATAATCCTTTTAAAAAGAAAAGCTCTTTATTAGATAATTATCAACGGCTAGAAATGGTTTATAGAGCAACTAAAGACTACATTAAACTAAAACCTAGCGACATTGAATTTAATTTACCACAACCTAATTACACTATAAATACACTAACATATTTACAAGAGAAACATCCTGATTATGAATTTGCCTTAATAATGGGAGAGGATAATTTAAAAAGCTTTCATAAATGGAAAAATTATGAGCTTATTTTAAAGAGGCATCATATTTATGTGTATCCAAGGATTTCTAAAAATACTATTGAAACTCAATTTCATAACCATAAAAACATTCATTTTACAGATGCGCCCATTATGCAATTGTCTTCTACATTAATACGAAAGTCCATAAAAGAAGGAAAAAATATTCAACCTATGTTACCACAACATGTTTGGGAATATCTGGATGAGATGAATTTTTATAAATAATCAATAATTGTTAATTTAAACTACTTAAAACGTCTCTATTTTGAAAAAATCAAGAAGAACCTTTCTACAAAATATAGCATTAACACCTTTTATCTTAGGTGCAGGAAATTTAATGGCATGTTCTAATAACAAACACCCTGAAAAAAAGAGTAGAATGCAATATAGTGTTAACGCCTATTCTTTTAATACGGAGTTGAGAAATGGGGAGATGACTTTTTTTGATATGATGGAATTTGCTGCAAATATTGGTTTAGATGCTGTAGATATAACAGGGTATTATTTTTCTTCGTATCCGCAAACACCAAACAATAAAGATCTTTTTGCTCTAAAAAGAAAGGCTCTAGGATTGGGTTTAGATATCCCTTGGACTGGTGTAAGAAATAATTTTGTAACTCCCGACACTACTGCTCGAAATACTGATAAGGCTTTAATAAAAGACTGGTTAGAAGTATCCTCAAAACTAGGTGCTACAATCATGAGGGTGTTTACAGGTAAAAATAAAAGTAAAAATATCTCAATAGATGAGATAAAAGAATGGCTAGTTGAAGATTATAAAACGTGTGCCAAATATGGAGAAGAACATGGAGTAATAGTAGGTTTACAAAATCATGATGAATTTTTATTTACTGGCGAAGACATCATTGATATCATTAAACGCGTAAATTCTGATTGGTTTGGTCTTGTTTTAGATTGTGGTAGCTTACCATCTGATGACCCATACTCAGAAATTGAAAAACTTGTACCCTATGCTAATTATTGTTTTGTAAAAGAACATGTAAAAACAAAAAACAGTAAAAAAGTACCTGCTGATTTAACAAAAATTGCAACCATATTAAAAAAACAAAACTACCAAGGTTATGTAGCTTTTGAAAGTCTTTCTGAAGGAGATCCAAAAGAAATCATTGCAGATATGTATACTACCTTTAAAGCAGTCCTTTAATCTCTTAATATTTTTAAATAAAAAAAGAGCTAATTTAAAAAACTAGCTCTTTTTACGTAACATAAATTATGTAGGTAATTTTAGTCTAAGGCAGGAATACGCAATACTTGTCCGGGATAAATTTTATCAGGATCGGTAAGCATTGGCTTATTCGCTTCAAATATTACTGGGTACTTCATAGCATTCCCGTAATACGTTTTTGCTATTTTACCTAAAGTGTCTCCGCTAGCTACGGTATGAAACTGTGCCTCTGGAGCAACATTTTCAACCGTCATCTGGTCATCAACAAAAGCAATGCCGTTAGAGTTACCCACTACTAAAACTACTTTTTCTTTAGTAGCTTGATCGTAAGCAGCACCACTAACTGTAGCAGTTTCATCGTCTATAAATACACTTAGGTTTTCAACTTGTAATTGTAAATCGGTAATAGTCTCTTCTAAATTTTTTGCAGCAACTTCTTCTAATTTTAATTCTTTTGCAGTAGCATCAGCAGCTTCTTCTGCATCCGTTTTGCCAATACCAAATACCTTTGCTCCTGCATTTTTAATAAATGAAAATAATCCCATGTTAATTAGTTTAAGGGTTAATAATTTGTTTTAGTTTTTAAAGCTACACATTTTTTAGACACAATAATAACTCAAACGTCACATATATTTATCTTAAAACAGAAACCGCTTAAAGTATAGTACTTTAAACGGTTTCTAAACTAAATAACCAACCAAAATCTTATCTTAAACCCTAGAGTTTTCTCTCGGGTTTTCTATACGTTCTTTTTTAAATTTACGTTTCTTTACTTTACTATCACCAGTTTTTCCTTTTGTATTATCAGTCTTTAAATACTGTATATATCCTCTACCTTCAAATTCATATATCGTTTCTGATGATGGATGAAACAACTCTATCGTTCTGTCATTTATAACGGTCAATTCAAAAAATTCATTGTCAAAGAAATCATAATCTAATGTTAAAGTTTTTAAATTCAAATTACCTGCCACATCACCAACTCCATAAACACCTGTATAATCCCAAATTAAATTATTAGCATTTGTACCAAAACTGTCTTGCGAGCTTCTAAACGTAGCATCGTTTCCACCGGCTAAAAATTGTAAATAATTTTCGTTGTCAAACTCATTTAATGCTCCTATATCACTGGTATAAATCTTTTCCCAAGCCTCATACTCTTGTAAGAAATAATGAATATTATCATAAAACACAAAATCGTAATCAAAATTTCCACGCTGGTAGCCTTCTAAAAAATACGAGGTATCTGTGGTTGGGTTGTAAAGCTCTATGGTTTTATTATCTTCAATAAAAACATCAAAAGTTACAAATCCATCAATATCATGATTTACATCTAAAATCATATCTGCAGCATTATAACTAGCCACGTCAATCCCAAATCCATCACCATTGCTCCCAATACCTACTAAATTATTATTAGCAAATAAAGTTCCATTTACAAAGGATACCGTAAACGCTTTTTGTAAAAAAGGAATTTCGCCAAAACCTACAGTCTCATTAATATCTACATACCAAAGGTCATGAGAATTTAATACTTGGTTTACGTTAATTATCGGTTGCTCTACAAAGTCATCAACAATAACTTCTGTATAACAAGACGTAAACAGTGTTGTTACAAACACTAAGCTTAAAAGTAATTTTACAGTCTTCATAATCATTCATTTTAGGGTTTCTGTTTATAGATATCCAAACAGCGTGCCAAAAAAAATCTGAAAACATTGTATATCCTCAATTCTTCCATATTTTATGTACTTTTGAAATAGAAAAAAATTAGCTAGTATATGAGTAAACCTTTAAAATATGCTGTTTTTGGAGCAGGAAGTTGGGCTACAGCAATTGTAAAAATGCTTAGTGAAAACTTAGATGAAATTGGTTGGTACATGCGTAGTGCGTATACTAAAGAGCATTTATTAAGGGAACAACACAATCCTAACTATTTAAGTTCGGTAGAGTTTCATTTAGAACAGTTAAAACTTAGTAACGATATTAACGAAATGGCAGCTTGGGCCGATGTGTTAATTTTTGTAATCCCTTCTGCATTTATTCATACCGAACTAGAAAAACTTACAACAGATATATCTAAAAAAACTGTAGTTTCAGCCGTAAAAGGTATAGTTCCAGAATCTGGATTATTATTAGGCGAACATATAAATGAACATTACAAAGTACCATTTAAAAATATTGCAGTAATCGCAGGACCATGTCATGCAGAAGAGGTAGCGCTAGAGCGTTTATCGTACCTCACTATCTCCTGTTGGGACGCTAAAAAGGCGCAATACATTGCAGATAGTTTGTCTAGCGACTACATTAAAACTAAAATAAGTGACGATGTTATAGGTATAGAATACGGCGTAATGCTTAAAAATATTTACGCTATTGCTGCCGGAATTGCGCATGGTTTAGGCTATGGCGATAATTTTCAAAGTATTTTAATGAGTAACGCCATTAGAGAAATGAAACGGTACATAAAAAAGGTACATAAAACAAAACGCAACATTAATAACTCTGCGTATTTGGGTGATTTATTAGTAACAGGTTACTCCACATTTTCTAGAAACCGCATGTTTGGTAATATGATTGGTAAAGGCTACACTGTAAAATCTGCACAAATGGAAATGAGTATGGTAGCCGAAGGCTATTACGCCACAAAAAGTGCATACCACATTAATAAAGACAACGAAAAACAAGCACAAACACCCATAATTGATGCTGTTTACACCATACTTTACGAAAATAAAAACCCCAAAAAAGTATTTAAAAAACTAACCGATTTATTGGATTAACTATCACTTAGAATAATTTTAATAATTTTTTAAATAATATCAACACGTTGGGCGCCTGCCTACCTGCGGTATCGCAGGCAGGTTACCCTCATAAAGTCGGGTCAGGCTATCCACTATATCTTTTTAATACATCATTGCTACTAATTAGCAAAGTACTAATCCAATTACATAAAAGTCTTACCTAAAGTGTATTACAACTTATATTAAAAAGGATGCCGTTTCTATCCTTAACGCGGGCTTATCCGCCAATATCACCTCTTAAAACAAAGGAGTTTACTTGTTTATATAAAGAGATTTCTTTTTTAAAAACATTTTACTTCACCAAAACACCTTTAGCGTCAAGTAAAGGCAAAGGTTGCAACGCTTTTAAATTAATCGTATTTTTTCTAAATACAAAGGTTTTATCAAACATGGTATTGCCTTCAAAAAAAGATACTTTAAAACTATTATTCAACGCAAACAGCGCCTCTTGCATTAATTCAATTTTAGCATAACTCTTTGCGGGTAGTTTATCTATACGCTTTCTAAACGTAGCTGTTTTTTTTGTTTCAGAATACCCCTCAGATACTATAATTACTAGCTCTAAATCTACATCTTTATCATTAATAATATAAGCATTCCAATCTTGAGCTTTATAAATTTTATTATACTCGTTTACAACGGCAATATAAACGCCATCTACTTTTGGTATCTCAATATCTTTTTTCACAACTTGTATTTTAAGTTGTAAAAATAATCTATTTCTAAAAGTTTATGTAATTTTCCAAAATACAGATTTACACCTCTACAATTATGAAAACCGCTGCACACTCTAAACTCTTTGTATTCATACTTTTTTTAAGTTATTTTACTTTTAATAGCAACGCACAATCTTCAAAAAACGTAGAGCGTATTGTAAAAAAAGTTGAAGCTGCTATGGGTGGCGTAACCAACTATAACAATACAAAATTTATAAAATGGGATTTTGCAAAACGTGTATTGTATTGGAATAAATGGACAGGCGATGTACGTATAGAAAGCCCAAAAGACACACTAACTATTTTAGTAAATGTAAATACTTTAAAAGGAAAAGCCTTTAAAGGCAAACAACCTGTTACTAACCAAGCAACACTAAAAAAACTGTTACAAAAAGGTAAAAACTGGTGGATAAACGATTCCTATTGGTTAGTAATGCCTTGGAAATTACAAGATCCTGGCGTAACCCTAGCATACAAAAAAACCGAAACGCTAAAAAATGGAAATACAGCCGATGTATTACAACTTACCTTTAACGCTGTTGGTGTTACACCACAAAACAAATATTACGTGTATGTAGACCAAACGGATAATTTAATAAAGCAATGGGCATTTTTTACAAATTTTAATGATGAAACACCAAGATTTACGATGCCGTGGGATAATTACCAAAACGTAGGCACTATTTTATTATCCTTTAACCGTAGCGAATTTGGCCCTACAAATGTAGTTGTAAAACAAGCGTTTAATGAAAAGCTATTTACCGATGTGGTGTATGAGTAATACTATGTTATAAAGCAAACGCTGAGTATCGTTTATGTTTTAAGCGTTAATATTAATAGAGTTATCAGTTCTGTAGATGTTGAGTGATTTTAAGGAATGAAAAAACGTATAGAGAACCTACTCTAGTGTCATGTAAATCACAATTTGGTAGTTATAATTTTAAAAATTTTATCACTTGACTTTGTCAGAAAAAATCGATAACTTCGTTTAACTTCGGATATAAGTCACCTATGCTGAACTTGTTTCAGTATTAAAACGGACGTATATCTGATGATACGTTGGCAATAATTACGACTAACTCTAAATCAACAATAAAAATTAAGCTTAAAGCGATAATTTAAATTTTGTAACTTTGCTTTTAAATGGAAATAGTAACCGAAATAAGTAAAATACGTAGTTTATCACAAATCATTTCGCTATCAAATTTTAAAAAAATTGTGCGAGAAGACGACTGTTATTCAACATTTTACAAAATAAAAAAATATACAACGGTAACAGATTCTACCACCAACCTTGACGCAATAAATGTTATATATAATTCGCTTTTAAAAAATTATAAGAATGAGTATGTTTATAAAAATATACTTACAAATAAATTGCTTCTAAAAAAGTATAGTTTAAAAAATACAATAGCATTAAACGAATTCAATATTGGAAAGTCAATTGCAGACTTTGTTTTATTGAACGGAGAAGCAAGAGTTTACGAAATAAAAACAGAACTTGATAGTCTTGAAAAATTAAATACACAAGTATTAGACTACTGCAAATTTGGAGACAAAGTTTACATAGTAACTAGCTCAAAACACATAAATAAATTAATTGGGTTTTATGATAATTCTACAATTGGAATCATTGAATTAACATCAAGAAACGCTCTGAAGACAATAAAGGAAGCCACAAGTAATAAGGCTACTTTTAATTACGAAACATTGTTTAAAACCTTGAGAAAACAGGAATATTTAGATATAATTGAGGAATACTTCAACTTTGTGCCAGAAGTTTCTAATACAAGAATTTTCAAAGAGTGTTTAGCACTAGCGAAAAAAATTGAAATTTCTTTGTTTCAAAAACTAGTAGTTAAGAAACTCAAATCTAGAAACATTTCTAATCCAAAAAAAATTCAAGAAAAGGCGATTCCAGAGAGTTTAAAACATATTTGTTATTCATTAGATTTTTCAAAAAATGACTACGAAAAACTAGATACATTTCTTAATCAAAAAAGCAAAATATGTATTTCCCATATTTAAGAGGCAAACAATTTGAATTAATTGCCTTAAGAGAATTGTGTTCTATTTTTCCGCAGGAATTAAATAAAATCTCCCCAATTATTGAACCTGTTAAAGTTTCGAGCACAATAAAAACTACTCTAGCTGAATTCGTAAATCGAAACGCAAATTTCAACTTAATAATAAATCCGAGAGTTGGAGATTTAGAAGGACAATACAAAAGAATTATTGAAATAATTACTTCTTCAATTCCAGCAGAATATAACAACTACCAACTAGCTGTTATTGTTGACACTAAAACTGAAAGAAACCTTGGAACATTAATTGAGTTTGTAAATGCGTTAGATTTAAATTATAACGGAATCACATTAATACACGAAACAGAAATAAACAGCCAAAATATTGAGGTTTTAAATAATCGGTTGAACATAGTTTATAATGTTATTTATTTTCAAAAAACCAGTCGAAGGTATTATCGTGAATTTGAAGCCAACACACTCGTTAGTCTTGATGATTATTTTATAGAACAATCTAGGAATGCAGACTATTTGAACCAAGAAAGTGATTTTTCAAAAGAATATAGATTTTATATTCAAGATGGATTTGTTGGATTTTCAGATTTCCTAACAATTGGTGATAATTATTCAGAATCAGGATTTTTACCAAGAGCAGTAGCAATTCATTTGAGTTATTTAGAAAATAATCAAATTAGAGTAAAACATTTTGTTTCTGACTCTAATGAAGATGTGGCAGATATTGGTGGTAAATTTTCAGAAGCAATTAATAAATTAGTTATTTGGTGCGATCAAAATAATTTAAATACATCTGCAATAAACGTATTTCGAGATTTACAACAAAGAGGTCATTTCCCAGGTTTAGGTACTTTGAAAAAACTATCTATAATGAATCATATAGAATTAGTAATTAATAACATTTAATTATGAACTGTTGCGTTAATTGCTTTACAAGTTCATATCTAATTAGTATTATTAATGGTGATGACAGAACTGGAACTTGTGATTTTTGTAGTACTGAAAACACATCTATTTATTCAGCAAGAGAACTATCAGATTTTTTTAGAAATATACTTTCACTTTACGTTCCAGACGAAAATTCCGTTTTACAAATTTCTGAATCATTAAGAGAAGATTTTAATATTATTAGTGAAATTGTCACAAGTCCAACTAATCTTTTGAAAGCCATTTTTGAAGATGAGATGGATGATTTGAGGGAATTATTTGAAAACAATGTTTCTTTTCAAAATAAATCTCTACTAGAAGTTGAATCTCATAATTTACACAATATATGGAATGATTTTAAAAAAGAAATAAAATTTGAGAATCGTTATCATATTCAGAATACAATTGATTTAAAAAAATTAAAAACATATTTCCTTCACGAAAGCTTTTATAAAAAAATTAAAAAAGGCAGAATATTTTTTAGATGCAGAGTTTCAGACAAAAACGGTTTTTCTTACGAAAAGATGGGAAATCCACCAACACCAGAATTAGCTTCAGCAGGAAGAGCTAATCCAAAAGGGATTTCATATTTGTATATTGCTGATAGTCCTGAAACCTCAATGTATGAGACTAGAGCTTCACTTTTTGACTATGTGACCGTTGGCGAATTTAAATTAAAAGAAGATATTAAAGTATTGAACCTTCGAAACCCAAAAGACGACCCAATGTATTGGTCAGAATTTGAAGAAATAGAAAATTATCTAATTTATATTCCTTTCATACAGACTCTACAAAAGGAATTGTCTTTACCAATTAGAAAAAGAGACAAAATTCTAGATTATATTCCTACTCAATACATATCAGAATTTATTAAATCTTTAGGGTTTGATGGTGTGGAATATCAAAGTTCATTGAATTCTGATGGTTATAACATTGCAATTTTTAATCCTAGAAAATTAGAGTGTTTTAAAACCAATGTTTACGAGATAAAAGATATCAAATTAACACACGGAAAAATAAAATAACTATTGCCAACAATATATATAGCAAATTGGGCGATTGTTGTTTAATCGAAAAGTTGTTGTCTATTTGCTAAGTCGCCAAATTTTTTGATTTGGTATTAAAAGAGAAAAATTAAAACAAAATAAAAAGATTTGACTTGTTGCTTAACCGATAATAATCGCTTATTTATTGCCCAACATGCATATATATACTTAACGTTAAACGAACACCCCAAATCACCTATTACAAAGCACTCTTAAACTGCTCTAAAAACCTAACATCATTCTCACTTAGTAAACGAATATCACTAATTTGGTGTAGTAATAAAGCAATACGGTCTATACCCATACCAAAGGCAAAACCAGAGTATTCTTTAGAGTCTATACCGCAATTTTCTAACACATTAGGATCTACCATACCACAGCCCATAATTTCTAACCAGCCGGTTCCTTTAGTCATTTTATAATCGGTCTCGGTTTCTAAACCCCAATACACATCTACCTCTGCACTTGGCTCTGTAAACGGGAAATAACTTGGGCGTAACCGTATTTTACTTTTCCCAAACATTTCTGTGGTAAAGTGTTGTAGTGTTTGTTTTAAATCTGCAAAACTCACATCTTTATCAATATACAAGCCTTCTACTTGGTGGAAAAAACAGTGCGAACGTGCCGATATTGCTTCGTTTCTATATACACGCCCCGGAGAAATGGTTCTAATAGGTGGCTTGTTATTTTCCATGTATCGCACTTGTACAGAACTAGTGTGTGTACGCAATAATACATCAGGGTTGGTTTGTATAAAAAACGTATCCTGCATGTCGCGTGCAGGGTGATGCTCTGGTAAATTTAATGCTGTAAAGTTATGCCAATCGTCTTCAATTTCAGGGCCTTCGCTGACGTTAAAACCTATGCGAGAAAAAATTTCTATGATTTGATTTTTAACGATTGAAATCGGGTGTCGCGCTCCTATTGCAATGGGTTGCCCTGGACGAGATAAATCGCCATATACACCCTTTACTTCCTCTTTATCTTCAAGTTCGTTCTTTAAGGTGTTTACCTTGTCTTCAGCAGTTTTTTTAAGCTTATTAATGGTTTGACCAAATTCCTTTTTCTGGTCGTTTGCCACATTTTTAAACTCGGCAAAATATTGATTTAATAGTCCTTTTTTACCTAAATATTTTATACGAAATGCTTCTACCTCTTCTTTAGTTTGCGCTTTAAACGCTTCGGCTTCGGCAATAAGTTCTTGTATTTTATCTATCATGATGACTTGAAAATGTTGGCAAATTTAATCAAATTATCTTCATATTTAGGAGGAACTTAGTAAGTAATACCTAAAAATTGAGATTTATAATGGCTTTGGCTGGCAGCTGCGTTAGGGATTGCAGCGGTATCCTTTTTAATGCTGGGTAGGTATTAAGCTGGTTTTTGAACTATAATTTAAGAGATTGCCACGTCGCTAACTTCTCGCAATGACGCATTAAAAAGATATAGCGGAAAGCCCGACCCTTTAGGGTAACGCCCAAATTCTCGATACAATTTTGATAAAAAAATCAAAATCACTAGAAGTGACATGTAGTTTAATGGATATATTGAGTTTCTAAAAAGTAATTTACAATTGCTTCTTTCATTAAAACCGATTGTTCTCCTGCTTTTAAATGTGGTAAGGCTTCTAGTGTTTTGTAATGTGGCCAGCCTTCATCATCCACAAAATCGAGCTCATAATACCCATAAGGACTTAGCAATTTACAAATGGCAATATGCATAAGGTCTAACTTTTGGTCTTTTTTAAAAGCTCTATTAAGCTGCCCTAGCTCTTGCACACCTATAAGATATATAATAGCATCTAGGTCTAAAACATCGCCATCGGCAAATTGATTGGATA
This sequence comes from Hyunsoonleella sp. 2307UL5-6, assembly GCF_047345485.1. NCBI lineage: Bacteria > Pseudomonadati > Bacteroidota > Flavobacteriia > Flavobacteriales > Flavobacteriaceae > Hyunsoonleella > Hyunsoonleella sp. 2307UL5-6. The sequence goes on along the minus strand of NZ_JBLFEN010000009.1, from coordinate 59,941 downwards.
GTTTTTTTACCACCAATTCCCAGCGTTCTTTTAATGTTTCGTCTCTAGCCATAGGTTTAGCTTATTTGTGTATTATGTTACTACTATAAAAATTAAGATTAATTACCTTAAAGTTGCAAAGTTACTAAACCTAAATATGAGTATTATTCTATATTTGTTTAAATTTAGCGTATGGCAATTATAGATATTATTTTAGGAGCGTTGATTTTATTTGGACTTATTCGCGGGTTTATGAAAGGGCTTTTTGTAGAGGTAGCATCTCTAGTTGCTTTAGTTGCTGGGGTATATGGCGCCATACATTTTAGCAATTTTGCGGCAGAATTTTTAATGGAAAAGGTATCTTGGGATGAAAAATATATTAACATAGTGGCCTTTGCAATAACCTTTATTGTTATTGTTTTTGCTATTGCACTAGCCGGAAAAGCGCTTACTAAACTTGCTAATTTTGCGGCTTTAGGGATTATTAATAAACTACTTGGTGGTGTTTTTGGAGCACTAAAAATTGGTGTTATTTTAAGTGTAATTGTTATGGTGTTTGATAGCTTAAATAATACGATTCCCTTTACTAGTGATGAGGATTTAGAAGATTCTATATTATATGAACCTGTAAAATCTTTAGCACCTAGAATTTTTCCTAACCTTTTAAAAAAGGATAACGATACTGATGATGCAGCTGCAACAATTGTTTAATACTGCTCCATCCACTTAAAATAGTCGTTATACACCTTATCTTTTTCTTGCCTTACATAGTCTAAAAAAGCGGTTGCTACTGGTGATAAATTCTTTTTCTTTAGCCAAATGAGTTTCCATTGCGATTCTAACGGGAGGCCTTTTACAGGAATTATTTTAAGTTCGTTTTGCGATAATTCGTTTTTAATACCTAGTAAGGATACGATAGACATCCCGATATCTGCAATTACAGCTTGTGTTATGGCTTCGTTGGTGGTTAATTCTAACTTTACTTTTGGTTTAATATGCTCTTCTGCAAAAAACTCTTGCATGGTAAAACGTGTTCCAGAACCTTCCTCACGATATATTAAGGGAATTCTATTAAATATGGATTTATCTTCAACTTTTTTAAGATCTAAATCATGACTAGAGGCTGCCACTAAGTGCAATTTATTAATCATAATAGGCTCTTCGTTTAAATCTAAATGCTTTGGACTGATAGTTACTAAAGAGAAATCTACCTCGTTTTGTTCTAAATCTTTAATCACATTTGTTTTGTTGGATACATCTAAAACCAAATCAATCTGTGGGTGTTGTTTTAAAAATCCATTTAAAAAATAAGGCATTACATAATTACCAGTAGATACTACAGAAATTCTAAGCTTACCAGACAGTAAGCCTTTAAAAGCCTCGGTTCTATATTCTATGGTGCCCACTTGGTTTAAAATAGATTCTGCTATTTCATAAATTTCCATCCCAAAATTTGTAACATACAACTGTCTTCCTAATACCTCTGTAAGTGGAATATCAAACTGATCTTGAAAATTTTTAAGCTGTATTGATGCCGCAGGTTGTGTCATATTTAACTCTTCTGCAGCTTTAGTGATGCTTTTGTTTTCAACAATAACACTAAACACTTTTAATTGATGCAATGTAAAATTCATAAATAATATTTATGCTTTAAATAACAAATTTAAATAAAAATATATGAATATGCTAGTGTAGATTTGCACCCGAATTAAAACCAAACTTATGAATATTGATATACTTATTAGCAATTTAACCAACCCAGTACTTTTGTTTTTTTTACTTGGTATTATTGCTACTTCTTTAAAAAGTGATTTGAAAATTCCTGAAAATTCCTCGAAATTTATTTCACTTTATTTACTATTCGCTATTGGATTTAAAGGCGGACAAGAGTTATCGCACAGTGAGTTTAACGCAGAGATTTTATACTCTATTATTTTTGCAATACTACTGTCTAGCATAGTACCTATTTATACGTTTTTTGCACTTAAGAAAAAAGTAGGCGTACCAAATGCAGGTGCTATTGCTGCAGCTTATGGCTCGGTAAGTGCCGTAACCTTTGTAACAGCTGTCTCTTTTTTAGAAAATCAAGGTATTAGCTTTGGCGGTCATATGGTTGCTATAATGGCCATAATGGAATCTCCAGCCATCATTGTTGGTGTTATTTTAATTATGCTATACGATGCAGATAAAAAATCTGGCGAAAAAAAATCAATAGGTGCTTTAATTAAACACTCACTTACTGGCGGAAGCGTATTAATGCTTATAGGTAGTTTAGTTATTGGATTAATTGCCGATGCTACCCAAGCTAGAGGTATAGAGCCTTTTACAACCGATATTTTTAAAGGCTTTTTATCATTATTTTTATTAGAAATGGGCATGGTAACCGCAAAACGAATTAAAGGCTTTAAACAGTATGGTTTCTTTTTATTTGCCTTCGGAATCATCGTCCCGCTAATAAATGGATTAATAGTAGCTTACCTAAGTGGTTTTATCACTAATAGCGACGGAAACAGATTATTATTTGCCATATTAGGTGCAGGTGCTTCATATATCGCTGTTCCTGCAACCATGAAACTTGCAGAACCTAGAGCAGATGCGGGTATCTATATCCCCATGGCATTGGGTATAACCTTCCCATTTAATATCACTTTAGGTTTACCTATTTACTACGCCTTTATTCAAATGACATAAATTGAAAAAGAAAATTGAATCAAAAAAAGCCATCACGTTTTATATGTAGATGGCTTTTTAAATACTGCTTAATAAGGTGTGTTTTTACAAGACTTTAATCTAAATCTAAAGTAAAAATATCATCCAAATGTTGTGCACTATCCATTGATACTTTTAAATCGTGAATAATTCCATCTTTTAAATCATACACCCAACCATGTACCTCTAGTCCTCGATCGTCTTTCCAAGCTTGTTGTACTATAGATGTTTTGGCTAAATCGTACACTTGCGCCTTTACGTTTAACTCTACAAGTCTATCAAAACGCTCTTTATCATCATCTATTTTTTTAAGCTCTGTTTTATTGTCTTTATACACCTCTTTAATGTTTCTTACCCATTTATTGATAAGCCCTAAAGATTTGTTTTGCATTGCAGCTGCAACACCACCGCAACCATAATGACCACAAACAATAACATGCTTTACACCTAAATGATTAACAGCATAATCTAAAACGCTTAACATGTTCATATCTGTGTGTACCACCATGTTTGCAATATTTCGGTGTACAAATAGTTCACCAGGATGTGTTCCTGTAATTTCATTGGCTGGCACTCTACTATCTGCACAACCTATCCAAAGTACTGGTGGCTTTTGTCCTTTAGATAAATCCTCAAAATAATTTTCGTCTTTCTCGGTCATCTCTTTTACCCAATCCTTATTATTGGCTAATAATTGATTATAATATGTATTTTTCATAATTATGTTTTATTTAATTTAGTTAAGATACCTTTAATTTATACAATTTACATTTTTTTAATAACACTTTAAACAACTAGTGTTTGGGCTTATTAAGTTTAAAAAACTCTATATAACTCTCGGGATTTTCAACAACACCTCTTTCAGACACTAATTTTATGTCTATATGTCGCTCTTTTGCCTTAAAAGCAAAATCTTCAAGAATTTCGATAATATCATTATCTAAATACCTTGTTTTTCTTACATCTAATTCTAAAAATGAATTTGGCGATAAGCTATCTAACTCCTTTAATATAGCACCTTTATTAAAGAAAGTAACTTCCTCAGCTAAAGTCATTTTTACTTTTCCATCATCTACATCTTCACCTTCTTTATGTAAAAAGTGAGAGTTTTGGAAACTCTTAATTAATATTACAATTATACCTATAGCCAATCCTAATCCTATTCCTAACAATAAATCTCCAGTAATTACCATAGGTAGTACCGTTGCCATAAAAGGTAGCCACTGTTTCCAGCCCAAACTAAACATTTTTTTAAATGTAGATGGCTTTGCTAATTTAAAACCTACTATAAACAATACTGCCGCCAAAACTGCTAATGGAATGTTATTTAATATTTTAGGGATTAAAATAACTGATATTAATAAGAAAAATCCATGAATAATTGCAGACATTTTAGATCTACCACCAGATTGAATATTAGCTGAACTTCTTACAATTACTTGTGTAATTGGCAAACCTCCAATCATACCAGACAAGATATTACCTGTTCCTTGTGCAAATAGTTCTCTATTAGTAGGTGTTACATTTTTATGCGGATCTAGTTTATCTGTAGCTTCAACACAAAGTAAGGTCTCGAGTGAAGCAACTAAAGCTATTGTAAAACCAGTTAACCAAATTTCTGGTTTTACAATAACTGCAAAATTTGGAAAACTAAACTGTCCTTTAAAACTATCTAAACTATCGGGTACTGGTACAGAAACTAATTGATCATCTATAAGCCCCATTGCACTATCTTTAGTAATCATATAAAAGATGATACCTACTACAACAGCCACCAAAGGCCCTTGAACTAACTGAAATATCTTCCCTTTTTTTGAGAGTACGTTAGACCATAGTAGCAATATCCCTATAGATATAACGCCAATTATTGTAGCACCCACACTTATATTTCCACTTAATAACGCATTTATATCATTTAAAAAACCAGATAATAAATTATTCCATTCTACTTTAAGGAAATCAATACTCCCTTCAACATTTGCATCCATGCCAAAAAAGAATCTTATCTGTTTTAAAATAATAATAATTCCTATACCCGTTAGCATACCTTTTATCACAGAAGAAGGAAAAAAATATCCAATAATTCCTAAACGCAAAACACCAAATAAAAGCTGAATAACCCCACCAATAACAACAGCTAACAAAAAATTCTGGTAACCTAAAGAAGTAATTGCAGATAAAACTATTGCCGCTAAACCTGCAGCAGGACCACTAACTCCAATTTTTGAACCACTTATGACTCCTACAACAATTCCACCTATAATACCAGCAATAAGGCCAGAAAATAATGGCGCACCACTAGCTAAAGCGATACCTAGGCATAATGGTAGCGCAACAAAAAATACAACAATACTTGCAGGAAGATCGTTCTTTAAATATTTAAACATAAAACAAAAAATTTAAAACCATTACCAAAGTTGGTATTGATTTTATTGATAAAAAATAAGTTTGGGTGTATTTAGAATTTTAAAACTACTTTGGGAGGTGGAAATGAAAGCTTAATATTAGGTGTTTTGTACACTCTAAAATAATAATGTAAATATAGCTCGTTAAAATCTTTAGTACTAATTTTTAGTGAAGCATCTACCAGAGCAGATATAAATTCTTTATCTATAGTTTTCTCTTGGGTTTTATCCTTTTCTTCTTCTGAGCTGTTGTAAAATATTGAAACATCAGCCGAATCATCAAAAATAATAATAACCGAAGGCATTACTATAACTAATATAAAAATTGATGTTAAAATTATGGCTAATACGTTTTTAAACATTCCTATTGTTCTCTTAAATAAGAATTAAATATAAACATATTTTTTTAAGCGTTTAAAAATCTTTTAAAACTTTAATATCGTCACTTACAATCCAGCCTGTTTTGCCATCTAAAAGCCTAATTTTTTTCCAATTATTTACGGTATCAATTATTTGTACTTTAGTGCCTTCGTGTAACCTAAAAGCCTCTTCGCTTCTTAAATTTGGTTCTGTTTTTATTTGAGATTCTTGTGCAAACACTATGGCAGGATTATTTGTTTTATCTATTGCAAATTTATTAAATGCAAATGCTAAAGCAATACACAAGAAAAATAAACAAAGCACACTTGTTACAAATGTAATTCGTTTTTTTCCAGAGGAATATGAGAAATAATACAGTAAAATTAAAATAACATACACAATACCAAAACCAACTGCTATTTTTGCCCAAGTATCAAAATTAAATGTATTTGTAATAGATTTAATCATTTTTGAAAAACCAACTTCTGGAATAGTGTCAATAGCATCAACAGTCATGTTATTCGCAAAAGCTAAATTATTTTTAATATCCTTATCGCCCGGTTTTAAAAGTAGTGCCTTTTCAAAATAATACACACTAGGCGCTACATTATTTAATTTATAATGCGCATTTGCCAAATTAAAATATAATTCTGCAGAATGATACTCTGTTTCTAATACAGCCTTATATTTATCTATAGCCTCAGCATATTTTCCTGCATTATATAATGCATTACCTTCTTTAAAAAACTGACCGTTTTGAGCTTCAACATTAATAAAACCTAATAGAACAATTAGTATGTATACTATATGTTTCATTGTTGTGCCTGTTTATCAATTAAAGAAATAGTTTTTGCTGCCTTATCATAATCTTCCTGCATGGTTACATTAGTAATTGGCGTATAACGTGCTAACTCACAATTTTCAAAAATGGCAATAAAATTGTTTACAACTTCAGTTTCAACATTTCGTTCTAGCAATAAACTTTGTATTCTATCCTTACTTAAATCGCTAGTTTCAATACGCAATTTTGCTTTTAAATAATTATGTAATGCCTTCTCTAAAGCTTCATAAAATGCTTCTTTTTTTCCTAATTGTTTTTTAGCACCTTTTAAGTATTTTCGTGCTAACCTATCTGCCTTTCTTATCTTATTTCCTGTGATATCAGCATCGCGAAGTGCTTTTTTTCTTCTTACTAATACAACTAGAGGGATGCATAAAAATGGACCTAATAATAAACCCCAAAATACTTTAGATTTAAAAAAATAAGTATTCTCTTTTAAAATGAGATTGGTTTTTGTTTTAATAAACGCAAACTGATTTCCATTAGCAACTACGTTTTGTTTCACTGTATTATTAGTAGTGCTAGATGCTTGAGATGCTGTATTAACGGGACCGTCTAGCACATTAATTATTATTTCTTCAGAAGATAATCGTTTGTAGCTTTCAGTTTTTAAATCAAAATAAGAAAACGATACTGTAGGTAGCGGATATTTCCCCTTGTATTGTGGCACAATGGTATAACTATCTGAAATACTACCTTGCATACCTCGTGTAGTGGTACTAACATTCTCCTTATGTTCGGGCTCATAAACTTCTAAAGAACTAGGTAAAGTAATTTTTGGGAGATTAAATAATTTTAAATTCCCTTTACCACGAACCTCAACTTTAGCTTGTAAAGATTCAGACGCGTCTAGTTCAGTTTTTGATGTAGTAAGTTTAAAACTAAAATCGCCAACGGCACCACTAAAATCAGCTGGCTTTCCATTTTCAGGTAATGATTTAACATTAATAGTGCGATTACCAGCAGACACTGTTTTGTTTACGCGCGTCATCAACCTACTACCAAATATATCACGTCTGTTGGTTGGTACTTGTACCGCAACATTTAGTGAAAGTGGTTCTATATTCAACTTCCCTGTTCTTTGGGGATACAGTACTGTTTTACGTAACACCAAATAGCGGTAATCCTCTCCTTTATAAGTACCATTTTGCACACGTTGCCCTTTAGTATCAATCGTCTGGCTCCAAAAATCATCATATTTGGGTATATCAATTTCTCGCCAATTATCTACTCCGGTTGTTGGTGCTACATATAATTTGTATACCACTGTAATCGCTTCATTCAAATACGGCGTTGTATTAGAAATTTCAGCCACCAAATGTATATTATTAGATGCTAAATAATTAGGATCGTTAGGGTCTTTGGGTTTATCAATTGCAGCCGTAACTTGAACTTTTACGGGTGTAGTTTTATAAACTTGTCCTTCTATTTCAATAGTTGCTTGCCCAATTGTAAAAGCACCTCTACTTTTAGGGGCTAAAAAATAACTGTAGGTTTTTTTATAACTACGCACACCATTAATCCAAGAGTTACTTACAGACTGGTTAGGGCCACCAATAACTGTAAAACCTTCAAAGCTTGGTGGATTAAAATTATCCCCATCCTTATCCATTTGGAAATCTACACGCAAACGCTCGTTTATGCCTAGTTTTTTCTTGCTTAGTTTAGTTTCAAACTTTACTTGACCAGAAACAGCTGTTGCTACAAGAATAAAAAAAGTGATATGTAATAATTTAAATAATTTCATTTGTACTTATTACACCTATTATGTGTTTTTATATAGCTTAGCTTGAAACACGTATAATATCAGTCGCTTATTAAGCTGTTTAAATTCGTTGCTTAAAATCATCTACCAATCTTTTTCAGTTTTAACCTTAACTCCTTTTTTCTTTTCAGCATTCATTTTTTCCTGCACCTTTTTCTCTTGGTTATTCATAGCCTCTAACAAACTTTTAATTTGTTGTGGCGATAATTGTCCTGGTTTAGGCTGTGGTTTTTTCTGTTCTTCCTTGTCTTTATCGCCTTTATTTTTATTATCTTTTTTATCCTCAGGTTTTTCCTTTTCATCCTCCTTATCCTCACCATCCTTCTTTTCATCCTCTTTATCCTCGCCGTCTTTTTTATCGTCTTGGTTTTCTTTATTCTCGTCTTTATTTTCTTTGTCTTCGTCTTTTTTATCGTCGCTGTTATCCTTATCGTCCTTATTCTCGTCGTCTTTATTTTCGTCTTCCTGTTGCTTAGCACAATCTTTTGCTATACCCAAATTATAGCGTGTTTCATCGTCTGCAGGGTTATTTCGCAACGCGCTTTTATAAGCTTCAACAGCTTCAGCACATTTTTTGTTTTTCATAAGCACATTCCCCATATTATGAAATGCTCTATGCTTTGCATCCTTAGAGGTTGCTAATTTAGCAGTCTGTTGGTGTCTATATAAAGCCTCATCAAAATTACCTTTTTCATAATACGAATTTCCTAAATTATACATTCCAGCAATATTATCAGATTGTTTAGATAATGCTTTTCTGTATTCCATTTCGGCAGCAACAAAATCTTCACTCACCAATGTATTAGCTTCATACACATAATTATTCGCTTTTTTCTCAGCTAATAAACGTTCTTTATTTTCCTGAGAAAATCCAAGAAAAGAAAAACATGTTATTACGAATATTACTAATTTTTTCATTGTTAAATATCTTATTTCTAAATTATAAAACTGTCCTTTTTATTCCGTTAAAAAAAATATAAATTTGGGCGTTACCCTAAAGGGTCGGGCTTTCCGTTATATCTTTTTTTCATGCTTCAAAAAAGGATGCCACTACAATCCCTAACGCGGGCATACTTGCTAAAGCTGTTGGTTTTACTAAAACTTCACCTATCTATAAGTTCTCATTAAATAAATTCAACTTTTTTAACCATGCTGTTTTACGTTCTAATAGGAATATATCTAAAAACAAGAAGAAAATACCAAAACCTAAAAACCATTGAAATTGGTCTTTAAAATCAGCAAATTGTTTAGCTTCAAATTCAGTTTTATCCATTTTGTTTAAAATCTCCCTAATACGTTCTACTACATCATTTGTTATTCTTCCATTAATATATGCACCATTTGCCTCCTCAGCAATACCTTTTAAGGTATCCTCATTTAACTTTGTAATTACGGTTTCACCTTGGTTATCTTTCTTATAACTCACCACAACGCCATTTCGTTTTAATGGAATAGGTCCGCCTTTTACATCACCTACGCCAATGGTGAAAATACGAATACCTTCTTCACTAGCCTGTTCTGCTACATCAATGGCGGCCTCACTATGGTCTTCTCCATCCGAAATAATTATAAGTACTCTATTAGTTTGCTCTTCATTATCAAAATAAGTTGTGGCCAACTTTATAGCTTCATTTATTGCTGTACCTTGAGAAGACAACATATCGGTATTCATATTATTTAAAAACATTTTAGCCGATGCATAATCTGTAGTAATTGGCAACTGCGGAAACGCCTTTCCTGCATAGGCAATAATCCCAACACGATCACTAGCTAAATTATTTATAATTTGTGTAACCAATTGCTGCGCTTTTTCTAAACGGTTTGGTGCAATATCTTCTGCCAACATACTTTTAGAAACATCAACCGCAAAAACAATATCAACACCCTCGCGTTTTACAGTTTCTAATTTTGTGCCAATTTTTGGATTTACCAAAGCAATAGATAAACATAAAAATGCTAAACTTAACAACACAACTTTTAATGCCGATTTAAAGAATGAAGCATCAGGACTTAAGCGTTTTAATAAATGCTTATCTGCAAATTTCTTTTGGGTATTATATTTCCAAAATTGAAGCACCAAAAAGAACAGGATAATCACTGGGATTATTCCCAACGTCCAAAACCATATTTTTTCATCTAATTGATACATTGTTTATGTGTATTCGTTTATCTGTGTATTTGTTTACTGTTAGTTATGCTATACAAAGCTTCTAAAAATAGTAAAGCGCAGTAGTAATTCTAGAAGTAACAAAAGTCCTGCTAATAATAATAGCGGGCGATACTTCTCTTCATAATTATAAAACTTAAACTCTTCTACTTCGGTTTTTTCTAATTTATTTATCTCTTTGTAAATGGCCTGTAACTTTTCATTATTAGTAGCCCTAAAATATTTACCACCAGTGGCATCAGCAATTTCTTTTAATAAATCCTCATCAATTTCAACCTGTATTCTTCCATATTGAAATCTACCGGTTCTAGGGTCTAAAGCCACAGGAGATAATGCCATCCCATTAGTTCCTAAACCAATAGTATATGTTTTAATACCATACTCTACCGCGAGTTCGCTTGCAGTTCTTGGATCAATAAATCCTGAGTTGTTTACACCATCAGTAAGTAAAATAATAACTTTACTTTGGGCTTTACTATCTTTTAATCGGTTTACCGAAGTTGCTAAACCCATACCTATTGCTGTACCACCTTCTATAATTGTATTATATTTTATACTTTTTAAAGAGCGCAACACAATAGCTTTATCGCTTGTAATTGGTGTTTTCGTGTAGCTCTCTCCGGCATATTCTACTAAACCAATACGGTCGTTTGGGCGCCCTTTTATAAACTCAGAAGCTACATCTTTTAAAGCTTCAAGTCTATTAGGATTTAAATCTTTTGCTAGCATACTCGCAGATACATCAATAGCCATTACAATATCAATACCTCGCGTTGTTTTTGTTTTGCTAGATACATCTACAGATTGTGGTCTGGCCAGTGCTGTAATTAATAATGCCAATGCCAAAAGCCTAAATACAAAAAGTATATGCTTTAGTTTTGGCAATACCGAGTTGGTTACTTTAAATCCTTTTAAACTCGATATTTTTAGTGCAGCAGTCTGTTTTTTATGTTTTAAAATATACCAAGCAGCAGCTAGTGGTAGTAGCAATAACAACCAAAACATTTCTTTATTTAAAAACTCAATGCCCTCTAACATTATTCGTTATCTTTTTCTTCGTTTTGCAATTCAATAGAATTAAGTATACGCTCAACTATTTTATCTGCGTAAATATCGTCTTCCTTAGATGTAATTATTATTTGTTGCATTACGTTTTCGTTACTAAACAACAATAATACATACTTCCCTCTTTCTTTATCATCTTGAAGAATAGATGGAAAATTAGCTGTACCATGAATTTTTAAACCCTCAGCACCATTAGGTGTAATAAATTTATCCCTTTTAACCAGCATATTTTCAACGCCTTGTTGCTCAAAATCGCCGATACATTTTTCTGCACTCTTCTCTAAATCGAACTTTGTTTTTGGATTTTTTAATTTTAAATTAACTACGTTTAAGTAAAATCCTTCTAGTAAACTTCCATAATTAAAAACAATAGCCTCATGTTGTGCTTTTACTTCTTCTGGTAACTCTACATTTATACGTTTTAACACTCTAGGTGTAGTAATAGTTACAGGCGGCACACCATAAGCACTGGTTACCCATTCGCCTTCTAAAAGCTCTTTACTTTCATGGCCAATAACAGTATCTTTTACATAATCAAATCCATATTTTATAGAAAATCCAGTTATAGCAGCTAAAAGCAGAAACACACTAATACCAACTGTTATCCATACTTTTTTACGTTGCTTTTTACGCTCTTGTTCTTCTGCATATTGCGCATCTAAAAGTTTTTCTTCTTCAGTTGGCTCTGGCAAAACTTCTTTTACATGGTCTATTTCTGCATCAATAGTAGTTCTATCCAATTCTGCTAATGCCACATCTGGAGCAGATTTTGCAAACTTTACCAAATCGGCACGTCTTAAAATACTTTCTATATTTTTTATAGTGTCTTTACTCAAATCTATTTGATTCCCTTCTTTTAATAAGCGTAACCTACTTATCAATTCGTCTGTGGTACTTTCTAAAGAATGATCGTATACTTTCTCGTCTAGATACTTTCTGATAATCAACGTTAATTCAGAATAATAATCTTTAAGCTGCTCATGCTCTAAATAATGACTTTCGTCTAATTTTTGTAGTGCCAATTTTGCACGATCATAAGGTGGTAATAATGCAATTTTCTCTTCTTCAGTTAAAGGTTTTTGTCTCCAAATAAACCACCATAGTGCAGCTGCAATAACACCTATAGCAAGTAGTGTAATTAATAGATATTTCCACCAATTACTACCTCGTTTTTTAACTTCAATTAGTGGTTTTATATCGTAAAGTCCTTGTTTTGTAGTATCAACAACAACTGTGTTTACTTCAACTTTAATAGAATCGGTAAAAAATGTTTTATCGGCTACTATAATTTTTTGTCTAGGTATGGTGTATGTGCCAGAATCAAACTGTGTTAAACCGTATTTTTTTATTAAACTAAATTTGTCTTTGTTTTTTATCGTATCAATGGGGTAAGACTCAATCATCTCCAAAGGTGTAAAGGTTTGCCCTTCTGGAAATACTACCAAACTTGTTGTATCTGTTTCTACTTGAATTTTATAGGTGATTTGTGCACCTATTTTTATAGATGAAGAATCGATTGAAGACGACACCTGAGAAAAGGCAGATAAAGACAAAAAACAGAACACCAAAGAAAAAGTAACCGAAAACGGAAGACCGAATACAGTGCGTTTTGCTTTCATAAATCGTATATCATTATTCATAAATCGTTACTACTTTTATCCTCTTCGTTTAAAATATCCTAATAATTTTTTTACGTAGCTTTCATCTACTCTACAATCAATAACACCAGCTCCAGAGCGTGAAAATGTTTCTTTATAATACGTTACTTTATCCTTATAGAATCGCGCATAGTTTTGTCGTACTTTTTTTGATGAAGTGTTTACTAACATCATTTCGCTAGTTTCTTCATCTTGCATTTGTACCACTCCTAAATTCGGGATATCTTCCTCTCGCTTATCATAAACTCGTATGCCTGTAACATCATGCTTACCGGATACAATTTTCATAGTGCGCTCGTAATCATCCGCAATAAAGTCAGAAAGCACAAATACAATTGCCTTTTTCTTCATCACATTAGTTAAAAACTTTAAGGCTTCTGCAATATTGGTTTGTTTACTTTCAGGTTTAAACTCTATAAGTTCTCTAATAATGCGAAGCACGTGTGAACGCCCTTTTTTAGGCGGAATAAATAATTCTACTTGATCTGAAAATAAAATCAAACCAATTTTATCGTTATTTTGGGTTGCCGAAAAAGCTAATGTTGCTGCAATTTCAGTAACCACTTCATTTTTAAATTGTTGCTCTGTACCAAATAATTCTGAGCCCGAAATATCAACCATAAGCATCATGGTAAGCTCTCGCTCTTCTTCAAATACCTTAACGTAAGGCTCATTATAACGAGCGGTAACATTCCAGTCTATACTTCTTACATCATCTCCAAATTGGTATTGGCGCACTTCACTAAACGTCATACCTCGCCCTTTAAAGGTAGAATGGTATTCTCCTCCAAAAATATGATCAGACAAACGCCGTGTCTTAATCTCAATTTTGCGTACTTTTTTTAGTAATTCTTTAGTATCCATTTTCCTCTCTCCCAAACCCTCTCTCCAAAGGAGTGAGAGCTTTTAAAAACTTTAAATTTAATCGCCATTTGAAATCCTTGCATTTAAGAAGGATTTAGGATGGAATTTAAGGTACTTCAATTTCATTTATAATTTTATTAATGATGTCTTCAGAAGTTATATTTTCTGCTTCTGCTTCATAGGTAACACCTATTCTGTGACGCAACACATCATACACTACAGCACGAACATCCTCTGGAATTACATAACCTCTACGCTTAATAAATGCATAACATTTTGCTGCAGTAGCTAAGTTGATACTTCCACGAGGCGATGCTCCAAAAGAAATTAGTGGTTTTAAATCGGTAAGTCTATATTTTTCAGGATATCGTGTCGCAAAAATGATATCCAAAATGTATTTTTCAATTTTTTCATCCATGTAAACCTCTTTAACAGCTTCTTGTGCTGCTAAAATTTGCTTTACAGATACTACAGGATTTACTTTATCCCAGGCGCCTTTTAAGTTAGCTCTCATAATTAACTGCTCTTCGTCTAATTTTGGATAGTCAATTACTGTTTTTAACATAAAACGGTCTACTTGTGCTTCTGGCAAAGGATACGTTCCTTCTTGTTCTACTGGGTTTTGGGTTGCCATTACTAAAAATGGCTTATCTAAAACAAATGTTTCGTCTCCAATAGTTACTTGCTTTTCCTGCATCGCTTCCAGTAAAGCAGACTGTACTTTTGCCGGCGCTCTGTTTATCTCATCGGCAAGCACAAAGTTTGCAAAAATTGGTCCTTTTTTGATGGAAAAGTCATTCTCCTTCATATTATAAATTAAAGTACCAGTAACATCGGCAGGCAATAAATCTGGAGTAAACTGTATTCTACTAAAACTACCGTCTACTGCTTTAGACAAGGTGTTAATAGCTAAAGTTTTTGCTAATCCAGGTACACCTTCTAATAAAATATGACCACGACCTAACAAACCAATTAGTAATCGTTCTACCATATGTTTTTGCCCCACGATAACTTTATTCATTTCTAAAGTTAGTAAATCTACAAAGGCACTTTCCTTTTCAATCTTCTCATTAATTGACTTAATATCAATTGTACTAGTTTCTTCCATCATTTTCTAAGTTTTAGAGAGTAAATATGAAGCTCATATTTTTAGCATTGCAAATTGTTAAAATTTTTATTCGAAACCTGTTAAAAATTGGTTAAAAAACGAGCGGAATATTATGAAATATGACTTTAACTATTAATTATGATATGATTTTCGAAAATTGAAAGTATATCGTGAATAAATTTTTAATTAAATCTTACAGTTACTGAATGAATTTACATTTGTTTTTAGGTATTTTTAAAAACAATTAAATCTTTACAATGAATAAAACAGCATTAATTACGGGTGCAACAAGCGGTATAGGTGAAGCTACTGCCTACGAATTTGCAAAACAAGGCATTAAACTTGTGCTTTGTGGTAGGCGATTACACCGACTAGAAACCATACAAGAAGCACTAAGCAGACTAACGGATGTACATATTTTAAATTTTGATGTGCGTAATAAACAAGATACTTTAAAGGCTATTGCATCTTTACCTGAAGGTTTTGAGCAGATTGATATTTTAATAAACAATGCAGGAAATGCTCATGGTTTAGACGCTATTCAAGACGGTAGTTTAGACGATTGGGATGCCATGATGGATATAAACGTAAAAGGCCTATTGTATGTTAGTAAAGCTATTATCCCGCAAATGACAGCTAGAAAATCTGGACATATTATCAACATAGGGTCATCGGCCGGGAAAGAAGTGTACCCAAAAGGTAATGTATATTGTGGTAGTAAACATGCTGTTTTAGCTATTACTGAAGGCATGCGCGTAGATTTAAATCCGTTTGGCATAAAAGTAGGCGCTGTAAATCCTGGGATGGTGGAAACAGAATTTTCTAAAGTACGGTTTAAGGGTAGCAAACAAGCAGACAACGTTTACTCTGGCTTTAAGGCATTACAAGCTAAAGATGTTGCCGAAGTAATTTATTTTGCAGTATCTAGACCCGCACATGTTAATATTGCTGATGTTTTGATGTTTTGTACGGCGCAGGCGAATAGTGTAACGGTTAAAAAAGAAATTTAAATGAATATTACTTATATTTTGGGTGCTAGTGTTAGCTTTGAAGCATTACCAATTGTAAATCAGATACCTGAAAAACTGCTAGTATTTGCAAACGCTTTTAGAATTAATAATTTTGAATTTATGGTTTTAAATGAGCAAAAGTCAAATATTGCTGAAAAGCATTTACACCTATATAATTTAATAGAAGATCGAAGTTTCCATCCCAATAGAATTTTAAACTAATACCAAACAGATTCCTGCCTTCGCAGGAATGAAAACTATGATTAATAAACGCCTACTCATAAAACATCTTTTAGCTCATAACGATGAGAACAGTTTTTATGACAAAAAGCGAAAAATTGATATTAGCCTAAAAGAAGGAAAAGCAAAGTTTTTAAAACATATTTGTGCGCTGTCTAACAGCAACCCAAAAAACAATTCGTATATCGTAATTGGTGTTGAAGATACCGATAACTCCATTTTAGGTGTTGATTTTTTTGATGATAGTAAAATTCAAAATCTTATAAATGCATATTTAACTAATCCGCCAATTGTTCAGTATGAAAACATTCCGTTTCCTAACTTACCTGAGGATAAAGTAGTTGGACTAGTTACTATAAGACCCCTAGGAAAACTTACTGCTCTCAAAAAAAATATATGGAAATATTATGGGGGTTCTGTATTTTTTAGAGACGGTAGCATAAGTATGCCCAAGGTATTTAAAAGCGATATTAAAGATGTGAATTCTAAAATTGTAGAAGCCATAGAAAACAATGCGCAAAATAATATTGAGCACACACTTGACGGTGTAATGCATTTTATGAATACCCGGAAAGATTTTAATGCACAATACAAGGTGTTTAAAGAATATTTTGTGGTATGTTGGGCAGGCCAGAAGAAGGTTGTAAAAGAAGATGTATTTTACTCTAGAGTTGATATTGAATTGATAAACGAACAAGTACGTTTGTTTTTTTCTGCCTTAGATGAAGTTTCTATAAAAATAACAGAAAACACTTTTGAGATTATTGAATATGTAAACTTTGGCTACCAAAAACATTTTAAGTATTACCCACTGGAAAAAACTGTGATTAGTTTTCAAGATAATGCCCATTATAATATTGTAACTAAGTTATTATTTAATCCGCCACAATTCAATAAAAAAACACTACATCATATTTACAATACGAACAATGCGCTCTTAGAAAAATTAAGAAAAGGGTTGACTTTAACTAAAAATGATCTGTCTGATTTAAACCAACTCCCTTCTAACTATTTGATTTGTTATTTAAACGATTTTAAAGATGCGCTTGATAAGTTACAGGATGCTAAACCCTTTTTAAAAGCACAAAATAACGGTGTTTATCTTATGTATAAGGAAGCTATGCGTATTTTAAGAAAAGTGAAGTATAATTAACATTTGTTAACTGATTTAACCTTAATTTAACTTTAGAGGTTTCAAAATTTACGGGAAAACCATATTTTTGCATCGCTATTAATCATTTAATAAAACCTTGTACTCCAAATCGAAAGAATAGGTTCAAGGTTTTTTTTATGCGTTTACGTTATCTATATCATTATTTAAATAAAAACCCTTGTGCATTTTAAGTTGAAATAAACAGTGTAATGTCAGTTCGAGTGATTTTTTTGATAAGAAAATCGTATCGAGAACCAATTCATATTAAAAATTCTTATTCTCGATACAAATTTCACTGATTTCAATCGTTAAATTCACTCGAATTGATAGAGTTTTTTCAAAATACACAACGGGTTAAAAGTATAACGGGCATTTTTTAGTTACGCATTTGCAATTTCTTTTTTTAAGCATTCTCAAAATAAATTCTTGTGTCTTTTTATTTTTAAAATAATACTACAATCTAGAGAATATTAAAAAATTATTATCAAAAATCAATTTGAACTGGTAATCACTTACTCTAAAACAATTTACATAAAAACCCCGCTTAAAAGCGGGGTTTAAAACATTGGAATTTTAATATAATTAACACCTTATAATATTACAGTTAACTCCAATTAAATTTAGTAACTATTATAATTTATTTAGCTGTGTTTAAAAACTTAGGCTTAATAATTAACATGGCCCATGCCCAGTTTTGAGTACTCTTTACTCCTGGTAAATCAGCAACTGCACTTTGCTCGAAAAAATGAGAATATCCACCAACTAATTTAAATTCTTTAAACTTTTTTGCTATTACTAAATCTATTTCAGATCCTAAATCCTTACCATCAAAGCCATCAACATCTTCTACTTCTGTAAAATAATGTCCTGTAAGCGTTACTGCTAAACCAGATATTTTTGTAGCAAGCGATACCTGCAAATCATTTAAACCTCCAGCATTTCCGTGGTTACCTACGTAAAATCTATCTATTAAACCATTAAAAGCATGGTTTGTACCGTATAATGGAAAGAACGCTGCAGAATCATCTTTTCTACCAGAGATACTCTCGTAACCTGCACCTAAAGTTAACTTATCTGATACTTTATACTTAGCTAATAAGCTTGACAATAACGCTCCTTTGACATCCACACCACCAACTCTTTCACCTTCTTGCAGGTATAAATTTGCTGTTAATGATAAACCACCTGTTTTATAACCTGCATGCACCCCTGTAGTAAGTAATGATGCTTTTCTATCTGTTGTTGGTGGTGTTGCTGGGTTATTATCTCCTCCGTTTTGAAATGTATTAAGTAACGCTAAAAACGAAAAGTTTAATTTCTCTCCTTTTGTATTTACTCTAGCAAATACCATATCTCTATAAGAAAATAAATTTGCTGTGTTGTAAATTTCATCAACAGTAGTGTTTAATGCTCCACCAATATCTAAGCTCAATTTATTTTTCTTATATTTATACACAAGAGCGTCATGCGTTCTTGCTTGTTGCGCCCAACCAAGTCCACCAAGTATTCTTTGGTCGTCGTAAGATAATGACTGGCGACCTAATTTTAAACTAGAAGATGCTCCCAGTCTTAAATCTGCCCAAGCTTCCTGTACTCTAAAATTTCCATTTCCAGCAGTTGCAATTTGTGGTCTATCACCAAATGCAAATACCTCTTGAAAGTTTATAAAAACTTTATAAGTCTCAGCTGTGTAAGCCGCTTTTAGTGCTGCTCTTACGGTTGTTCTTATAAAACCTTCATCAGAATCTAATGCTGTTTGAGCAGGAAACGTACCTCCTGTAAAGTTTCCACCATTACCAAAATATTCTGATCGTGGTCTAAATTCTCCTTCTAAAGTAAACTGCGCTTGTGCAAATTGAACTATCAATGCCATCACCCCTATTAATACATATTGTTTTTTCATTTTTTACTTGTTTTTTTGTTTAAGTTTTGTTCGAGTTTTTAATGTATTTCTGTTGTTTTAAGATTGTACGTTTCCAAGGCCTATAAAATTTCGTGAATTTTATAAACTATTATTTTTTGTATTTATATGTGTTAGTATTTACTTTCTAGTGCTCTAAAAAGTCTATTAAGTGTTTTCTGTATTTGTAATAATCATCGTGTTCTAAAACCGCTTTTCTAGTTCTTGGTCTTTCAAAATCTATGTTTAAAATATCACCAATTTTAGCTTTTGGTCCGCTTGTCATCATCACCACACGATCCGCTAAAAATATAGCTTCATCCACATCATGTGTAATCATTACTGCAGTAATTTTTTCCTTATTCCAAATTTCAATTAAAATATCTTGAAGCTCTCCACGCGTTAAAGAATCTAGCATTCCAAAAGGTTCATCAAGCAATAACACTTTAGGTTTTATGGCAAAGGCTCTAGCAATACCAACACGCTGTTGCATACCCTGAGATAATTCTGAAGCGCGTTTATTAAACGCATCTTCTAAACCAACTTTTTGTAAATAGTATTTTGCAATATCAGTACGTTGCGCTTTTGTAGCATGAGGAAACACTTGGTTAACACCCAACATTACGTTTTGTAAAGCCGTCATCCAAGGCATTAAACTAGGCGCTTGAAATATGACACCTCTATCTGGTCCTGGGCCTTTAATATGTTTTCCTAATACCGAAATATTACCACCTGAAATAGGATTTAATCCTGCAATCATAGATAGCATAGTTGTTTTACCGCACCCTGAATGCCCAATAATAGTAACAAATTCTTCTTTACGAATTTGAAGATTTAAATCCTCAAGCACTACATAATCACCTTTAGGTGTTGGGTATACTTTTTTTAAATTCTTTAAATCAAGCATCACATCATCAGAAGGAAACCCTGCAGCCTCAGTAATAATTTTTGTTTTATTTTCAATTATAACACTCATCTTTGATACTTATTTAAAACGGTTAACAAAATCTTTTGGAGTTAGTTCTGGTAAAACATATTCTTCTATAGCTTGAGATTTACGTTCTGCCCCAATATCCATTAGATACTCAATAATCGCATTTCTTGTTTTCTTAAAATTTGCATTATCATTCATTTCGGTTTTATCACGTGGGCGCTCAATATCAATTTTAAACTCTGGCCCTAAGGTTGCATTTGGTCCGGGACGTAGCGGAATAATGCGGTCTGCCATATAAATCCCTTCATCTACATCATTGGTTATCAATAAAGCGGTGCGCTTATCTTTTCCCCAAATATTTAAAATCTCATCCTGTAAATTACCTCGCGTTAAAGCATCTAAGGCACCAAGCGGTTCGTCCATAATAATCATCTCCGGCTTCATTGCTAAAGCACGGGCAACAGCCACACGTTGGCGCATACCTCCCGATAATTCTTTAGGGCGTTTATTTATCGCAGGCGTTAAACTTACCATCTCTACATAATCAGCAACAATGGCATTTAATTCACTTTTAGATTTTTTCGGAAACGCTTCCTTTACCGCCATAAAAACGTTTTGCCCAACAGTTAACCAGGGTAACAACGAGTAATTTTGAAATATCACACCTCGCTCATGGCTCGTTCCTTGTACAGGGGCTCCTTTAAATAACACCTCACCACTTGTAGGCTCCAGTAATCCATTAATTAAATTTACAAGTGTTGTTTTTCCACTTCCTGTAAACCCAACAATAGCAACAAATTCACCTTCCTCAACCGTTAAATTAATATTAGAAAGTACTTCGGTAGCACTATCACCCTGTCCGTAGGTTTTATAAATGTTATTTAATTCTAAGTATGCCATTTTTTAATGTTTAATAGTTTATCTGTGTAATTGTTTAATCGATTCAACCCTTAAACAACTCAACACATCAACATTATTTATATTGCGTCTGTTTTCTCAAAACTTACCCAGTTTTGTATAGTTAACATTAAGCGATCTAATAAAAACCCAATGATACCAATAACAAACATGGCTACAATTATTTTAGCATTGGAGTCGTTTGCACCATTTTGGAATTCCTCCCAAACAAACAAACCTAAACCAGGGCTTTGTGCCAAAAGTTCAATGGCAATTAAAACCATCCACGCTACAGATAACGTGATTTTTAAACCTGTAAAAATTAAAGGTAAAGACGATGGTAATACCACTTTAAATATCTTTTGAAAATTCCCCAACTTTAATACTTTCGCAACATTTATATAATCTTTATCTACAGATGATACACCCATAGCTGTATTTACTAAGGTAGCCCACATAGAACATAAACCCACACTTATAAACGAAATAGTAAATGAGCTATCCTCGCTAGAACCAATTAATAAAGTTTTTACAATCATAAATACTAATAAGTACCAAACCACTGGCGATACTGGTTTAAAAATCTGGATAAACCAATTAAAAGAACTTTTTAATGTTGGACTCAATCCAATAAAAATCCCTAAAGGCACCGCAATTAGTAAAGCCAATAAAAAGCCTGCAAACACCGTTTGTAAACTTCTAAAAATTTGGTCTACAAATGATGGTCTACCAGTATATACAATAGGATCTAAACCTTTAGCAACACGCGTTTCATTTAGTGCTGCAGTTTTTTCTACAAATGCTGCCTTATCGGCACTAATTAAGTTATGGTCTCTTAATAAGGATTGAAAAGACTCCCAAACCTGTACAGGCGATGGCAATGTATTAGGCTGACAACTGGAGTCTCCCGACGCTATACAAGCACGTAAGGCTTCAGCAGCCTCAGGCCCTTGATCTGTTAAAGCTTTTTCAATTTTAAAATCTGCTTCTGTATTATATAAACTCTTAGAGCCTAAATGCCACAAGCCAATAAATAAAAGTACAGAAACAATAGGTACAATTGTTTTACGTAAAAAGGCTTTAAAATCTTCCTTTTCTAAATTTCCAGTGAATAAATCTTTAAAGGTGGTTAAAAACCCTAAACCCATAAATTTAGTTACTTTTCCTAATGTTAAACTTTGCTTCATCATTCTTATCTTTAGTATCGTCTGTGCTTTTTTATTAAAATATTAATTCGGGTGAGTTTCGCTATCGGTATAGTTGCATTTACTACAAAGTCTCATATCTCAAACTCACCCAAACTCATATTATGTGGTGTTTTTATTGTGCAGCTTTATCTTTGTTACCAATTTTAAAGCTATTAATATATCCTATTGGGTCTTTAGCATCATATGATGTACCGTCAATAAAATCAGCAGTTGCTGGCTTGTAACCATCTGTTGTAGGAATATCACTTGCTGGAATTTTTCCTTCTGCAACTAATAACTTTGCAGCTTTTGTCCATATATCTGGTCTGTAAATGTCTTTAATAGTACTTCCATACCAATCTGCAGATTTAGCTTCAGGAATTTGTCCCCAACGTCTCATTTGAGTTAAAAACCAAATACCATCAGAATAGAATGGGTATGTCGCATTATACTTGTAGAACACATTAAAGTCTGGCATCTCACGCTTATCACCTTTTTCAAATTCAAACGTACCAGTCATAGAGTTAGCTAATACTGCTTCAGGAGCACCAACATACTGAGACATTGCTAATATTTTTACAGCTTCGGCTCTGTTACTTGGTTCGTCCAACCATTTTCCTGCTCTAATTAATGCTTTAGTTACAGCTGTTGCAGTGTTAGGATAATCTTCTACAAATTTCTTTGTCATTACAAATACTTTTTCTGGATTATTTTTCCAGATATCATAATTGGTAGTTACTGGCACACCAATACCTTTAAATACTGCTTGCTGATTCCAAGGCTCACCAACACAATATCCGTAAATAGTTCCTGCTTCTAGTGTTGCTGGCATTTGCGGCGGAGGCGTTACAGATAATAAAACCTCAGCGTCAATTTGTCCTTGTACGTTATCTGCTGTGTACATTCCTGGGTGAATGCCTGCTGCAGCTAACCAATATCTTATTTCGTAGTTATGTGTAGATACTGGGAATACCATACCCATTTTAAACGCTTTACCAGAGTTTTTATACTCATCAATTACTGGCTTTAACGCCTCAGCTTTAATTGGGTGAATTGGCTTACCATCAGCACCTTTTGGTACGTTTGGCTTCATTTTGCTCCAAACATCATTTGAAACTGTAATACCATTACCATTTAAATCCATGGAAAATGGCGTTACTAAATCTGCTTGACGACCAAATCCTGCACCTGCAGCAATTGGCTGACCCGCTAACATGTGCGATCCATCTAACTGACCATCGATTACACGATCTAAAACATTTTTCCAATTTGATTGTGCTTCTACTGAAACAAATAAGCCTTCATCTTCAAAAAAGCCTTTTTCTTTAGCAATAGCTAAAGGTGCCATATCTGTTAACTTAATAAAACCAAAAGTTAATTGTGGCTTTTCAATATCTAATGTTTGTGTTGTTGAAGTTTCAGCAGCTGCACTTTCAGCCACGTCTTTCTTTTTGTCTTTACCACCACATGCAAACAGTAATACTGCTACGGGCAAAATCCAAGTTGTTTTCTTTAGAAGAGATTTCATAATTGAATAGTTATTTTAAGTTTACTAAGTATAAATACTTATTTTTTGACAAATATATAAGTAGTCTTAGTTTTAACTTATGGTCTTACCCATGTAAAAACCTCTTTTTAATACATAAAAAAACCTGCTATTACACAGGTTTAATTTTTAAATTACTGATTTTAATTACTTTAATATCTAAAAAAACAACGTATCACCATACTTAAATAAGTACGTAAAACACGTAGTTATTACATAATTTTTTGATTTGTTCAATGCAATTTTGAATAAATTAAACGAAAAAAAGGATTTTTATGTAAAATTACTACGTAGTTTTAGTATTACTTATATGTAATATAGATTTTTTACGTAGAGAATATATAATAGATTATGCGTTTCTGTAGAAGTTAACTAATTCAAGTGAATTCCACGATTGAAATAAGTGAAATTTGTATCGAGACTAAGAATTTTTAGATATGAATTGGTTCTCGATACGATTTTTTATCAAAAAATCACAGGAACTGACATCATCCTATTTATTTTAACACAAAATGTACGACAGATTAAGCTATATAATAACTAGAAACTTGAATACAGAAATTAATTTAGTAAGTATTCCCACAGTAAAGATTGAACTGCATATTTAAAATCTCAACCCATAATAAATAAGCGAACTAAATACCAAAAGTAAGTTGGTACCCAAATTTTTAAATAAAATGGAGTTGTTTAAAGGATTTATTAAGTACTTTTTGATCTTCTGCCTGCAACCATTTATCTAAAACAGTAGCGTAAATAGTGCGGAAATCTATTTCGAATTTTAAGTCGCCATTGTCGTCTAAATCATTTAAACTTGCCATATTATTGTAAAGCCCCTGTTTTTTTAGGTTTTCGCCAATAATAAAAACGTTGTTTGCTGTACCATGATCTGTACCTAAGCTAGCATTTTGTTTTACGCGACGTCCAAACTCAGAAAATGTTAAAATTAAAGTATCTTTAAAGGTATTATTTGCTTTTAAATCTTCTACAAAAACTTCAACGCTTTCTGCATATGTAGTTAGTAAACGCTTTTGGACGTTTTGCTGATTTACATGTGTATCGAACCCTCCAAGAGAGGTATAATATACTTTAGTTTTTAAATGAGAATTAATGAATTGCGCAGTGGTTTTCATTTGCTTTCCAAACTTATGGTTTGGATATTCCTTTTTAGAGGTTACTGTTTTTGAGGTTTCATAAATATATTTGGCGGAAGACTCTGCAGCAATCATAGATTTATACAAATACCCTAAATTATGCTCGCTTAAATGTTTGTCTGCCACATGTTTGTTTATGTTTTTTAGATAAGCTCCTTTTGATAGATTATACATAATCTTAGGGTCTTTAGTGGCTATAGCATTCATGCTTTCGCCTTTCATGGCTAGCGATAAACTATCATCTATTTCTATAGCACTGTGCGGATTTTTACCGTAAGTATCCAGATAACGCCCTATCCACCCGCTTTGCGAATATTGATTAGAGTCTGAACCTGTTTGCCATATATCCATCGACCTGAAATGAGACCGGATTGGATTTGGATACCCCACGTTATTTATTATAGATACATAGCCTTTATCGTAAAGCCGTTTTAAAGGTGCTAAACTAGTATTTAACCCTACTTCATCATTCAATTTTATAATATCTTTTGGTGTTAAACCTAATGTTGGGCGCTCTTTATAATACAAATCGTTTCTAAAAGGTACCACCGAATTTAATCCATCGTTACCACCTGATAATTGTATAATTACCAATCGCTTGTAGCCTAATTTACTAGTGGCAACTTTCTCAAAAGCTCTCACAAAACTAGGCACAAAAAATAAGCTACTAGCAAGAGAGGATTGTTTTAAAAATTTTCTTCTGTCCATAAATACATATTTTTCTAAGGCAAAATTATTTTTTTATTAACACATTTGATATTCGGGCAGCGACATCAATTGTATACAATATTCTTGTTTTGACACTTTTGCTAAAGCTTCTAAATACACTTTTGTCTCATCATTTATAGAGCATGCTAAAATATGACTGTCCATATCTTGTAATGCCACGCTTTTAAAATGTTTTTTAAAATAATCCCAATTGGTTTCTGTATTAAAACGTTTACCATATTTTTTCTTGAATTGTTGTTTTTTGATGTCCATGATAGCATCTTCATTTCCAGTTTTAATATTTGAGATATAGGCATTATTGAGCAATAGTGATGGTAACTTTAATCTAAGTACAATGGTATTACTATCAATCCAATTGCGACCACCTTTCCAGCCAGCAACGTTTGGAGGATCTAGCAAGGTTTGTCCTAATAGCCGTTGAATTTGTAATACTTGTTTCTTAGTTTTAAACGTAATAGGCACTGTATGCTTTAGCCCTACTAAAAATTCTATAGGCGATTTTATTTTTGATCCTATATGTTTTTCATCATAAAACCAGTTGGATGTTAAAACAAATCGCATTAAATTTTCAATATTATAATCTTTATAAAAAACATCTGTCATCGCATTTACATGATCTTCACTTACTACATCATTAACAAAATAGCGGTATAATTTTGTGCAAATATATTTGGCACATTGGGGCTTTTTTAAAATGATATCAATAATATCATCTCCAGTAAAATTTCCTGTTTTACCAAAAAAAGTTTTCTCAGTATAGTCATGCTGTCGTTTCCTAAATATAAATACTCCACGTAAGTTATGGCTGTAACCAGTAAATGCTCTTGCGCTTTCCTTAATATCCTCTTCGGTATAATGTCCTTCACCCAAGGTAAATAACTCCATAAGTTCTCGAGCAAAATTCTCATTAGGTTTTAGCTTTCTATTTTGCTTGGTATTAAGGTATTTTGTCATAGCCGCTTCTTTGGAAATAGCTTTTACAAAATCTCCAAAATTACCTAAAGCGTGCGTCCTTAATGTATTATTGAATTGTTGAATGTAAACAATGCTATTATCTTCACACACAAAATGATTTGCCCAAAATAATGTCATTTTTTCTCTTAGTAATTCAGATGAATTGGTTAAACGATTTATCCAGGACACATTAAGTTCTACCTGCTTTTTTCTACTTATTTTCTGAAGTTTTCGTCGTGTATCAGCATCCATTTTTGAAGCACTCTTTATACCTCCAAAAATATTCCTGATTTCTGAAATATCAACTTCAAGTATTGTACTTTTTTTAGAAGTTGTAATGAGATTATCTACTATTTGGCTTTTACTTTGCGTAGATATCTCTTGAAGTGTGGCTGGTAGTATTCCAAAACCAACACGCCTATACAAATGCTGAATATGTCTTATTTTCATAATAAAAGTGAATCGCTAAACATTTAGACTGTAATGCGCTAAAAAGGTTTAAGCTTAGTTTGAAGATACAAAAAAACCGTTTCATTACTGAAACGGTTTTCTATAATTTAATTATATAATGACTTTACTTGCCGCCATCTAACTCATCTTGCCATTTTAAAAGTGCATCCCATTTGCCTTCGTAAGCTAATTTAGCTTGTTTTGGCCAAGTGCCTGGTTTGTGCATTTTAAAACGATCTCCTCCAGATGTAAGAACACTTTGGCATTTATCTATTGAACATTCGGATAATGCTTTCCATGTTTTAACACCGTTATTATGGAACAGCTCTTGGATTTTCGGACCAATACCTTCAACAACAGTTAAATCGTCTTCTTTTATTTTTTTACCAAAAATAGCCTTTGCCGCTGCCGCATCAAAAGGTATTAAGTTTGATGAAGTTGTCGCTGATGCAACTGGTGCAACTGGAGCTGCAGCTGCAGTTAGGGATGACGCCAATGAAGCTTTTGTTGATTTTAAATCACCCTCTAAAGATCTACTTTTATTTCTACATGCATCCAATTCTGCTTGCAATTTTGATAATCTATCCTCACAATCATCGTGGTTTCCACCTCCTGTAAGTTTACCTAATAAGTATCCTAATATTGCTGAAATAATACCTACTAAAATTGGAATAAGCCAACATGGTATATGGATTGCTAAAAAATTCATAATTTATATTTTAAGTTTTTAATTAATGGTTATTTCTGTTCTTCTGTTTTCTGCTCTACCTGCTTCGGTTGCATTATCTGCAATAGGAGCGTGTGGCCCTTTAGAGGATGTTACAATGGTATTTTCTAATATGCCATTTTTAACCAAATAGCCTTTTGCAAAATCTGCGCGTTTTTTACCGAGAATAACATTATTTGCAGCATTTCCAGTGTTATCAGTATGTCCTACAACTTGTAGTTTAACGCCTAATTTATCCACACAATGAGACATATCTGCTATTTTTTGACGTTGTTCAGGAGTTAAGTTAATTGAAGCTTGACCTGTTTGAAAATGTAGAACAAGTGGATTAGCTCTTAAGGCATCACATGCTGCCTCTAAAGCTGCTGTATTTGATGCATCTATAGTTTGTATCCCAAACTTTACAGGGCCAAATAATGTATTGCTATCATTTGGCGTAATAGCATCATTTAATGCTCCATAAGTATCTATCTGTTTTGAAGAAACATCATGTAAAATCAAATAATTTTTAACTGCATTTGCTCTAGCTAATCCTAAATTTGGATATGCAGAATTGTTAGCTTCATCACTTTTATAAAATCCAGTTATATCAACTGTTTTTAAAGGATTATCTAATAGATAGGTTTTAAGTTTAGATACACCATTTTCAACATTTTCAGAAACAGGTTCTAAAATTGCAAAATCTGATGTTGTAAAATTAAAATTATCATTAAATTTAATGTTGAAGTCGCCATCCGCATCACTTATATAAAATGCATTTTTAGTAACTTCTTTAATGTCTGGCATTACTACACTTTCAGTCTCGGTCTTTTTGTTTTCACATCCATCTTTGCCACAACAAACGCTACAGCACAAATAAATATACAGAATAGTACCAATAATGATAGTGAGTATAATTCCTAGATAATAGGATGTTTTTTTACTCATTTTGGTTAGTGTATTAAATTATTTAAAAAATTAAGTGCTTCTAAAATAACACTTTAAGTTCATAAATAAGAAACAAAAAACTAAAAAAAGTCACATAATTAATATATCCGTATTTAGAAACAGATGTTTTTAAGGAACTTAAAAACATCTGTTTATCCAAAATACAGTTTAATACCAATACCGATGTTATGAAAAGATGCTCGACTAAATAAAGGTTGAATTTCTGGTGCAGTTAAGATATCTGTTTTATCATTTCTATAGGTATAATTTAAAATATTGACAATTCAGGATTAAACAAATAATCAAAATGTATTTCGTAGGCTCTAAGTTTTGTGTCGTCATCTTGAGTCCATTCTTCTCTCAATGAAAAGCCTTTGTTTTTAATATCTGAGTTACTGAAAAGCGAAATATCTTAAAAATTATAAATCAAATTTAATACCTTGCGCCAAAGGCAACTCCGTAGTGTAATTTATAGTATTAGTCTGCCTTCTCATGTAAATTTTCCAAGCATCAGAACCAGATTCGCGTCCGCCACCTGTGTCTTTTTCACCTCCAAAAGCACCACCAATTTCCGCACCCGATGTGCCTATGTTTACATTAGCAATACCACAGTCTGAGCCTTGAACAGACAAGAAATGTTCGGCTTCGCGTAAATTATTGGTCATTATTGCAGATGATAATCCTTGAGCTACATTATTTTGAATATCTATAGCATTTTCAATAGTACCAGAGTATTTTAATAAATATAGCACTGGTGCAAAAGTTTCATGCTGCACAATTTCAAATTCTGGTTGTGCTTCAGCAATAGCCGGTTTTACATAACATCCACTTTCATAACCTTTACCAGAAAATACGCCGCCATCAACAATAATATGTCCGCCTTCTTCAACTACTTTTTCTAAAGCTTGCTTGTATATCTTTACAGCATCGGTATCAATTAAAGGCCCAACATGATTATTTTCATCTAGCGGATTTCCAATACGCAATTGTTTATATGCACCAACTATGGTATTCTTTACTTTATCGTAAACAGACTCGTGAATGATTAGTCGGCGTGTAGACGTACAACGTTGTCCTGCAGTACCAACTGCACCAAAAACAGCACCTATCACCGTCATTTTTATATCGGCATCAGGTGTAACAATGATAGCGTTATTCCCACCTAATTCTAAAAGTGATTTCCCTAAACGTCCTGCAACTTGCTTAGCTACAATCTTACCCATTCTTGTGGACCCGGTTGCTGAAATTAATGGAACACGAGTGTCCTTAGTCATAAATTCACCTACTTTGTAATTGCCGTTAATTAAACATGAAATACCTTCTGGTAAATCATTTTCGGTAAAAACTTCAGCCGCTATATTTTGACAAGCGACTCCACAAACAGGTGTTTTTTCTGAAGGTTTCCACACACAAACGTCGCCACAAACCCAAGCGAGCGCCGTATTCCACGCCCAAACGGCTACTGGAAAATTAAAAGCAGAAATAATCCCAACTACTCCTAGCGGATGGTATTGCTCGTACATACGATGCCCAGGACGCTCAGAATGCATAGTTAAACCATGAAGCTGGCGCGATAAACCAACAGCAAAATCGCAGATATCAATCATTTCTTGAACTTCGCCCAATCCTTCTTGATAGCTCTTACCCATTTCGTAAGACACTAACTTCCCTAGAGCTTCTTTCTTTTCACGAAGTTTATCTCCAAACTGGCGTACAACTTCTCCGCGTTGTGGTGCTGGCATTAATCGCCATGTTTTAAAAGCAGAAGTTGCGGTAGTCATTACAATTTCATAATCTTCTTTTGTAGTCGCTTTTACCTTTGCAATTAATTCACCATCAACTGGTGAATAACTCTTAATAATTTCTCCATTAGAAAAGTTATTAGAACCTGTTGAAGTGCCTTCATTAATATCTTTTATGCCTAAAGTATTGAGTGCTTTATCTATCCCAAAATCAGCCGCTAGTGTATTCATCAATTATTGGTTTACTAAATATGTTGAAATTATTTACGAATATACCGATAAGTTGTTGTTTTTATTAAAATTTACTAATGATAAAATCAGTAACTTTAATCACTAAAAACTAGCATATATCATGAAAAAAATCATTGTAATTATTGTTTCTATTACTCTTTTTTATTCTTGCAAAAATGAAGTGAAAAATATAGAGATACCTGTAAATAGCAAATCAGAAAAAACAGCTTTCTCCTTAGTCATTCATGGTGGTGCAGGTTTTATAAAAAAAGATAATATATCTGCTGAAAAAGAAATAGAATATCGCAATAAATTGGAAGAAGCTATTCGTGTTGGCTACACGATTTTAAAAGATGGTGGCACTAGTTTAGATGCAGTACAACAAACGATTAACATTCTAGAAGATTCGCCGCTATTTAATTCTGGTAAAGGTGCTGTACTTACTAATGAAGGTACTTGTGAACATGATGCTTCCATAATGGATGGAAAAACCTTAAATGCTGGGGCTTCTGCAGGTACTAAAACAGTTAAAAACCCTATCAATCTAGCGCGAGCAGTAATGGAAAAATCGCCTCATGTAATGTTAGCTAGAGCAGGTGCAGAGACCTTTGCAAAAGCACAAGGATTAACTATTGTAGACCCTTCTTATTTTTATACTGAAAAAAGCGTGAAGGCTTTAGAACGTGTAAAAGCGTCTGAAAGTAAAAAAGTGGCGTCGTTTTTTGATGCTGATATTCAAAACTCAAAATTTGGTACTGTGGGTTGTGCAGCTCTAGATACGCATGGAAATATAGCTGCAGGAACCTCAACTGGCGGTATGACCAATAAGCGTTGGGGACGCATTGGCGATTCCCCAATTATTGGAGCAGGAACTTATGCCAATAATAATACCTGTGCAGTATCAAGTACGGGTTGGGGCGAGTATTTTATACGTGGTATGGTAGCTTATGATATTTCTGCATTGATGGAATACAAAGGGTTATCCTTAGCTGAAGCCTCAAAAGAAGTCATTCAAAATAAATTACCAAGTGTTGGTGACGGCAAAGGTAATGGCGGCATTATTGCTATTGATGCCAATGGTAATATGGTAATGGAATTTAATACGCCTGGGATGTTTCGAGCTACTATGAATGACAAAGGTGACTTATATATTGGAATGTTTGGGGATTAGTAGCTTTTTTAACTCTTGCCTTTCTATGAATTGAAAACCCATCCCTAACCCCTTTAAGGAGAGGAGTACTAAACTTAAAAATTGATATGAATATCTTTTACTTATATAATCGTTTCCCTTTATAGAAGACACAAAAGGAGTGGATAAAAAATATTAGTTTAAACTCCACTAGAACGTTTCTTTAAAAAGATTTGAGTGAAATAATACACGCCAGCATCGTTTTTTATAACGCCAATACCAATATGCGTAAAATCACCTTCAATATTTCGTCTATGCCCTGGGCTATTTAACCATGCCTCCATAACCTGTTGAGCAGATCGTTGCCCGTAAGCTACATTTTCACCTGTTCTTAATGCATTCTCATCAGCAATTAAACGATCAGAACGTTGATCGAAATCATCATGACTAATATCGTTTTGAGCAATCATATATTCAGTATGCTCGTTTGCTAAATCGGTTGCCAAAACATTTATTTCTAATGGATTTTCGCCAATGCTTAATCTGTGGTCGTTTACTATTTGTAATATCTCATCGGCTACGGTAAGCACTTCTGCTATTTCAATGGCTTCATCTTCGGTTACTGCTTCATCTTTTGAACAAGACACAGAGATCATTAAAATTGAAATACAAAGTGATAAAATGTAGATTTTAGAATAAAGGGTTTTCATACTATAAATAAATTTGGGTTTTTGAAATATACGGCTACAGGTAATTTACAGACTACAAAAAATTAATAATTCGATGAAACTACATTCAAATTTGCATTTCACCGATGGATTTTACTAAATTTAAGTGTGAATATTACGTTTAATAACTAGAATAAGACCGAAGACTATTAAAAATAATGAAAAGAAAAATCATACCATATAATCCAGATTTAGTGCCGTTTGCGAAACAACTAAGAAATAATATGACACTTAGTGAAGTTGCATTATGGCGAGAAATAAAAGGTAAAACCTTAGGTTTAAGGTTCAATAGACAAATACCAATTGATCAATTTATTGTAGATTTCTATTGTAAAGACTTACAACTAGCTATTGAGGTTGACGGGACGATACATTTTGAAGAAGGTCGTCAAGAAAAAGACGCTAAACGTCAACGTCGTTTGGAAGCACTTGGAGTAACTATTATAAGATTTAGCGATCTTGACGTTAAAAATAATTTAGGCTGGGTAATTTCTGAGATTGAAAAGGTTATAGTTGATTTACAAACCCACCCCTAACCCCTCCAAGGAGGGGAATACTCAAACTCAATAAATTTTTATGATACAATCTTCATTCGCGAAATCATTTCCCTCTAAGATGCGGATTAAGAAGTGGATAAAACTTTTAACTCCTGATTCAAGCTATCTAAAACTAGTAATAATGCTTTACAAGGTTTTCAGGTTTTTGAGAATATACCTTTAAATTAATCCCTAACCCCTCCAAGGAGGGGAAAATTTAAGCTCATAAATTATATGTTGTAATCATTACCCGCGTAATCGTTTCCCCTCTAGGGAGGGGATTAAGGGGTGGGTTTTTTATTCATAAACCTAAAAATCAAAAAAAAACCTTAAGACTTATTTAACATCTTACAAAAGGCCAACCTTTTAATATTTAACGTAATTTAATTAACGAGACTCTACCTACGCTTTCGTTTTTTTCAGTAATTTGTTCATTTAAATCTTCATCTATATGTCATTAAAAAAGTGTCTCGTTTTTGCATTAATAATTGCGCTCTCATCCTGTAAAAAGAAAGTAACAGAAACCGATAACCTTTTCAAATTTAAAGACTATATAAGTTATACTACGTCTGGAACGACCTCTACAGCGAGCCCAATTCAAATTAATTTAGCAAACCCAGTTGAAGATTGGAATACAGGTGATGAAATAGCAAATAACATCATAAGTATAAAACCGCATGTTGAAGGCAAACTAACCGCTAAAAACAAACACACATTACTTTTTACACCAGATGAATATTTAGAACCAGATACCGAATATACCATTACCGTTAAACTAAATGATATTTACAAAAATATACCTGATGGCTTTAAGGCTTACACCTTTCAGTTTAAAACCATCACCCCAAGTTTTAATGTAGAAACAAACAGTTTACAATCCTACAGTAAGCAATGGCAATATCTAGAGGGCGTTATAACATCTGCTGATATTATTACGATTAAAGACGCTAAAACCTTAGTTAGTGCCTCACAAAATGGTAAAAAACTACCACTTGTTTTTAATGAATTAAATGAAAGCTCGAAACATTTTGAATTTAAAATTGATAGTATTCATCGGCTTATTGAAGACTCTAAAATTTTGATAAAGTGGCATGGAAATGCCATTAAAGCAAATAATGAAGGTGAAAACACTGTAACTATTCCAGGAAAAAACAACTTCACTATTGTAGATACTGAAGTCACCCAAAGTCCGGAACAATTTTTATCCATCAACTTTTCTGATCCACTAAAAAAACAACAAAATTTTGAGGGTTTAGTCTCTATTCAAAAGGTAAAAAACCCAAAATATATTGTAGATGGCAATGTGCTAAAAGTATATCCAGATACTAAGCTGGTGGGTAATATTCAGGTAGATGTATTTCAAGGCTTAAAAAATACGGAAGGTTATAAATTAAAGCATCCTTTTTCTGAAACTATTGCTTTTGAAGAATTGAAACCTCAAGTAAGATTAATTAGTAACGGGACAATTCTACCAAATTCTACAGCATTAAAATTCAATTTTGAAGCGGTAAATTTAAGTGCGGTAGATGTTCGCGTCATTAAAATTTTTGAAGATAACATTCTCCAGTTTTTACAAGATAACAATTTAAACAGCAGCAACAGATACGATATTAAAAAAGTGGGGCGTCGTATTGCAAAAGAAACCATACAGTTGCAAACTGCCGATGAAAACTCAGGGAAATGGAAAGCTTATAGTATCGATTTATCCAAATACTTTAAGGCCGATGCTGGTGCCATCTATCGTGTAGAATTGAGTTACGATAAACGCTATTCACTTTACGATTGTGAAGCGAATGCCAATATTTCAAATTCTGAAACCGATGATTACGACGATTATTATGAAGAAGATTATGACGATAATGCTTATGATAATCTAACCGAAGAAAATGAAGATTTAAGAGAAGAAATGTACTGGGATAATCTCTTGTACCGCTACAAAAACTATCGCTATAATTGGCGCGAACAGCAAAACCCATGTCACGATGCGTATTACAACGAAAGTAAAATTGTGTCGCAAAATTTATTAGCATCCAACTTAGGAGTTATCGCAAAGCGAAGCGCTAACAACTCTTACTATTTTGCCGTAACCAATATTTTAAACACTGAACCTGAGGCGAATGCAAAAGTGACATTGTATAATTTTCAGCAACAAGAATTAGCTAGCAAAACTACAGACACAGAAGGCTTAATCACCATTGATGCCGACAAACATGCAGCCTTCGCTATTGTTTCAAAAGGAAACAATAATACGTATGTAAAACTGCAAGATGGCAATTCGTTATCCTTAAGTAAGTTTGATGTATCTGGTCATAAATTACAACGCGGACTAAAAGGCTATTTGTATGGCGAACGTGGGGTTTGGCGACCGGGAGACAGTTTGCATTTAACGTTTATGCTGAATGACAATGCGAATCCGATACCTAAACAACATCCCATAAAACTAGAGCTTACAGATCCCAATGGAAAATTAGTTTACAAAAACATAACGGCAGATAATCTCGACAATTTTTATAAGTTCATGGTACCAACATCTACCGAGGATAAAACAGGAAACTATAACGCTAAAGTATCAGTGGGTGGCGCAACCTTTTATAAAACGCTTAAAATTGAAACGGTAAAACCAAATCGCCTAAAAATTAAGGTAGATTTTGATACTGAAATCCTTTCAAACAAGAAACCTTTAAACGGTGATTTAGATGTAAAATGGTTGCATGGAGCACCAGGAAAAAACTTAAAAGCCGAAGTTAAAGCGAAGTTTAGCACATCATACACTGCTTTTAAAAACTACAAAAATTACACGTTTAACGATCCAACACGAAAATTTCAAACCGAAGAGATTAATGTGTTTGAAGGTAAAGTAAATGAAGAGGGTTTAGCAAGTATCAACAAAAAATTGAATGTTGGTAAGAATGCTCCGGGCATGCTAAACGTTCAATTTTTAGTGCGCGCGTTTGAAAATGGTGGCGATTTTTCCATGGATGCCTTCACAAAAACTTATGCGCCTTATAGTTCATTTGTTGGTTTACGTTCACCTAAAGGCAATGCCTACGGTTCTTTTTTTACAGATGAAAACCAAACGTTTGATATCGTTGTGGTGGATGAAAACGGTAAACCCGTAAAGCGTAATAACCTTGAAGTTAAAATCTATAAAGTAGAATGGCGCTGGTGGTGGAATTCTTCTTATGATGATTTGGCAAGCTATGTGTCGAGCAATTATCACCGTCCGTATAAATCTTTTAAAGTGAATACGAATACTAACGGAACAGCCAATTTAAATATTAAAATTCCAGATGAAGATCGCGGTCGCTATTTGATAAGAGTGGTTGACCCTGTAAGCGGACACGCCACAGGAAGAACAGCGTACTTTTATAAAAATTGGTGGCAAAAAGCCCCATCTAGCGATAAAGATGCCGCAAAAATGTTGGTGTTTTCTGCAGATAAAGAAACTTATAATGTTGGCGAAACTGCTAAAGTCACCTTTGCCTCAGGAAGCAAAGGTCGTGCTTTGGTAAGTATTGAAAATGGTACCGAAGTGCTAGACTATAAATGGGTAAAAACCACAAAAGGCGAAACAGTTGTAGATGTGCCGATTACCAAGGACATGGCACCCAATGTGTTCGTCAATATTTCGTTATTGCAGCCGCATGCTATTACAGCTAACGATTTACCAATTCGTTTGTACGGTGTTATTCCAATTATGGTGGAAAACCCAAGCACCAAATTACATCCAGAATTACAAATGCCCGATAAACTTAAACCAGAACAAACGTTTGAGGTAAAAGTTTCTGAAAAAGACAATAAACCTATGACTTATACCATTGCCATGGTAGAAGAAGGGTTGTTAGATTTAACGCGTTTTAAAACTCCAAATGCATGGACTGAATTTTATAAACGTGAAGCGTTAGGTGTAAAAACTTGGGATATTTTTGATGATGTTATTGGTGCCTATTCGGGTAGTATCGATCAGGTATTCGCTATTGGTGGCGATGGTAGTGCAGCAGGTGGTAAAAACAAAAAAGCGAATCGATTTAAACCTGTAGTAACCTATTTAGGCCCGTTTACTTTAGATGCTGGAACATCCAAAACACATCAAATAAAACTACCTAATTATATAGGTTCGGTGCGGACGATGGTAGTTGCTGGACACAACGAAAATGAAGCTTATGGAAGTACAGACAAAACCGTGCCTGTTAAAAAACCATTGATGGTATTGGCAACATTGCCGCGGAAGTTAAGTCCTGGTGAAAAAGTAACCTTACCTATTACCGTGTTTGCAATGGAGTCTAAAATGAAAAACGTCAATATCAGTTTGAAATTAAGTAATGGTATTTCTATTATTGGTGACACCAAAAAGACCTTGAGTTTTGCGAAACCCGATGAGCAAATGACATATTTTGAATTGGATGTAAGTAAAGCCAAAGGCATAAATACCGTTGAAGTAATTGCTACTGGAAACGGTGAGAAATCAATCTACAAGGTAGAATTGGATGTGGTAAATACAAATCCCATCACCTCAAAAGTATTAGATAAAACCTTAGCAGCAAACGCCTCTGAAACTCTAGACTTTTCAACCTTTGGGGTTGCAGGAACTAATTCGGCTATGGTAGAGTTTTCAACCTTACCTCCAATGGATTTTACGCGTCGATTGGAGTATTTAATTCGCTATCCGCATGGTTGTGTAGAACAAACCACATCAAGCGTATTTCCGCAGTTATTTTTAGAAGATATTTTTGATTTGACGCGTGATAAAAAGAAAAAAATTAGAGATAACGTTGAAAAAGGCATTAAACGTTTAGGTAATTTTCAAAGGCCTAATGGTGGTTTAAGTTATTGGATGGGAGAATCTAGCGCCAACGATTGGGGCACCAGTTACGCGGGTCATTTTATGATTGAAGCCGAAAAGAAAGGCTATACATTACCACTAACTTTTAAAAGCAATTGGTTAAACTACCAAAAGCAAACCGCAAGAAATTGGCGACCAAGTTACAGACGTTATAATTCTGATTTGGCACAAGCATACCGATTATATACCCTAGCTTTAGCTGGCAGTCCAGATTTGGCAAGTATGAACCGTTTGCGGGAGTTTAGTGAAATTTCAAACGAAGCCAAATGGCGATTGGCAGCTGCCTATGCTTTGGCTGGACAAAAAGAAGCTAGTGACAAGATTTCACAATCGGCTAATATTAACTTTAAACCCCAGCGTTATAATTATTATACCTATGGTTCGGCAAATAGAAACAGAGCCATGGCTTTAGAAACTATGGTACTGACTAAGAATTCTAAAACACGTGAATTAGCTGAAACAATTGCCAAAGATTTATCAAGTAACCGTTGGATGAGTACACAAACTACAGCGTACAGTTTATTAGCGATGGCAAAACTAGTACAAGCCAATGGCGGAAAAGCGTTAAGCGTAAATTATACCCTAAATGGAAAAACTGAAAGTATTGATACTAAAAATGCCATTGCACAGCGTAAACTTAACATCATTGATGGCGTTAATAGTTTAGTTTTAAAAAACACAAAAGATAATGTGGTGTATGTTCGGGTGTTAAATTCTGGCAAATTACCGCTAGGGCAGGAATTGGCAACACAACGCGGTTTAAACGTTTCAGTACAATACAAAGATTTACAGGGTAACCGTTTGGATATTTCTAAACTGATGCAGGGTCAGGATTTTGTAGCAACCGTTGGCGTGAGTAATCTTAAAAATAATGCAGTAAATGATGTGGCATTAACCCAAATTTTTCCATCGGGTTGGGAAATTGTAAACACACGTTTTACCGCTTTTGGAAGCAACACTTCGGGCGCCTCAGCACGACATACCGATATTAGAGACGACCGTGTGTATTTTTATTTTGATTTGCCCGAAAAAGGAAAACACAATACCAAAACCTTTAACATAATGTTGAATGCGGCTTATTTAGGGACGTATTATTTACCTGGAATACAAGCTGAAGCGATGTATGATGATGAGTTTTTGGTGCGGACTAAAGGGAAATGGGTTGTGGTTGAGAAGTGATAAATTCCTGCGAAAGCAGGAATCTAACCCCAAATCTCATAATATTGATGAGCTTGACTTTGTTAGAAAAAAAATGATAACTTCGTTCAATAACAGATATAAGTCACTTATTCTCAATATATTTCAGTATTAAAACGACATATATCTAGTATGAGATTAAATAAACCACTCCATCAACTAAAAATTTTTAGGTATAAACTATAATTTGAGAAGGATTTAATGTTAAAGGTTTTTAGTCAAGAATTCATTGTTTTCAAATACAAATCAATATATAAATCGCAGCCCTTACAGTTAAGCTGCTAATAATACCACAGATAAGCTGACTTCAAAAAAAATAAAAATTTAAATAATTGTAAATTATAGATTATTAGCTATATTTGCAGCCAATTTTGGGTTAACCTCTGGCGATAATCGTGCATGTTGTTTCAAATAAACTATTTTTAATTATAAAGAAATGGAAGCTTTAGTAAAATTTGTTCAAGACGAATTTGTAACAAGAAAAGACTTACCAGATTTTAGTGCTGGTGATACAATAACAGTATACTACGAAATTAAAGAGGGTAGCAAAACGCGTACTCAGTTTTTTAGAGGTGTAGTAATACAACGAAGAGGTACTGGCTCATCTGAGACATTTACCATTAGAAAAATGTCTGGCTCTATTGGTGTAGAGCGTATATTTCCAGTAAACTTACCTGCTTTACAAAAAATTGAGATTAATAAACGTGGTAAAGTACGTCGTGCACGTATTTATTACTTTAGAGGTCTTACTGGTAAGAAAGCAAGAATTAAAGAAGAAAGAAGATAAGTATTTCTTAGTAGATAATTTAAAAGCCTTGGACAATATCCAAGGCTTTTTTTATGAACAAAAGTTGACAACTACAGTTTATATACTTATTGTAGCAAGAGCAATTTCTCGTATTTTTATAAAAAATTATAGCACTTTTTTAAAAGTTTTTAAAGTAAGGTACTTTACATAGTATTGTTTTCTAAGTATTATATTCATAATAAATACATTATAATGTAACGCTGTGAGGTTACGAATTATATAAATCGATGTAGATTGCTAAAAATTTATAAGTGCGCAACGTCACGCTTTGATACAAGAATCAGAAATTTTTGTAACATAGCAAGTTTAGGTATATCCACTAAGTGAATTAGGCAACTAAACATATTAGGAAAACAATCTACCGAGACATTGCGTGATAAATCAATACATTTTGCAAGTCACAATATCATGTTTCATTGAAATAACTGTACTTAAATTAAAAATTTAAGACTTAAGCTCATTTAGTCATAGTACTAAATAAATTTATGCAAAGTAATTTCAAAAAAAGCCATATCAAAATAGATATAATTCTACAGTGATATGGCTTTTGTTTTTTTAATACTTTCTCATATTAATTCTTAATAAATTCTTATCCTTCAAGATATTTATTAAAATTATCCTAAATGTATGCTATTCTAGTGTTTTTCATCTAAATATGCTATACTTATAAACACCAATTTTTGTATATTCGCAGTCGCTAAAAATAAATCATCTTTTCGTTACTGTTTTTAGCTTTACAACATTAAAAAATACGACACGCATGTCTAAAATTATTTATACTAAAACCGATGAAGCACCAGCTTTAGCAACGCGCTCATTTTTACCAATTGTTGAAGCTTTTCTAAAATCTTCTGGTATTTCTATTGAAACAAAAGATATTTCGCTAGCAGCGAGAATTCTAGCAGTTTTTCCTGATTTTTTAAATGAAGACCAACGTGTATCTGATGATTTGGCACTACTTGGTGAAATGGCTAAACAACCTGAAACTAATATTATTAAACTACCAAATATTAGTGCATCCATACCACAATTAAAAGCAGCTATAAAAGAATTACAAGCTAAAGGTTTTGCCATTCCTGATTATCCTAATGAAGCTACAACTGATACTGAAAAGAATATTAAGTCGCGTTATGATAAAATTAAAGGTAGTGCTGTAAATCCTGTCCTTAGAGAAGGTAATAGTGACAGACGTGCACCTAAGGCCGTTAAAAATTATGCTAAAAACAACCCACATTCTATGGGAGCATGGACTAGCGATTCTAAAACACATGTGGCTACTATGAGTGAGGGTGAT
Organism: Hyunsoonleella sp. 2307UL5-6; assembly: GCF_047345485.1. Classification (NCBI taxonomy): domain Bacteria; kingdom Pseudomonadati; phylum Bacteroidota; class Flavobacteriia; order Flavobacteriales; family Flavobacteriaceae; genus Hyunsoonleella; species Hyunsoonleella sp. 2307UL5-6. The sequence continues at coordinate 18,707 of NZ_JBLFEN010000009.1, read as the reverse complement.
TTTGCTCATAACGAAAAATCTACAACTTTAGCTGAAGCAACATCTATTACAATAGAACATACCAACGCAAATGGTGACACTACAGTTTTAAAACCTAGTTTCCCATTATTAAAAGGTGAAATTATTGATGCCACTGTAATGAGTAAAGCAGCATTGTTAGACTTTTTTGAAAAAGAAGTTGCCGATGCAAGAGCAAAAGGAATTTTGTTTTCTTTACACATGAAGGGCACGATGATGAAAGTGAGCGACCCAATAATTTTTGGTCATGCGGTTAAAATTTTCTTTAAGGATGTGTTCGAAACCTATGGTGATACCTTTGAATCGCTTGGTGTAAATGTAAATTCTGGTCTTGGTAACTTACTAGAGCGTATTCAAGAATTACCCGAAGATAAACGTAAAGATATTGAAGCAGCTATTGAGGCTACTTATGCTAAAGGCCCTGGTATTGCAATGGTGAATTCTGATAAAGGAATTACCAATTTACACGTACCTAGTGATGTTATTATAGATGCTTCAATGCCTGCTATGATTCGTACTTCTGGTAAAATGTGGAATGCAAAAGGAGAATTGCAAGCTACTAAAGCAGTAATTCCGGATAGCAGCTATTCTGGAGTTTATGCAGCCACTATTGATTTTTGTAAAAAACATGGTGCTTTCGATCCTAAAACTATGGGAACGGTACCAAATGTTGGCTTAATGGCACAAAAAGCCGAAGAGTATGGCTCTCATGATAAAACGTTTGAGATTCCTTCTAATGGTACTGTTAAAGTTATTGATGCTTCTGGCACTATTTTATTGCAACACGATGTTGAAGAAGGTGATATTTGGCGTATGTGTCAAACTAAAGATGCACCAATACAAGATTGGGTAAAACTAGCAGTAACTAGAGCAAGAGCTTCTAAAACACCTGCTGTATTTTGGCTAGATAAAAACAGAGCGCATGACGCTGAATTAATTAAAAAGGTAAATACATATTTAAAAGACCATGATACTAATGGTTTAGATTTACAAATTTTAGCGCCAATTGACGCCACTATATTTACTTGTGAAAGATTAAAAGACGGTAAAGATACTATTTCAGTATCAGGAAATGTATTACGTGATTATTTAACAGACCTTTTCCCTATTCTCGAAGTTGGTACAAGTGCTAAAATGTTATCTATTGTACCATTAATGAATGGCGGTGGTTTATTTGAAACTGGTGCTGGAGGTTCTGCGCCAAAACATGTACAACAACTAGAGAAAGAAAATCATTTACGTTGGGATTCTTTAGGAGAATTTTTAGCATTGGCTGTATCGTTAGAACATTATAGTAACGTAAACAACAATGCTAAAGCCAAAGTTTTAGGTGAAGCTTTAGATGATGCAACTGACAAACTTTTAGAAAACAAAAAAGGGCCTTCTAGAAAAGCTGGCGAAATAGATAATAGAGGTAGCCATTTTTACTTAGCGATGTATTGGGCCCAAGAATTAGCAACTCAAAATAAAGATGCTGATTTAAAAGCTGAGTTCTCTAGTATAGCTAAAACTCTAGCTGAAAATGAAGAAAAAATCACAAAAGAGTTAATTGATATTCAAGGAAAACCAGCAGATATAGGTGGGTATTACGAGCCAGATGAAGATTTAATTAATAAAGTAATGCGCCCTAGTGCAACATTTAATTCTATTTTAAATTAGAAATAAAAATACAATTAAAAATTTAAAGCTCCTTTTTAGGAGCTTTTTTATTTTGTAATACTACCAATTAATTACTTGATTTACAGAATAATGTTAAAACTTAGCCAAATACTAATTTTAAAACTTCTTTAACTATATCAAATAGATACGTCATGTTTTTTTTACTACATTTAACCGTCAATCTTATAAAATCAAACTAAATGAATAAAAAAAAGATAGCCTATGCCATAGGCGCTGTCGTTTTATTAATATTAGCATATTCATTTTTTAATACTACATCAGAAGAAAACGCACCTATAACCACCAACGTAGTAAAAGGAGTGTTTTTAGATGAAGTTATTATTTCTGGCGAAGCGCAATCTACCAGCTCTAAAAAAATTAATGGTCCTATTAATGCTAGAAGATTCAATATTTACCAAATTAAAATTCAAGATTTAGTTGCCGAAGGTACCGTTGTTAAAAAAGGCGGATATATTGGTAAACTTGACGCTTCTGAGGTTAATGGCAAAATAAACGATGCGATGTTAAATTTAGAAAGCGCACAATCTAGATATACTCAAAAACAATTGGATACTACTTTAACTTTAAAAGAAGAGAGAAATAAAATAAAAGATTTATTATTTAATATTGAAAAAGATGAGATAGAGCTAAGTCAATCCACTTATGAACCTCCTGCAACAATAAAACAGTTAGAAATAAATATCGAAAAAACTAAACGCGACTTAAAAGAAAAAAAAGAAAACTACTCTATTAAAAAAAGAAAAGCTACAGCAGAAATGGTACAGGTAGCAACAGAAGTTTCAAAAATTAAAAAGCGTATAGAAGAATTAAAAAATCTACAAAAAGAATTTACCATCCACTCTGAAGAAGCGGGTATGGTAACTTATATTAAAGATTGGAGTGGTAATAAGAAAAAAGTTGGTTCTACAATATCACCATGGGAACCTGCTATTGCAAGCTTACCAGATTTAACCCAAATGGAATCTAAAACGTATAGCAACGAAGTAGATATTAGAAAAATAAAAAAAGAACTCCCTGTAGTTGTTGGCTTTGACGCGTTTCCAGAAATTGAGTTATCTGGAATAGTTACCAATGTGGCAAATGTAGGCGAAAACAAGCAAGGTTCAGATGTAAAACTATTTCAGGTTTTAATAAAATTAAATGAAACTAATGAAAATATAAGACCTGGAATGACAACCTCTAATAAAATACTTACCCATAAAGAAGAAGATGTACTAATGATGCCGTTAGAAGCAGTTTTCGCAAAAGACTCTATCAGTTTTGCTTACGTAAAATCTGGATATTCTATTGAAAAAAAACAGATTGAATTAGGGACATCAAATAATGAAGTAGTTATTATTAAAAACGGATTAAAAGAAAACGAAACTGTTTTTTTAAGTAAACCAGAAGGTTTGGATGATAAAAGCATAACACTACTAAAATAGTGATGATAGATAAGATACTATTAGAGAAACTTAGGTCTAATTTTACCGAAGCTTTACACGCTATTGAAACTAATAAATTTAGAACCTTCCTTACAGCACTAGGCATTATATTTGGAGTTGCTGCAGTAATTACCATGTTGGCTATAGGTAATGGTGCTGAAAAAGAGATTTTATCTCAATTAGAGCTAGTAGGCGTTAATAATATTGTTATTACGCCTATTGCAGATGAAAAAGGTGTTAATGATGGTACGACCGACGAAGAACAAACTGAACAAAATGAAACTAAAAGATTTTCTAAAGGATTAGACCTATTAGATGCTGAAAAAATTGCATCATTAATTCCTTCTGTAAAAGCCGTTAGTCCCGAAATAATAATGAATACCTATGTTATTAATAATGGTAAACAAAACACCGTAAGACTTATAGGAGTAACATCGTCATTTTTTGATGTATCAAATATAGAAATAGAAAAAGGAAAGTTTTTTTCTGAATATCAAAGCAACAATGCATTACCCGTTTGCATCATTGGTAGAAAAGTTGAAAAAAAATTATTTACAGGCGAAAGTGCATTAGGTAAAGACATAAAAGTTAAAGACGTTTGGTTAAAAGTAATAGGAGTAATTGAAGAAAAACTAATTTCTGATAAAGCTCAAGAAAATTTAGGGATAAGAGATTTGAATCAAGATATTTATATTCCTACTAAAACATTTCTGGTCCGTTATAGAGATCGTAAAATAATAACAGATAATGTATTAGCAAGACGAAATAATTCAAATGGTCCGAAACCAAAAATACCCCGAGGTAATTATCATCAAATAGATAAGCTAACCATACAGGTATCTAACTCTAACCAATTAAAAGCTACCTCAGAAGTTGTAAGCAAAATGCTTAAACGAAAGCATAATGATGTATTAGATTTTGAAATTACAATACCAATACAACTACTAAAACAACAACAAAAAACGAAACAAATTTTTAATATTGTACTTATTATTATTGCTGGTATATCCTTACTAATAGGTGGTATTGGTATAATGAATATAATGTTAGCCTCTGTTTTAGAACGCACCAAAGAAATAGGCATCATGCGCGCCATTGGTGCAACAGAAGAAGATGTGATTTTACAGTTTTTAGCAGAATCTACATTAATAAGCGTTGGCGGTGGAGTTATAGGAATAATTGTTGGAATATTAGGAGCCTACATTATCGAAATTGCTTCTGGTATAGAAACAGTACTTTCAATAAATTCAATTATTATATCCTTTGTAATTGCTGTAATTGTTGGTTTGGTATTTGGTATTTTTCCAGCAAAATCTGCAGCAAATAAAAGACCTATTGAAGCGCTACGATCAGAATAAATAAAAAGTACACAACATGCATCAATCTCATAAAATCAATATGTTGAAAAACAAAATACTCCTTCTCATTGCTGTTATTATTTTTCCACTGTTTTTGTGTTCACAATCAAAAAAAATAACACTTAAAGAAGCTATAGAAATAGCGCAAAAAAAATCTCCAGACTATAAAATTAATCTAAATCAAAATCAGCGTAATTATTGGAGATTTAGAAACTATAAAGCTAGTTTTCTTCCAGAGCTAAGGCTAAATGCAACACTACCAGAATATAGAAATCAAGTACTTAGATTAACAAATGATGCTGGACAAGATATTTTTGTAAATCAAAATCAACTATTAATAGAAGGTGGTCTATCCGTTTCCCAAAGTATACCTTACACAGGCGGTACGCTTTCTATAAATACTAATTTAGAGCGTGTAGAATTATTTGGACTAGATGATAATGTTGGGTACTCCGTAATTCCATTTACAATCAACTATTTTCAAAATTCATTGTTATTTAACCCTTTTAAATGGGATAAAAAAATTGAACCTTTAGCATACGAAGAAGCTCAAAAGGAATTTGTTGAAAATATGGAACGTATATCGGTAAGTGCCTCAAGGCGCTATTTTGAGTTGCTTAAAGCACAAAAACAATTAGAAATTGCTGAAACTAATTTATCAAATCAAGACACTTTATATAAAATTGGAAAAGGTAGATTTAAAGTTGGAAAAATTGCTGAAAACGATTTACTTCAAATTGAATTAACACTTTTAAACTCACAAAATAGTGTAACCTCTAATAGAATTGAGTTAAAAAGAACATCTCAAAATCTAGCAAGATATTTAGAATTAGATACCGAGAATATAGAATTAACTATTCCTGATGAATTACCGCTTTTTGATGTAGAAATTGATAAAGCTTTAGAAGAAGCACAACAAAACAGAAAGGCTGTTATTGAGTTTAGAAGAAGGCGTTTAGAAGCCGAAAGAGAAGTAGCTTTTCAAAAAGGAAACAATAGATTAAATATAAGTGTATCCGCTAATTTTGGAATCTCCAATAACGGTAACGATTTTAATAATCTATTCACAGATTTTAACAGACAGCAAAATGTTCGTGTTAGACTTGGCATTCCAATTTTTGACTGGGGCGTGTCTAAATCTAGAGTTAAAATAGCTCAAGCAGATTTAGATTTGGCCAATAACAACATCAATCAAGATAGGCAGGAATTTGAACAAGAAATTTATTTACATGTATTAAATTGGTCTAACCAAAGAGAATTTTTGGTAACTGCCGAAAAGGCTAAAGAAGTAGCTCAAAAAAGATATGATATTTCTAAGAAAAGGTATATCCTCGGAAAAATTACAATTACAGATTTAAATATTGCTCTTCAAGAAAAAGACCGAGCTATTTTTCAATATTTAAACTCACTTCAAAATTTTTGGCAAGATTATTATATTTTAAGGCAACTTACTTTGTATGATTTTATTAATGATAAAAAAATAGAAGTTGAAGATGTGCTTTATGATTAAAAGTGTGGATTTATTCATACTTTTGAGGCATGAGTTTTATTAAAACTACCGAGCAAGATTCTAACCATAATCATCTAGAAAAGATGAGCGTGCGCGAACTTCTAAAAAATATCAATGCCGAAGATAAAACCGTGCCTAATGCTGTTGAAAAGGCTTTACCTCAAATTGAACATCTTGTTACCCAAATAGTAAACAAACTTAAAAATGGCGGACGCTTATTTTATATGGGTGCTGGTACAAGTGGTAGGTTAGGTATTGTTGATGCCTCAGAATGTCCTCCTACATTTGGCGTGCCACATGAGTTGGTTGTAGGTTTAATTGCAGGTGGCGATACGGCCATTAGAAAAGCAGTAGAATTTGCCGAAGACTCCACAACCCAAGGTTGGAAAGATTTACAAGACCATAACATTTCTGAAAAAGATGTTGTTGTAGGTATTGCAGCTTCAGGCACCACGCCTTATGTAATTGCTGCTTTAAAACAATGCAACAAAAACAATATTATTACTGGATGTATTACCTGTAACAAAAATAGCCCATTAGCACAAGTATCCAAATATCCTATAGAAGCTGTAGTTGGACCAGAATTCGTTACTGGAAGTTCTAGAATGAAAGCTGGTACTGCTCAAAAATTAGTCTTAAATATGATTACCACTGCAACCATGATACAATTGGGACACGTAAAAGGTAATAAGATGGTAGATATGCAATTGAGCAACAACAAACTTGTAGACAGAGGCACTAAAATGATAATGGCAGCAATAGATGTTTCTGAAGAAGAAGCTTTACAGTTATTAAACCAATACAAAAGCGTTAGAAACGCAGTAAAACAGTATAACAATGGAAGAAAATAGAACAGACAAACAAATACTTTTTAAAGGTATAAAAACACTCGTTTTTGCAGCTTTAAGTTTATTTATGGGCCCTATTTTATTAAGTTTTGCATTTAGTAAACCAGATGATAAATTATACTACCCGCTTCTTATTGTAGGATGCGCAATTTCGGCATTAGCTGTTGTAATGTTATTTAAAGGCATTAAAACCATCATGAACAGTATGTTCAAAAAGAAATAACAAAAACACTCTTATCTACCGTAAGTTAGAGTGATTTCAACTTTTTTGTTGAAATTGTATCGAGAACACTCTAAAAAATTATAATACTTTCTTTATTCCGAAGAAACCGCTTTAGGTGTGGTTGGATTATAACCAAATTCCGAATCATTAACCACAACACCCAAACTATCTAAAATATAATTAATAATAGCATAATGGTGTATGGTATGGCTATTGGCTTGAGATAACAAGGCGCCATAAGTATAAGTAATTTCAGTTTTACCCAAACCTAAATCGTCAATAACTACTACGCTATCGTTAATAGTAAACGTAGTCGAATTTAATTTTGAAATGATAGTATTCAAATACCCTTGTGCACAACCACAATCAGACTCTACAGATTTATTTCTACTTCTAGCCGTTAAATCTACTTTACCAGCATCTCCCGAGTTAAAAATACAATCATAGAAATCTAAAATATGTCTCACATGAGATCCAATACTCGAATAATAGGGCGATACAGATGCATCACATAATTCTGTATTCGAAATATGATCTAATAAAATTTGAGATTTTTTAAGTGTCTTAAGGGTAGATTGTACTATTAAATTCATGTGCACTAATTTAACTAAATATTTTTAATTTCATAAAATATTAACGTTTAGTCTAAACACTTAAAAATCCTTACAAAAAATCAAGAGTATTGGTATGCTTAGAGACAAGAAAGAGAACCGTAAAGATTTCTTTGTTATTTAGAAGAGATTAGCTAAAATCAAAATATAAACTAATATGTTAATTCAAGTGATTCATAAGGCAGGAGCGAATTGTATCGAGAATCAATTTAAAACAAAAAGAGATATCTCGTTTTCGCACAACCTTCGGATTTTAGTTTTTGTTATTTGGAATTTGAAAGCTCATTCACCACCAAACGCAACTCACCATAACTAAACTTATCATCCAACTGATGTTTCAAATCCGATAAATTCTCAAATTTAGTTTTCGGAATCAACACCTTCAATTCCTCATAATGTTTGGCAGACATCAAATCCGTAATCTTAACCTCGCCAGTAGACATAAAACTCGCCAAATGCCCAATAATAGTATTTACGTTCAACTCTCGAATATCCGCAATTTCAGCAACCGATTTACCCGATTGAAACAAGGCTAAAGACTCCTTTTTAGTATCCCCTTTTTGTCGTTTTGGCTTTTTAACAGCCTCAAAAATCTCAATGTCACCAGAAGTAGCAATGTCATTATCTTCACAATACGCGCGAATCACTTTTAAAATAGCAGTCCCATATTTTTCAACACGCATTTTTCCCATGCCGTTTATTTCCAACAACTCTTTTTTGTTAGTTGGCAAGGTCTCACACATCTCATACAAGGTTTTTTGTGCAAAAATCTGATAATGAATCAATTCCTTTTCCTGCGCAATATCATTTCGCAAAATTCGAAGCTTTTCAAACAATTCCACATTACTCGTCCCTTCAACAACTGCTTTTCGTACTTTTTTAGGCTTTTCCTTCCCAGAAAATACGGATTTTGCTCGCAACTCTAAAAATCGCTTCGCATTAAAACCGTCACTCAAACCTTTAAAATACAACACCTTCACGGTTAATAAATCTTCAAAAGCATCCAACTGTTTGGTAATATCACCACCTACCGCTTGGTTATCCGTTGTAAACGCAAACGTCTTCAAAGGAGCTAAAATTTTAGTCTCAGTTTCACTTTTAAAATAGGCAATCGCCTTTTTAAAACGCTCCTGTATTACTTTATTCTCTTCGGCTAAACCATCATCTTCCATAGCCAATTGTTTCAACTGCGCATTAAACCCATTCGCCACTTTCAAAAAGTTAGTAATACAATTTTTTATCGGTACAAAAGTCTCCTCAATCTTCCCTTCTACCACCGTTCTATTCTTATAATACACATCCAGAATTCGGCCTAACGGATATAAAAACCCATAAAACTCAAAAATTTCCGCAATCAAATCCAACTGAAATTTTTGCTGCGAATCCCGCAACACCTCTTCATCGGGTGCATTCTCCTCTGCAGCGGCATTAAAACTCGTTACATTCCCATCACTAATAATCTGGCTAGAATGTATTTTGCTCTTCAACACCAAACCCTCCAAACTCTTACATCTACTCAATGCCACATAGGTTTGCCCATGCGCAAAAGCACCAGCAGCATCAATAATGGCCTTTTCAAAGGTTAAACCTTGGCTTTTATGTATGGTAATACTCCACGCTAAACGCAAAGGCATTTGGGTATAACTCCCTATCTTCTCCTCAGTAATTGCCTTGGTTTCAGCATCCACCGAATAGTTAATATTCTCCCAAGTTTCAGGTGTTACATTAATATTAAAATCATCCTCAGGACAATGCACCACCACTTCATCTCGATCCAATAAAATTACTTTCCCAATCTTACCATTAAAATAACGTTTCGCAGGGTCGCTATCATTCTTAACAAACATCACCTGTGCACCCACTTTCAATTCCAAATCCACCGCATTTGGGTAGGCATACTCAGGGAATTTACCATCCACTTCCGCACGATACGTAAACGGTTTCGTGGTTAACTTCCCCAACTCACCCCTATTGGTGGCCTTCGCTTTATTATTATGAGTCGTTAAACTAATGTAGCCCGCATCAGGCTCGGGCGTAAAATCTGGCACAAACCGTTTATTCAGTTCTGCAGCACCAGCCTTGGTTAAGGTATTCGTTCTAATCTGATTTAAAATATCAATAAATGTCGGATTCTCCTGCCTATAAATATGCTTCAACTCAATGGTAATCGCATTACAATCTCTAAACGCATTGCTACTAAAAAAGAACCCATTAGCATACACATGGCGTAACAATTCCCACTCCTGCTCCTTAATCACAGGGCTTAGTTGTTGCAAATCGCCAATCATCAACACCTGCACACCTCCAAAAACCTTATTGCGGTTTCTAAAACGGCGTAAGGTTTTATCAATCCCATCCAGCAAATCGGCACGCACCATACTAATCTCGTCAATCACCAAAAGATCCATACTCTTAATGATATTAATCTTCGTTTTGCTAAACTTTCGGTTAAACCCCTTGCCCGCACTCAAATTCGTATCAGGTAAAATGGGACCAAAAGGCATCTGAAAAAACGAATGTATCGTCACGCCCTTAGCATTAATCGCCGCAACGCCCGTAGGCGCCACCACCACCAAACGCTTCAAACTATGCCTCTTCAAACGGTGCAAAAACGTGGTCTTCCCCGTACCAGCCTTACCCGTCAAAAAAATCGAACGGTTCGTATGGTTCACAAACTGCCACGCCAATTCCAGTTCCCTATTATCACTCATTAATACGATAAATTTAATAACTCGGAAGATACTAATTTGTACAATTTTTAGGGCGGGTTTTTGCCGAAAAAAGCAAAAACCGCGCTATCCGCTATATCTTTCTGCGGAGCAGTCCCGAACTTGTTTCGGGATCTCGCCAATTCAATAAACATATCATAAATGATTAAAATGATAAGCATTCCAAGCTCCGCACAAAGGATGCCGCTACTATCGCTCCCGCAGGTGTCTGCCAAAGTCAGTTTCAAACCTAAAAAACAATGTCTATTTGCAACCGTCATTGCGAGGAGCAAAGCGACGTGGCAATCTCCTAAATATAATACCAAATCCAAACTTCAGTGCTTACTAACCAAAAAAATAAGAATAGAGTCTTTCCTGAGCATTACTGAAATAAAAGTATCCTTTTATAGAAAGTACCTCGTGGAACGAGTCAAAGGGTTACTGTCGCTCCCAAACCCATCCGTCATTGCGAACGCAGTGAAGCAATCTCACCAAAAGAAAACGAAAACCATTAAACAGATGGCTTCGTACCTCGCAATGACGTAAATAATTCAAAAAAGTGCTACTATTCTGATAAAGATTTATATTTTTAGGGAAGCAAATAGCGTTAAGCACTTTTATGTCATTATACCAACCATCAGTACTAAAACAACAATTAAAACTACAAGACCAGCAAGTACTGGAACGTGCTTATAAAAAATACGCAAGTTACTTTTTAAACCCAACCATTCAAGATAATATTCGCAGCTCTAAGGAAGAAGAATACCAAGGCATATTTCTAACAGAATTGTTTGTCAATATTTTAGGTTACACCTTAAAACCTAAAGCAGATTTTAACCTGGTTGCAGAATATAAAAACCAAAACAATGCGCGTAAAGCAGATGGCGCCATTTTAAAAAATGATACCGCTATCGGTGTTATAGAGTTAAAAGGAACTAATACAAAAAATTTAGAAAGTATTCGAAATCAGGCGTTCGATTATAAAGCTAACCAAAAAGACTGCGTATATGTCATAACCTCCAACTTCGAAAAACTACGCTTCTATATAAATGACGCTACCGAGTTTGAAGAGTTTAATTTATTCGAGTTAACCAAAGAGCGTTTCCAATTATTCTACCTATGTCTTCAAAAAGATAACATCTTAAATAATGTGCCTTTAAGCCTAAAGGAAGCATCAGTTGTAGAAGAAGAAAAAATTACAAAGCAATTTTACAAAGACTATTCGCTCTTTAAACGAGAACTCTTCAGAGATTTAGTAAAACGAAATGCCAAACGCTTAAAGAATGCCAATGTCACTTTGAGTGCAGTCGAGAAGTCTCAAGAAGATGCTATTTTGCAACAACAAATCGAAAAAAACGTAAAACTCACCCTATTTAAAAAATCGCAAAAACTAATTGATAGATTCCTATTTATATTTTTTGCAGAAGACAGAGGGTTACTACCACCAAACAGCACACTACAAATTATAGATAAATGGAAAGCAGATATAGATTTTGGAGACGAACGCCCATTATACAACCTTTTTAAACAATACTTCAAGTTTTTAGACCAAGGACGAAAAGGCACAAATAGTCGCGCTGAGATATATGCTTATAATGGTGGTTTATTTAAAGAAGACACATTATTAGACAGCTTAGAATTAGACGATGAATTATTATCTAAACACACCTATAAACTAGCATCTTACGATTTTGAAAGTCAAGTAGACGTTAACATATTAGGACACATTTTCGAAAATTCACTTAACGAAATCGAAAGCGTTAATGCCGAAATTGAAGGTGGCGAATTCGATAAACAAAAATCTAAACGTAAAAAAGATGGTGTATTCTACACCCCAAAATACATTACTAAATACATTGTAGAAAACACTGTTGGCAAACTATGTAATGAAAAGAAAGTTGCATTAGGTTTTAAAGAAGAAGAATACTTTAAAGGCAGAAAAAACCGAAACAAAAGCACCATTACAAAATTAGTAACAGTTTTAGATGATTATAGAGACTGGTTGCTACAACTCACCATTTGCGACCCTGCTTGTGGCTCTGGTGCATTTTTAAACCAAGCTTTAGATTTTTTAATAAAAGAACATAACTATATTGATGAGCTAAAAACAAAAGTGTTAGGCGGTGGCTTACAATTCCCAGATATTGAAAACACCATTTTAGAAAATAATATTTACGGTGTAGACCTTAACGAAGAGTCTGTAGAAATAGCTAAACTATCCCTTTGGCTACGAACAGCACAACCTCGTAGAAAATTAAATAATTTAAGTAGAAATATTAAATGTGGTAACTCTTTAATAGATAGTAAAGCAGTTGCAGGAGATAAAGCGTTTCATTGGCAAGAGCAGTTTCCTAAGGTATTCAATCCGTCATTGCGAGAAGGAACGACGAAGCAATCTGCTAATGATAAAAAAGGCTTTGATGTGGTGATTGGGAATCCGCCTTATGTTAGACAGGAGCTATTTAAAGAGATAAAACCATATTTAGAAAAAAACTATAAATGCTATAATAGCGTTGCAGATTTATACACTTATTTTATTGAAAAAGGAATCAATCTAATGAATGAAGAAGGCTTGTTTTCTTTTATTCTACCCAATAAATTTTTGAAAGCTACTTATGGTAAAAACATAAGAAAGGTGATGAAAGAAGATGCTAATTTGGAGTTGTTATTAGATTTTGATGATTATCCTGTTTTTGCTGATGCAACTACTTATCCAATCATTTTTATCTTAAACAAAAAGCCAGATTATAAAGAAAAAACCTTTTTATATTCTGAAATAAATAAAAGACATAATACAAGTGATCCTATTACGGTTTTAAAATCAAAAACATTTGAAATATATAATTCTAGCTTAGACTCAAATGGCTTGTGGAATTTTATACCTAAAAATGAATTTGAATTATTTGAAAAACTTCACAATCATAAAAGTTTAGCAGAATATGTAAACAAAAAAGTTTTTTTAGGAATTAAAACAGGAAAAAATGAAGCTTTCATAATAAATAAAAATATTAAGGATGAGATAATTGATGAAGATAAAAAATCTATAAAGCTTATTAAAAAAGTAGCAACTGGAAAAGAAGTTTATAGGTATCGATTAGTAGATTCTGCTAAGTATATGTTATTTACTCAATATGATATTGATATTCCAAGTAATTTTCCATCAATATACAATTGGTTAAAAACTTTTGAAATAGATTTAAAAAAAAGAGGAGATAAAGGTAAGAATTGGTGGAATTTGAGACCTTGTGATTATTACAAAGAAATTCAAAGCCCTAAAATTATTTGGAGAAGTATTACAAATGAATGTGGTTTTTATTTAGATCGAGAAGGAGATTTACTTTTAACTAATAATAACTATTTTATAGCAAATTCGACTAAAGGTTTAGTTGCTCTATTAAATTCCAAAGTATCCTTCTTTATACTTAAAAACATATGTACTTCTTTACAAGGAGGGTTTTATGATTTTAGAAGAGATAAAGTTATGACTCTTCCAGTACCAAATTCTCTTATTGAAAATGAAAGAGTCTTTGAAATAAAAGTCAATAATATTTTAAATTTAAATGAAAATAAAACTATTTTAAATAATAAATTTCAATATTATATTCTACAAAAATTTAAAATACAAAAAATAACAAAAAAACTTCAAAATTGGCACGATTTAGAATTTGGAGGCTTTATAAAAGAACTTAATAAGGCAATAAAATCCAATAACAAACTACGTGTAAAAGATGGTTTAGAGGCAATTGCAACACTCACCAAAAAAGATGAGTTTGAATGGTTAGAGTTGTTTGAGGATAATAAACAAAAAGCCCAAACCCTACAAAACCAAATTAACCAAACAGACAAAGAAATTGATGCTATGGTTTATGAGTTGTATGGCTTAACGGAGGAGGAGATTGAGATAGTAGAAAATAGTTAAGAACATAATGAATTTAAAAAACGACATACCAGATTTTCAAACCATAATGTTGCCAATGCTAAAACTCTTAGCAAATGGCAAGCAATGGACGCTTAACGAAGTAATGCGTGCGCTAACCAAACATTTTAGTCTCACTGAAGAGCATTTAAAAATTCAAGTTCCAAGTAAGCAAATGGGGTTGTTTAGAAATCGTGTAGGTTGGACACGCAGCTATCTTAAAAAAGCAGGTTTAATAAAATATCCTGAAAGAGGTGTTTATCAAATTACAGAAACTGGTAAAGAATTTTTAGCTACCAACCCAACTAAGTTGCGTATGAAGCAGCTAGAACAGTTTCCAGAATACAAGGAATGGCGAAAAACTTTTAGTGATAATAGTACTAAAGAAAGACCTGTTACGAGAACAGATGACCAAACACCCGAAGAAGTTTTAGCATCTACAGTTAAAGAATTAAAAAACGAACTAGCTACTGAGCTATTGGATAAGTTAAAAGAAAACTCATTCCAATACTTTGAAAATTTTGTGATTCAATTATTGCAAAAAATGGGGTACGGTGAGTTTAGGGAAGATGTTACACAACACACTGGGCAATCTGGAGATAAAGGGATAGATGGTATTATCTCTCAGGATAGGTTAGGTCTTGAGAATGTATACATTCAGGCGAAACGTTTTACCGATAATTCGGTAGGCTCACCCGAAATAAGAAATTTTATTGGCTCGCTTGCCCTACAAGGCGTGAATAAAGGTGTTTTCTTAACAACAAGTCGATTCTCTTCTAGCGCCATTCAAACAGCTATTGATAGTAAGCAACAAAAGATTGTATTAATAGACGGTAAAGAACTTACTGAACTTGCAATTGAATATAACCTTGGAGTACAAGTTGCAGAAACCATAGAAATTAAGAAAATAGATTTAGATTATTTTGAAGAATAAATAACAACCACCCAAAAAATAGTAAACCACCTAACATGAGTACATTTTTAACAGGCGAAGCATTAGAGAACAAACTAACCGATATAATTTGGAATGCTAAAAAATATGTAGTTATCATTTCACCATTTATAAAACTAGATAACCACACAACCAAAATTTTTGATAAGTTAAAAAGTAACCCAAAAATCTCATTATACATTGTTTTTGGAAAAAACGAAGACTATAAACACAATAGCTTTAATGAGAATGACTTAGAGTATTTTAGAGACTTTAAAAATATTACCATATTATATAATAAAGATCTACATGCAAAACATTATGCAAATGAACAGGAAGGTTTAATAACTTCTTTGAATCTTTATGGGTATTCCATGGTAAATAATGTAGAATATGGTGTGCATTTTTCTAAAACAATACTAAACCCAATGGATAAGCTTTTTGAAGAAACTTATAATTATACGCATCAATTAGTGCATAAAACGAGTGAAGTAGTGTATATAAGAAGACCTCAATATTCAAATAAACTATTTGGCTTAAGAAAAGAGAGAGTTGGTTCTAAAATTATATTTGATATCTGTGATGATTTTTTTAATGGATGGAGCAACTATGACAAAAGGTTCTTCAATGAATTTGATATTGAAACTGAAACTATAATTGAAAAGAAATTTGCAAAAAAACCAGAGCGTGAAACTGAATCGTCAAATAGTAATTCCAATTATGACGAAAACCAAAAAATTGGATATTGCATAAGAACAGGAGAGGAAATTCCATTCAATCCAGAGCAACCATTATCTGTTCCGGCATGGAGAATTTGGAAAATTTATGAAGATCCTTACTACCCAGAAAAGTACTGTCATAAAACAGGTAAGCTATCTGATGGTAGAACTTCAATGGCACGTCCGATATTAAAGGATAATTTAGTTTTATAAAGAAAAAAATCAGCCAAAAAACAACCATTTGTCAATAATCTTCACTTATCAACATTATTTTTTTTAGGGAACTATGTTTAGGTATTCGTGAGGCGTTTTATAGGTAAAAAACGTCATTGCGAGTCACGAAGCAATCTCATGAAAGGAAAGACAAACTTTCAAAAGATTGCCGCATCATACCTCCTCGCAATGCGTTTCAATTATCTTTAATACTTACTAAACAATCTCATGAAAAAAATGCTAATTTTGAAGAGATTGCTTCACTAAGTAAACGTCACTGCGAGGAACGAAGCAGTCTTTTAAAGAAAATACGCTAATTTTAAACAGATTGCCGCGTCGTACCTCCTCGCAATGACGAAAAGGGCGATGACATATAAAAATGAAACCAGGATACATTTACATACTTACCAATAAAAACAACACCACACTTTATGTTGGTGTAACAGCAAATCTTAAAGAACGCATCCAACAACACAAAGAAAAAGTTAACAAAAGATCGTTTACAGCTCGCTATAATTTAAACAAATTAGTTTATCATGAAACGTATCAAATGATAGGTGATGCTATTGGCAGAGAAAAACAATTAAAAGCAGGAAATAGAGCCAAAAAAATAGATTTAATAGAAAGTCTAAACCCCCATTGGAATGATTTATTTGATGACTTATAACGTCATTGCGAGAAGAGAGGCACGAACGACGAAGCAATCTCATGATTAAATACGATAAAAATTAACAGATTGCTTCGTACCTCGCAATGACAACATCAGGAACAGATCGCTTCGTACCTCGCGATGACGTTTCTATTTTTGTTCCTCACAATGATGTTTCTAAACCAACACCTTCCTAATTATCTTTTGAATATCACTATTATCGTTCTGCCGTATTAAAAAGGTTTCAAAATCTTCGGTGTTGTTAAGCTGTTCTGTTTTATCAATAAAACCATACCCCAAATAGGTGCCTTTTTCAATCATAATAAAGGCATCTTCGTAATCGTATCTGCCTTTTTGTTTTAAAATAACATCTTTTTTAGTATTGTTTAAACTCTCTAAAGCTTGCAAAACACGTTGGTTATAGTGTTCTGTGGCTTCTTCATCTTTACAAATGCCTTTACAAGTATGTATTTTAAAATGGTTACAACTAGCAACAGCTTCTTGTAAGTGGCAATATTTAGGGCAAAGTTCAAATTTGCTACACAACTGTTCTATTTGCTGTCGACATTCGGTTATAGAATGTAAGGTCAATATTGGGTTTGGTGTCGCTTTAAGTGTATTGTAAGCCAAATGTATAATCCCTTTTCTATCGGTATAACTAAAAATAGCATGCATTTTAGGTGCACGTTTAGCCACTTGGTTGTATTCTGGATAATGCTGTTTAATGGCTGCATCTTCCATCAATAAAGCAATGAGTTCACTACCAGAAAGCGCAAAATCTATATCAGCAGTCTCTCTACACATCGCTAAAGACTTTTTCGTTTTACTATAAAAATGACTTAAAACCCGCTTCTTAATATCCTTAGCTTTCCCAACATAAATAATTTTACCCTTTTCATTTTTAAAATAATATACTCCAGGTGTACTAGGTAAATTATTAAATACCGCCGTTGGTAAATGCGAAGGCAATGTCGCTTCCTTAGACGATTTTTTCAAGAAGTTATTAAACACAGTATCTGCATCCTCTTGATTGAGCAACAATTCAAATAAAATAACCGTAGCTTCAGCATCTCCCCTAGCCCGATGCCTATCTTTAATATGAATATGTAACGCATTACAGAGTTTCCCTAAACTATACGATTTGTGCCCAGGAATGAGTTTTCGAGCCAACCGAATGGTACACAGCTTCTTTCTGTTAAAGTCTATACCAACAGCCTTAAACTCATTCCGAATAGCGTTATAATCAAAATTTACATTATGCGCTACAAACACACTGTTTTCTGTAAACGCTAAAATATCCTGTGCAATTTCAGAAAAGGTAGGTGCATTGACTACCATCCCATTATCAATTCCCGTAAGTGCGGTAATATAATCTGGTATCCACATTTGTGGGTTAATCAAAGACGTCAATTCATCAATAACCTGCGTGCCATTATATTTAAAAATAGATATTTCGGTAAGCTTATTGCTTTTCCCCGTAGTTTCAACATCTATTATAGTGTAAATCATGGAATAAATCTACTGTTTATTTAAAAGAAGACTAAAGATATTAATAAAAGTATAATTTAGAAGTTAAAAACAGTAATTAGTCATTTCTATTGAGCGAGAAACGAGTAACAAGAAATCTCATCAGGGAAAAATAGTTTTAGTCATTTCGAACACAATGAGACATCACACAAGAATTAGAAAATATTTCAATTTCAGTATAAACCAAAAAAATCCCGATTCTAAAATTAGAATCGGGATTCAAAAAAGGCGACGACCTACTCTTCCACGAATGTAGTACCATCGGCGCTAATGGGCTTAACTTCTCTGTTCGGAATGGTAAGAGGTGAGCCCCATCGCTATAACCACCTTAAGTTATAGCTGTTCGCTATTGGCATTTAGCCTTTAGCTTCC
>NZ_JBLFEN010000008.1:0-148969 GCF_047345485.1 Hyunsoonleella sp. 2307UL5-6 | reverse complement strand
GGAAGCTAAAGGCTAAATGCCAATAGCGAACAGCTATAACTTAAGGTGGTTATAGCGATGGGGCTCACCTCTTACCATTCCGAACAGAGAAGTTAAGCCCATTAGCGCCGATGGTACTACATTTGTGGGAGAGTAGGTCGTTGCCTTTTTTGAATCCCGATTCTAATTTTAGAATTGGGATTTTTTTGGTTTATACTGAAATGTTTAATGTAAATGTTCTCGATACATTTTTTAAAAAAACCACTCAAATATACTTTCTATCTATATTTTAATTTTGTTGTTAAATGGGGTTGCGATATGATTTTTTTTAAAATTACTTAACACTTATTACCAGATAGGTTAAAAGCTTGAATTTTATTTTTGATGCTTATTTTTAACTTGTAGAATAATCAATGGTTATTTTATTGATTTTAGTAAAAGCTGTTAATAAGTATGTTTGACTCTTGTGAAGAACCTAAAATTGGCGGATAAATGCGAGAGCGATAGTAACGGCATCCTTTTTTGTGCACAGACAGGATTTAATATAATAAACTATTTATATGTTTTGATAGTTATTTAATGACATACTGAAACTACTAATGCACAAAAAAGATATAGTGGATAGCGCGGTTTTTATTTTTTATAAAAACTCGCCCAAAAAATTAGATTTAATTATAATATCTATTACTACTAGATATTATAATACGCTTTATATAAGTTTTCTTGTGTATTTAAATGATACCAATACATTCATAGTATTACTTTGAAAGTAATTAGTTAAATAATTTAAGTGTTGTTTATACTTTTAATTAGCTAAATATGGAGAAATAATGTAGAATTTAGAATAAATAAAAAACCCTTGAAAATCATAAGATAATCAAGGGCTCTTATTAAGAAGTGGTACCTCCAGGAATCGAACCAGGGACACAAGGATTTTCAGTCCTTTGCTCTACCAACTGAGCTAAGGTACCTCTCTAAAGCGGATGCAAATATATATGCATTTTTACTATTTGCCAAAATAAAATCACAAAAAAATAACTTAATTTGTAATTCAATAATTATAAAATACTTAACATATTAATTCACTTGGTTTTGTAGATTTACATTTTTACAAAATAAAATGAACTTAATAATAGATGTAGGTAATACGTTTGTAAAACTCGCTGTTTTTAAATCTGACGAATTAGTATTTAAGTCTTCTACTGAATTGGAAAACACGGTTAATGAAATAAATAAATTGAAGCTTAATTTCCCTAATATAAAAAATGCAATAGTTTCCTCTGTTGGTAGATTAAAAAAACATCAAATAGACTGTATTAAAAGTGAAATGGGTTTAATAGTGCTTACACATACTACCAAGTTACCATTCAAGAATAGTTATAGTACACCTAAAACTTTGGGTATTGATAGAATTGCACTGGCTTGCGCATCGATGTATCATTATCCCGAAAACAATGTTTTGGTAATAGATGCAGGAACATGTATAACATATGATTTTATTTCTGCTAAAAATGAATATTTGGGTGGCGCTATTTCTCCAGGGATTAGAATGCGTTACAAATCGTTACATAATTTAACCGCAAATCTTCCGTTGTTAGATACGGAAGTGCCTAAAAATATTATAGGAAATTCTACTAATAATGCCATACATTCAGGTGTTATAAATGGCGTAATAAATGAAATAGATGGTTGCATTAAAAGCTATAATACCAATTATTTGGATTTAACAGTTATTTTAACAGGAGGCGATGCTAATTTCTTGTCAGAACAATTAAAAAGTAGCATATTTGCCAATTCTAATTTTCTTTTAGAAGGATTAAACTATATTTTGAAATTTAACTCAAACTAATGATAAAAAAACTTGTAGTAGTTTTTGTTGCTATTTTTTCTGTTTCGTCTTACGCTCAAGAGGGTACAGCTTCTCCGTATTCATTCTATGGTATCGGAAGCTTGAAATTTAAAGGCACCGTAGAGAATAGAAGTATGGGTGGTTTAAGTATTATTAGAGATAGTATACATATGAATCTTAGAAATCCAGCAACATTTACTGGTTCTAACCTTTCTATGTTTAATAATGATAGTAGACCTGTAAAATATGCAATAGGCGGTAGTTATACCAGTACAAGTTTAAAGAGTAATTCTGGTACAGCTAATGTATCATCTACTACTTTTGATTATTTAGCGCTTAACTTTCCAGCAGGAAAATTTGGAATTGCTTTTGGGCTTATGCCTTACACAGCAGTAGGCTATAAACTTGAAACAGAAAATGAAGAAGGTTTTACTGAAAGTAGATTTAATGGTGAAGGCGGTTTAAATAAAGCCTTTTTAGGATTTGCATATAATATTACTGATAATTTTAGTGTGGGTATGAATGCTCAGTATAATTTTGGTAGTATCCAAAACAATGCTATAGAATTTCGTTTTGATAATGATGGAACAGCATTACTTCAACAATCTAGAGAAAATAATAGATCAGACTTGAGTGGTTTGAATTTTGATTTTGGAGTGTATTACAAGTCAAGCATATCTAAATCTTTAGAGTTAACTACAGCATTTACCTTTACGCCAGAAAGTAATTTGACATCTCAAAACCAAAGGTCAATTGCAACGATAGCAATTGGGAACTCAGGTCAAGAAATTGTTTCTAATAGTATTGAAGTAGATTTAGAGGCTCAAGATTTATCAAAAACAGATTTGGTATTACCTTCTAGATTTTCCATAGGAGCAGGTATAGGCGAACCAAGAAAATGGTTTTTTGGCGCTGAGTACGAAAGCGAACAGACACAAAATTTTGAAAATATTTTATATCAAAGCGCTACTACAAATTACGAAAATGGCTCTAGGTTTTCATTAGGTGGATTTTTTATTCCAGAATATAACTCTTTTTCAAACTACTTTAAACGTTTGGTTTATAGAGCAGGAATGCGATTTGAAAATACAGGTTTAAATATTCAAAATGAATCCATAAAAGAGTTTGGCATATCTTTTGGAGTAGGTATACCAGTTGGGGATTTTGGTTCTAACGCAAATTTAGGTTTAGAGTTAGGTAGAAGAGGCACAACAAACAACAATTTAATACAAGAGAATTTTATAAATTTTCAGATTAGTCTATCTTTAAATGATAGATGGTTTCAAAAAAGAAAATATGACTAACACGCATAATACGATTATCATGAAAACAAGAATTACATTTTTAACTTTTTTATTCACTTTTCTAATAACTGGAATAAATGGTATTAATGCTCAAAATGAAGAGCAGATGGCTAAGTTGTCTATAATGACAGAATATGCCAAAGCAAAGAATTATGAAGCGGCTTACACGCCTTTTAAAGAATTATGGGCAGAAAACCCTAAATTTAATAGAGCTATATATGTTTATGGTGAGAAAATTTTAGATTATAAGATTGATAAATCTACTGGAGATGAAAAAACAGGTTTTATTAACGACCTGATGAAACTATGGGACGATAGGGCAATACATTTTGCATCAAAAACGCCAAAGGGTGATTATGCTTCTAAAGCTTGTCAATTAATGTTTGATAATAAGTCAGTTTTAGGAAAAAGCGATCAAGAACTATATGATTGTTTTGATGCCGCTTACAATTTGGATAAAGACACATTTAAAAACCCTAAGAGTTTATATACTTATTTTTATTTAATGGTGAAGTTATATGATGCAGGAAAAAAACCAGCCAAAGATTTATTTAATAAATACGATGATGTTGTTGAGAAAATTGATGATGAAGTGCAGTTTGCTTCTGAGAAATTAAATAAACTTGTTGAAAAAGAGGAGGCAGGAACACCGTTAACATCAAAAGATCAGAAGTATAAAAAGTATTATGGGCAAGTTTTAAATGCATATGGTCAAATATCAGGAAGTATAGATTCGCAATTAGGTGGTCGTGCAAACTGTGAAAACTTAATACCATTATATTCTAAAGATTTTGATGCTCATACAACTGATGGCATTTGGTTAAGAAGAGCTGTAAGTAGAATGTATAATAAAGAATGTACAGATAATCCATTGTACGAGAAATTAGTAAAGGCTTATGATGCTGCTGCACCATCTGCAGACACAAAGTATTTTGTAGCAACTATATTACTTAAAAATGGTAAAACATCTGAGGCAGAAAGCTACCTTAAACAATCGTACGATTTAGAAACAGATACGTTTAAGAAAGGAAAATTAGCTAACAGAATTGGTTTAATTTTGAAGAAGAAGGGTAGATATGGGCAAGCTAGAAATTACTTTAGAGATGCTTTAAAGTTAAATCCATCAAATGGACGTCCGCATCTTTCTATAGCCGCCATGTACGCTTCAAGTGCTAATAGTTGTGGAGATACAAACTTTAATAAAAGAGCAGTATATTGGTATGCAGCTCAAGAAGCTAGAAAAGCATCTCGAGTAGATCCAACATTAAAGAAGGCTGCGGCCCAAAGTGCTGCTAGTTATGCTGCTAAAGCTCCTCAAAAATCAGAAATATTTACAGCAGGCAATAGTGGTCAGTCTATTAAAATTGGATGTTGGATTGGAGGCACTGTAACGGTACCTAGTATATAATGCAAATCAACATATTGAAACATATTAATATAAGCATAGTCATAACGTTAGTTATGACTATGCTTTTTTCATGTAGCAATAACAATTTAAAAAATATTCAAGATATCGATGTTTCAGAAAATGAACCTATTGGTGTTGCCGAAAATATTAATTTGAAATATACAGATTCTGGAAAAGTTAAAGCGATTTTAAAAAGTCCTAAAATGTATGACTTTAGTAATAGGCGGTTTCCTTACAATGAATTTACTGATGGTGTAAGCTTAGAACTTTTTGAGGATGGAAAAAAGAGTGTTGTAGTATCAGATTATGCTATAATTTACAGTAAAACAGATATTATAGATTTGCAAGGTAATGTAAAAGTTACAACCCATAGCAATGATACCTTGTATGCCGAACAACTCTATTACGACCAAATGAAAGACTGGTTGTTTACCAATAAACCTGTTACCTTTAGAACAGGTCAAGATTTGATTAACGGTAATGGGTTTGATTCCAATCAAAAATTTACGAATGCAGAAGTAGTAGAAACAACAGGTCTTATTACTGTTGATGAATAACTTTTATGCAGTCTACATGCTCTCAATTAGCCTTTATTTTAAGTATCTTTGATATATAATTAATTCTTAATATGAAATACGCTAAGTTCTTCCCCTATGTTTATTTAGTTTTTGGTGCATTATTTTTAGTTGATGCGATATCTAAATATACAGCTAACGGTGAAATTGCTTACCCTTCAGTTTTATTGGGTATTACTGCAATTTTCATGTTTTTCTTCCGAAGAAAATTCATGAAAAAATTTGATAAAAGAGATCAGTAAATGACACTATATATCGTTATTATAGTAGTGTCATTAATACTTTCGGCTTTTTTTTCAGGTATGGAGATTGCCTACGTCTCATCTAATAAAATTCATATAGAAATTGAGAAAAAACAAGAAGGTGTACTCGCAACTGTATTAAGACGGTTAACAGCAAAACCATCAAAATTTATTACAACAATGCTTATTGGCAACAACATAGCATTAGTAATTTATGGTTTTTTTATGGGTGATGTTTTGGTTAATTGGTTTCAATCCATGTTGCCTTCTAATTTTGCAATTGTTAACTATTTTTTAACCGATTTAAGCCTACTATCTCAAACTGTAATTTCTACATTTATAATATTATTAACTGCAGAATTTTTACCAAAAGTATTCTTTCAGATTTATGCTAATTCACTTTTAAAAGCTTTAGCTATTCCTGCATATCTATTTTATGTATTATTTACATGGATATCTAATTTTGTAATTTGGATTTCAGACTTGGTGTTAAAATATTTCTTTAAAACTGAAGGTGATAACATTCAAATGGCATTTACTAAAGTAGAACTTGGAAATTACATTAGCGAACAAATGGAATCTGTTGAAGCGCATGATGAAATAGACTCAGAAATTCAAATATTTCAAAATGCATTAGAGTTTTCAGAAGTAAAAGCACGTGAGGTTATGGTGCCTAGAACAGAAATTATTGCTGTTGATATTACCGATTCAGTAAAATCATTAAGTGCTATGTTTACTGAAACAGGCTGTACAAAAATTTTAGTTTATAAAGACACTATTGACGATATTTTAGGATATGTACATTCCTTTGAGCTTTTTAAAAAACCCAAAAATATTAAGTCAATATTGTTGCCTGTAGAATATGTTCCTGGAACAGTTTTAATTAGTGATGTTTTAAATATTTTAATTAAAAAAAGAAAGAGTATTGCAGTTGTTTTAGACGAATATGGCGGAACATCAGGTATCATGACGGTTGAAGATATTGTTGAGGAATTATTTGGAGAAATTGAAGACGAACATGATACTGTAGTTTTAAAAGAGCACAAAATTGATGAAAATACGTATCAGTTCTCAGCCAGAATGGAGGTAGATTACGTTAATGAAGCTTATAAAATAAATCTTCCAGAAGATGAAAATTATGAAACTTTAGGAGGCCTTATTGTTAATTATACAGAAGAGATTCCGCAAAAAGATGAAGTGATAACTATAGAAGCATTTCAGTTTACAATTCTTGAAGTCTCCAATACTAAAATAGATTTGGTGGAGATAAAGCTCATTGAAGAAGATTAATCTTTTTTAAATCTTACTAATCATCTTATAATTAAAGACTATTTCTACTTTCATTATTGAATAGAAAATGGTATTTTCGCGCACGATATTTTAATCAAAATAAAATTAAATAACTTTTTTTGTTGTTTTAAGTTTTATAAAACAGATTTAAATTTATCCACAATCCAACATAACAAATAGACAAAAATATTATTGACAGATGGCAGTTTTAAATAAAATTAGACAACGTTCATTATTCTTAATACTAATAATTGCATTAGCACTGTTCTCTTTTGTACTAGCAGATTTATTTAGAAATAGCGATGCGCTATCAGCAAGATCTCAAACTACAGTGGCAACTATTAATGGAAAAGATATTGATCGTGATGCATTTTTACAAAAAGTAGAAAATATGCAGCGTCGTATGGGGCCTAGTGCTACAAATACGCAAGTGATGAATAATGTTTGGAATCAAGAAGTGAGACAAGCAGTATTTGAAACGCAGTATGATAAGCTCGAAATTTCTATAGAGAAAGACCAAATGCGTGATTTATTAAAAACACCATTATCATCTAATCCAGAATTTTTAAATGAAGCTGGTTTATTTGATGAAAACAAGTTAAACGAATTTATTGCTAACTTAAAAGCTATAGCGCCTCAACCAGGATTTTTAGGAGGCCAACAAATTACATATAGCGATTGGGTAAACTATGAACAAAATTTAGCTAATAATGCACTACAACAAAATTACCTTAATTTAGTAAAAGCAGGTTTAGTAGGCACTGTAGCAGAAGGTGAATTAGAGCATAAATTAGAAGGTAATAAAGTAGATATTAAATTTGTACAAATTCCTTATACTAAAATTCCAGATAGTACTATTTCTGTATCTAAGTCTGATATTGACACCTACATAAAAAACCATAAAAACCAATTTGAAGTAGAAGCCGCTAGAGATATAAAGTATGTTGAGTTTAAGGAGATAGCTACTATTGACGATGAAAAAGCTATAGAAAACTCATTACTAGCTTTTAAAACTGGTACAGATGCTGGAAGAGAAGATGCTGTTGCGTCTTTTTCAAGCGTTAGTAATAATGCTGAGTACGTTAATTTAATTGCAGAGTCTGATATAAAATTTGATGATCGTTTTGTGTTTAAGTCAAGTTTACCAGCTAAAATTTCTGATAGTATATATAATTTAGCAGAAGGCGAAGTTTACGGACCATATAGAGATGGTGATTTCTTTAAGCTTACTAAATTAGTAGCAAGTAAAAACGTAGCAGATTCAGCTAAAGTGAGACATATTTTAATACCGTTTATTGGGTCTCAAAGTTCTGGCGGGCCAGCAACTCAAACTGAAGAAGAAGCTAAGACTACTGCTGATAGCTTATTACGCATATTAAAAAGAAATAAATCTAAATTCCCGGAATTTGTTAAAGAATTCTCTACAGATAGAGGTAGTATAGAAAACGAGGGACGTTATGATTGGCATCCTTACGGTACTATGGTGACCGAATTTAACGATTTTGAATTTAATGGTAAAGTAGGAGATATTGATGTTGTAAAAACAGTTTTTGGTTTTCATATTGTAGAAATTGAAGGACTAACTGGAAAAAAGAAGGCTGTAAAACTAGGAACAATAGCTAAGAAAATTGAGCCATCTGAAACTACAACCAATACGGTATTTAGAGATGCCTCTAATTTTGAAATTAAATCTGGAGAAGGTGATTTTGAAGAATTAGCGAAAAGTAATAACTACACTGTACGACCAGTGAATGGGATAAAAGCTTTAGATGAGAATATACCAGGAATAGGTAATCAAAGACCTATAGTACGTTGGGCGTTTGAAGAGGAAGCTGAAGTTGGTGATATTAAGCGATTTACTATCTCTGGCGGGTATGCTATTGCACAACTTGTGGCGAAACATGAAAAAGGATTAATGTCTGTTGAAGATGCATCTGCAACTGTACTTCCTAAGATACGAAAAGAACGTAAAGCTAAAATAATTAAAGATCGCGTTACAGCTTCTACTTTAGAGGATTTAGCTACCGCTGAAAATACTTCAGTTAGAACAGCATTGGCAGTTAATATGAAAAACCCAACAATTTCTGGTGCAGGTAACGAACCAATAGTTGTTGGTACAGCATTTGCCTTAGAAGAAGGAGAAACTTCAAAATTAATCGCAGGAGATAGAGGTGTTTACATGATACAAGTTACTAAAAAAACACCCGCGGTTACCTTAGATAATTATCAAGCTTTTGCTAATAGAGTAGAAACTCAAAAATCTAGCGTTGTAAATTCTAAACTATACAATGCTTTAAAAGAAGCAGCTGATATTGAAGATAACAGAGCAAAACTTCAAATACAATAATAACTAGTAAATTAAATTAAAACTAACTCAAATTAAGGCCTCAGTTCATACACTGGGGCTTTTTTTATAAAACCATATTGGTGTAAGGTATAACGATATCAAAACCCTTTTTATTAAAGTAGTCTGTGGGATCAAATTTAGAAGCTGCAAGTATAAAATCGCCACCCCAAGCACCTAAGCTTTTAATGGCACCATCAAAATCATTAAAATAAATAGATGTAGCTGTATCTTGTTTTGTTACTTCTGCAATAATATATTCGTGCCTATTCAAAAGTGTTTTAAAATCTTCTAAATCTTCACAATTTATCATTTGTGAAGTTATCTCGTTAATATTAGTAATTACAGGTTTTAAATTTTGTTTTAAAGCTTTGTAATGTGCAATGCCTGTTCTGCTATTTTGTTTTTTATTTAGATATACAAAATAGAGTTGGTCTTTAAAATTGGGATTAAACGTAGAAGAATCCACAATAACATCATTATCTGATAACTGAAATGTAATAGCAGTATCATGTTGCGCGCAAGCTATATCATAGCCACTACCACCAAAAGTTAACGCTAATAACTTATAAGCACTAACTTTTGCCAATTGTGCAACATTATTTATTAAGGTTGAAGACGTACCCAAGCCCCAATTTTTAGGAAAATCCAAACGGGTTTCAATTATAAAACCTTTTTTGTCTTTTAAAAAATTTTCATTTAATTGTTGTGCAGCACATAACACCTGTAATAATCTAGATTTAGAATTATCTGGTTTAATTTTGTTAAGCTTTGTATTTAGTATAAGTGCTATATCAAGTTCAGTCTTAAACCAAATATTGTTATTATCATCAAAACTGGTCCAGTAAATTTTTGATGTATCAATTTGTTTTGCAGTGAGTAATTGTCCTTGTTTTGTTGGTACAGCAAGTGCCATGGCACCGTCTAAAACAACATATTCACCTGTTACTAATAATTTACCGTTACTTCTAAATGTTTCCAAACTAATGTCTCAATTTTTCTAAGGCTTCAACTACTGCACTATGTGTTACTGTTTCTGTTTTAAAACGTTCAACCAAATGTTGTTTTTCAGAATTAGTAGCTTCAAACTGATTCAAAATATTCATTAAATGCATTTTCATGTGGCCTTCTTGTATGCCAGTTGTAGTTAAAGAACGTAAAGCAGCAAAATTTTGTGCTAAACCTGCAACTGCCACTATTTGCATAAGTTCTTTAGCATTTGGTTTTCCTAGCATCTCTAACGCTAATTTAACTAATGGGTGTAAACCTGTTAGACCTCCAACGGTACCAAGTGCTAATGGAATTTCTAACCAAAATTTAAATATACCATCTTTAACTTCTGCATGCGACAAACTACTATAGCTTCCATGTCTTGCAGCATACGCATGTACTCCAGCTTCTACCGCTCTAAAATCGTTACCGGTGGCCAAAACTACAGCATCAATACCGTTCATAATACCTTTATTATGTGTTACGGCTCTGTAAGGTTCTATTTCTGCAATTTTAACAGCTTCAACAAACTTTTTTGCAAATGTAGATCCAGATAGTTTAGAATTTTCAGCTAGCGCTTCAACAGGACAATTTACTTCAGCTCTAACCAAACACTCAGGTACGTAATTAGATAGAATACTCATTATAATTTCTATATGTTTTTCATCTGAAGAAAACGCATCAAAATTTAAAGCTTCATTTTTAAACGTTTTTGCAAATTGCTCTAAACAAGAATTTATAAAATTGGCTCCCATAGCATCTAAGGTTTCAAAAGATGCATGTAGTTGGTAGTACCCATCAATATCTATTGTTTTGTCTCTTAGTTCTATATCTAAAATTCCACCACCACGCTTTTCCATGTTGGCTGTAATAGGTTTAGCGTCTTTTAATAATTGTTGTTTTATGGATGTAAAATATGCTTTTAAAGTTTCAGGATTCCCGAAGTATTTAAAATGTACTTGCCCAATTTTTATAGTAGAGATCACTTCTGTTTTAAATCCGCCTCTGTCTAACCAAAATTTAGCTGCTTTACTGGCAGCAGCCACTACTGAGCTTTCTTCAATAGCCATTGGTATGGTATAGGTAATACCATTTATTAAAAAATTTGGAGCAATACCTAATGGTAAATAATAGTTGGTAATAGTATTCTCTATAAACTCATCATGCAGTTGCTGTAATTTCTCATCTGTATTCCAGTACTGAAGTAAAATAGATTTAGCATTTTTATTGTTTGGAAGGTAAGTAGATACTATCCAATCAATTTTTTCAGACTTGGAGCGTTTAGAAAATCCAAAAATTGTTTTACTCATACTAGCATACTTTTGATGAGCAAAGATACTACTCTTGTTATGAAAATATGGTAAGTAAATATATGGCGTTATTTAACTGTTAATAATTTCGTTTAATTACATAATTTTTAGTAAACTTGAAATCGGTTTATCAATTATGCTGCTTTATTAGTAAAATGTCTATAATTTGTAATATTATTTAAATAAAATAGACAGAAATGCAAGTTAAATAATCATAAAACAAGACATAAATTTACATATGAAATATTTAAAACTCTTCCTTTTTGTTCTCCTATTCGTTTCGCTTACAATACCAGCACAAACCAAGGAAATAACGTTAGAAAATATATGGAGTGGCACTTTTAGAACAGAAGGAATGGATGCATTGCATTCAATGAAAAATGGGCAAAAGTACTCAGTTTTAAATTTTGATAGAGCTACACGCTCTACATCGGTAGATATCTATGATTATGAGACCTTAAAAAAGGTAGAAACTTTAGTGTCATCATCAGATATATCTGAACTTAACTATTTTACAGATTATGCATTTAGTAATAATGAAAAAAAACTGCTTTTAGCTACAGAAAAAGAATCTATTTACAGGCGCTCCTCTTTAGCCTATTATTATGTTTATGATGTTGTAACAGGCAGTGTAGTTAAAGTTTCTGACAAAAAAATACAAGAGCCTACATTTGCTCCAGATGGTTCTAAAATTGCTTATGTGTTTAATAATAATATATATGTAAAAGATTTAAACTCTAACAATGAAACCCAAATTACTTTTGATGGAGAAAAAAATAAAATTATCAATGGAATAACAGATTGGGTGTATGAAGAAGAATTTGCCTTTGTTCGCGCTTTTGATTGGAACAAATCGGGTAATAAAATAGCTTTTTTACGATTTGATGAAACTAATGTGCCTGAATTTTCAATGGATATTTATGGTAAAGCGTTGTACCAAACTCAACAAGTATTTAAATACCCAAAAGCAGGTGAGAAAAACTCTGATGTTTCACTTCATATATATAATTTGAAAGATGATAAAACTACAGCAGTTCATGTTAATAAAACCTATGATGATTTTTATATACCAAGGATTAAATGGACTAACAGTGCAGATGTTTTAAGTGCTCAATATATGAATCGCCATCAAAACGAATTAGATGTATGGTTTATTAATGCAGAAGATAATTCGTCAAAATTGATGTTAGCAGAAAAAGACAAGGCATACATTGATGTAACAGATAATTTAACTTTTTTAGAAGACAATAGTTTTATATGGACGAGCGAAAAAGATGGCTTTAATCACATTTATCATTATTCAAAAAATGGAGATTTAAAAAATCAAGTTACAAAAGGGAATTGGGAAGTCACTAATTATTATGGTTATGATAAAAAAAAGAATACTATTTTCTACCAGTCTACCGAAAACGGGTCTATTAATCGGGATGTGTATCGAATTAAATTAAACGGTACAAGTAAAGAACGTTTAACTAAAGCAAATGGCACAAATAGCGCGTCTTTTAGTGCAGATTTCTCGTATTTTATAAATACATTTTCAAATGCTGAAACACCACCATATTATACGTTAAATAGTGCAACTTCTGGTGAACTTATTAAGCGTATAAAGGATAACGATAATTTATCTCAAAAACTTGCGGATTATACTACCTCAAAGAAAATATTTAGTACTATAAGCGTACATGGTAACGCCTTAAATATGTGGATGCTAAAACCAGCAAACTTTGATGCCACAAAAGTATATCCGCTTTTTATGACACAATATTCTGGTCCTGGATCGCAATCTGTAGCTAATAGTTGGAATAGTACCAATGATTATTGGTATCAAATGCTTGCGCAACAAGGCTATATTGTAGTTTGTGTTGATGGCAGAGGTACAGGGTTTAAAGGCGCAGCATTTAAAAAAATCACATATTTAAATTTGGTAAAATACGAAACCGAAGATCAAATTCAGGCTGCTCGTCAATTAGGAGATTTGCCATATATAGATAAAGATCGTATTGGTATTTGGGGTTGGAGTTATGGTGGACATATGTCTACCAATTGTTTACTAAAAGGAAATGATGTGTTTAAAATGGCAATAGCCGTTGCACCTGTAACCAGTTGGCGATTTTATGATACAATTTATACAGAGCGTTATATGAGAACACCGCAAGAAAACCCAAGTGGTTACGATGATAATTCTCCATTTAATTATCCAGAACTTTTAAAAGGAGATTACTTATTAGTTCATGGTTCAGGTGATGATAATGTACATGTACAACACACTATGCGAATGATTGAAGCACTTGTGCAAGCCGATAAGCAGTTTGATTGGGCTATATATCCAGACAGAAACCATGGCATATTTGGAGGTAACACCAGACTGCATCTCTACAAAAAAATGACTAGTTTTATCAACGAAAAGTTAGGTGATAAAATATAGCAAGTACATACATTGAATTAAGAAAATAATAACTTCTAACTAATTAGCATATTTATGGCAGTATCAATAAAGCAACCACACGAAAAAGAATTATTTGGACATCCAGTAGGGTTATACGTATTATTTTTCACTGAAATGTGGGAACGTTTTTCTTATTATGGAATGCGAGCTTTATTAACACTTTATTTGGTAGAAAAAACTACAGTTGATAATCCTGGGTTGGGTTGGTTGGATTCAGAGTCAATAATGCTTTATGGTTGGTATACTATGCTAGTATACGTGATGTCTATTCCAGGTGGAATGATTGCAGATAAAGTTCTAGGGCAAAAGAAAGCAGTACTATATGGTGCTTTAACCCTTGTTGCTGGTCATGGTATATTAGCATTTGATGAGATGTGGGCATTCTATACAGGTTTGGTGCTCATTGTTCTAGGTGTTGGTTTGCTTAAGCCTAACATATCTACAATGGTAGGAGGCTTATATAAACAAGGAGATATTAGAAGAGATAAGGGCTTTAGTATTTTTTACATAGGTATAAATCTTGGGTCTTTATTAGCAACTTTTATTGTTGGGTATGTAGGAGAAAAAATTGGATGGCATTATGGTTTTGGTTTAGCAGGTATTGCTATGTTATTGGGTTTAATGGTTTACTTGTATGGACAAAAATTTTTGATTACAGTTGGTAATAAACCTACAATTGAAGACAAGAAGAATGATGTTTCTATCGGTAAGTTATTAGCAGATTTATTAAAATCACCAATAAATTTAGGTATTGTAATCATAATTATAGTTTATGCAGTATTTGCTGGTTTTACTTATGAAGGAATAGATAGTTGGGGTTATACTGTATTGTATGTTTTTATAGCATTAGTAGCTGGCGTTATGATGATGATTTATAAAAATCTTGAAAATCAAGTTTCTAAAGACAGGTACTTAGTTTTATTACTATCCTTTTTAATTGTTATAGTTTTTTGGGGTGCTTTTGAGCAAGCGGGTGGTTTGATGAGCATATATACAAAAACTAATACAGATAGATTTTTATTTGGATGGGAAATACCAGCAACGTGGTTTCAAGGCTTAAATGCTGGATTTATAATAATTTTTGCAACCTTAATAGCTGCTTATTGGGCAAAGCGAAAATTAAAAGGAAAGGAGGCATCATCATTATTTAAAATGGCAATTGGTACAATTATAATGGGATTAGGATTTGTTTTTATGATTTTTGCTGCTGCAGAATTTAATTCAGAAGGAAGTTCTGCTATGCATTGGTTGGTTTTAGCTTATTTATTTCATACTATAGGGGAGTTATGTTCTTCACCAGTAGCTTTGTCATTCATAACTAAGTTAGCTCCTGTTAAATATGCTTCATTAATGATGGGTGTATATTTTGCAGCTACTGGTTTAGGTAATAAAGTTGCAGGAGTTTTAGGGGAATCTGCATCCGAATTTGGGGAATATGCAATATTCTCTGGAATAACGATATTCACCGTAATTTTTGGTTTATTAGTAATTCTGCTTCTAAAACCACTTAAGCGTTTGACACATGGAGCTGAAGATAACGAACGCATTATGCATAACGACGAAACCGAAGGTTTCGAATTAGCAGATAACTAAAATAATCTTTTATGAATACCACAAAGTACAGATTTGAAGGTTCGGAAATGAATAGTAAGTTACTCATGGGGCATCCATCAGGACTATTTGTTTTGTTTTTTACTGAAATGTGGGAGCGCTTTTCTTATTATGGCATGCGCGCCATTTTAGTACTTTTTTTAACCTCTGCATTATTAGATGGAGGTTGGGCTTGGTCTAGAGAAGACGCATTAGGCTTATATGGCACATACACTATGTTAGTATATTTTTCTCCTATTTTAGGGGGTTGGTTAGCTGATAGGTTTTTTGGATATAGAAATTCAGTAGTTTGGGGCGCATTAATTATGGCTTTAGGGCATGCTGCCATGGCTTTTGATACGCCTTGGGGTTTGTATACAGGTATTGGATTATTAGTTGCTGGTAATGGTTTGTTTAAACCTAATATGACCTCAATTATTAATGGTGTTTATGTTAATGCTCAAGATAAGAAAGATGGTGCTTTTACAATATACTACATGGGTGTTAATGCTGGTGCATTTCTAGGTATTTTGCTTTGCGGTTACATAGGCGAAACAGTGGGTTGGCATTACGGATTTGGTCTTGCAGGAATTTTTATGTTTTTTGGTACTATTCAATTTTGGTTGGCTCAAGGTATTTTTGGTAAAGTTGGTTTGTCACCATCTAAAACAGTAGCGTATGAGGACGCTATTGAAAATATTGGAGACAAAGATAAAATAACTCAAGAAAAAATACCTGCGCATGTACAAAGAGATCGGTATATCGTTGTTGGTGTTTTAGCCTTCTTTACGATATTCTTTTGGGCAGCTTTTGAGCAAGCAGGAGGCTCTATGACTATTTTTGCAAAAGATTACACAAACAGAGTACTTGAAGGAGATACTGCTAATATCTTTAGAGTTGCAAATACATTACTCACAGTAGTGCCTCTTTTAATAATTACTTACGTATTGTTCAAATTGTTTCAAATTACTTTTAAAAAATATGCACTCTCTAATGTTTTTTTAGCCCTAAGCTTTGTTATCATATGGGCTATTGTTATATGGATGTTGAAGAATCAGTTCTCTGAGGTAAAAACGGAGGTGCCTGCTTCTTGGTTTTCAATTTTAAATTCGTTTTATATAATTGCCTTTGCACCCTTATTTTCAAAACTATGGGAAAGTAAATATAACCCTTCTGCAACGGTGAAATTTGGAATAGGTTTAATCCTTTTAGGATTAGGCTTTGGTATTCTAGCCTACGGATCTGCAGCTATACCTCAAGGAGCACAAACAGCTTCAGTTAGTATGATTTTTTTAATTTTAGCATATTTACTACATACGTTAGGAGAACTTAGTTTATCTCCAGTTGGGCTATCCTACGTTTCTAAGTTAGTACCAGCATCAAAAATAGGACTGATGTTTGGGCTATGGTATATCGCTATAGGGATGGGTAATAAGGCAGCAGGATCAATGGGTGGGATGATAGATAAAATAACGGCACAGTACGATATGAGTACATTTTTTTTAATTTTCACCATAGTACCAATAGCAGCGGGCTTCATTTTAATGGCACTAACCCCTTTGCTTAAAAAACTAATGCACGGTGTGCGATAATCGAAATTAGCGTTAAATAATATTCAAAAAGCATCTGTTTAGGTGCTTTTTTTGTAAGTTCGGCACACCATTTGCAACAAATTGATTATGAAAAAAGCAATATACCTACTATTTTTAAGCGTTTTTTTAACCTTACAGGGCAATTCTCAAAACCAAGTTTGGCATACTGATATGGCTAAAGCTTCACAAATTTCCATAGAAGAAAATAAACCACTACTGATGTTCTTTACAGGTTCTGATTGGTGTGGTTGGTGTAAGAGACTCCAAAGAGAAGTATTTTTAACAGACGAATTTAAAAATTGGGCAAAAGATAATGTTGTTTTGGTAGAGCTTGATTTTCCAAGAAGAAAACAGCTAGATAAAAAAACTCAAATCCAAAATTATCAATTACAGAATCTTTTTAAAGTAAGAGGCTACCCATCAGTGATATTCGCTAAGCCAGAGAAAAAAGAAGGTAATAAAATGAATTTAAACCAAATAGGAAGTACAGGGTATGTAAAAGGCGGTACAGATAAATGGTTGCTTACAGTAAACAGTTTCCTAAAAACTAAAACATAATCAAATGAAAAATTTTATTCAAATATTAGTATTTACACTTGTTGTTTGTTTCTCAAGTGCTAATGCTCAAGAAATAAATTGGGTGTCATTAGAAGAGGCAATTAAGCTTCAAAAGAAAACACCAAAAAAAATTATGATGGATGTGTATACCGTATGGTGTGGCCCATGTAAAATGTTAGATAAAAATACGTTTCGTAATCCTGATGTAGCAGAATATGTTAACGAAAACTATTATGCTGTAAAGTTTAATGGTGAAGGGAATGATGTTGTTGACTACAAGGATAAATCATATTCAAATCCCAGTTATAATGCCTCTAAGGCAAATAAAAGAAATAGCCCTCATCAACTTGCCAGATACTTACAGATTAAAGCGTACCCTACCATTGTGTTTTTTGATGAAAATGCAGATGTAATTGCTCCTATTGCTGGATATCTAATACCAACCAAGTTAGAGTTATATCTTAAAATGTTTAAAAATAATAAACACAAGGATATAAAAACCCAAGAAGATTTTAATGCATATTACAAAACTTTTAAGGCAGAATTTAAAGATTAAAATATCAATAATTAATAATATAAGCTCCCTTTTTACTCGTTTGGTGAAAAGGGAGCTTTCTTTCTTTACAAATAAGCGCCCACCGCTCAATATAGGACTTATAATTGCTGCCATCTGCAATAATTTGTCTAGGTTGTAAAGAGTCAATTAACCTATTCAAATTAAGTTTTGGAGATTGTCTTAACACAACATAGTCTGGGTTAAAAGTTTTAATATTATAAACACCTAAGCTATCAACTATTAAAA
The DNA here is from genome assembly GCF_047345485.1 of Hyunsoonleella sp. 2307UL5-6. NCBI lineage: Bacteria > Pseudomonadati > Bacteroidota > Flavobacteriia > Flavobacteriales > Flavobacteriaceae > Hyunsoonleella > Hyunsoonleella sp. 2307UL5-6. The sequence goes on along the minus strand of NZ_JBLFEN010000008.1, from coordinate 130,690 downwards.
CATTTTTATCATTTAAAACATATACAGGTGCTATACTGTTTTGTAATTCACTTTTCACGTGTTTTTTTATAGTATAATCCCTAATAATGTTATTGGTTGCGCTGGTGGTACTATCAAAATTATTGGCATATTTAATTTTACTACTATTAACATGTCCAATTAAAGAAAATCTACTTTTATGGAATACAATAAATTGTTTTTCAGGTGAACTATATTCAGTATAAATGTAAACAGATTGCATAAAACAGATTGCAACTAAAACATATATTAAATTAGTATAGTTTTTTCTAAATATCCACTTAAATACACTAATAATTAATATATAAAAAGCTACTACATATAATATATTAAAAGGAATATCTTGAAATAAAAAAGCTTCTTGTTGTGATACCCATGCTACAAACTTATTCATAACACCAATAATATAGCCAAATGTTGAAGCTAGAATATGTGGAAGTAGATTTAAAATGGCAAGGGTAATAACAATAATGCCTAAACCGAGAACGAGACCTAAAAGAGGAATAATAACCAAATTTGAAAGGAAGAAAAGTCCTGGGAACTGATGAAAATAGTAAAGACTTATGGGGATGATACCAAATTGAGCAGCAATTGTTATAGTTAGTGTATGCCAATATTTATCTAAAAGCCAATTTTTGGGTTGCCATAATTTATATAATAACGGATCTATAGTTACAATAGAAAAAACAGCCAAATAACTGAGTTGAAAACCAACATCAAAAATAAATAAGGGTTTAATTAAAAGAATAATTAAAATTGAAATGGCTAGGGTGTTATAAATATTTGTCGGTCGGTTTAAATTCATGCCAATAGCTACTACACTAAACATTGTAACAGCTCTAGTAACAGAAGCCGATAAGCCTGCAATGATAGCAAAACTCCACAGGAGCAGTACTAATAGAATAGTTTTTACTAGTTTGCCATGTTTAAAACCTTCTAAAGGTTTTAATATGAAACTTAGTATGAGTAAAATAATACCAACATGTAATCCAGAAACGGCAAGTATATGTATGGCTCCTGCATTGGTATAACTGCTATAAACGTCTTCGCTAATGTCTTGGCGTTGCCCTAATAAAAGTGCATTTATTATTGCTAATTCGTCGGGTTTATAATTATAAGGTTTTAGTTTAGTATTAATATGTGCTCTAATACTATTTGCTAGCCCAAAAAGTGTAGTTTTTGTAGTGTTTTGTTTTAAAAGTAAATTAGGCTGAACAAATAATTGATGGTAAACGTACTTCTTTTTTAGATAATTTTTATAGTCAAATTGTCCAGGGTTTAAAGGATGAATTAAGTTTTTAAAATCGGTTCTAACCATATAAACATCATCAACATTTAGGCTGTTTAGAACACTGTCCTTTTCAATATTTATAAGTGATTTTCCAGATGCTTGTTTATCACCAATTTTAAAAACATCAATAATGTATTTATCATAATAATTACCAGGTTTTAAAACCTCTCGTACTCTAAATGTAATGTTGTGGAATTCATTTAAATCTTCAGAAAGATATGAAGCGTAATGATTAGAAAAATTCTTTTGATTATGAAGATTAACTGTAAGAACGCCTATAGAAATCATACCAAAAAATGAAATCAAGCCAAACCAGATATTTTTTGAGAATTGCTTTTTCCCTAAAACAAGTGTGATAAAAAGTAGTAATACGAAAAACGAAGAAACAGTTATGGTAATTGGTAACGATACATCAATAAAATAACCTAATACGATACCAAGAATAAGGCATATAGTAAGTTTTATTATTGTAAAATTAAGCAGTTTCATCAAGGCCTAATTTACTAAATTAACTATAACACCCGACGCACTTCGCTAAAAGCGGATTTCCAGTAATTATTGTTTAATGATGAAATTATCACGCCTTTTGATGATGTTGCATGAATAAAATAAATAGCATTGTTTTTTATTTCTACCACAAGCCCCACATGATTAATGGCGTTTCTTTTACTATTTCCTGTTTTAAAAAATAATAAATCACCTTTTAAAGTTTCTTTAAGCTTTATTTTTTTTCCTTTTTTAGCCATGTCTCGAGATATCCTGGGAAGATAAATTTGTTGCGCTTTAAAAGATTCAAATATTAACCCAGAGCAATCCATACCTCTCTTTGTAGTACCGCCCCATTTATATCGTGTGCCTAAAAATTGTTTAGAATAGGTAATAACTTTAGAAGAGGTTGATGTGTTTTTCTCTTTACTATCTTTAGTTTTAAAGAGTTTTGGGGTGTCTCGTTGTTCTACCTTCTGTTTTTTTGTAACTACTTTTTGTCGTTTTGAAGATTTACAATTACTAACAGCAATTATTAAAAATAGTATCAAAATATACTTTTTCATAGAAAATTAAGAGTTCAAGTCTGTGTATATTAAAGTTGCCGTTTTCTCACTAGCACCTTTACCACCAAGTTTTTGCTCTAACTCATAATAGGTATTAAACATATTTTCGCGTTCATCTTTATTTAGAATACGCTCTAATTCTATTTTAAGTCGTTTTTTGTTAAAATCATTTTGAATTAATTCTGTTACTACTTCTTTGTCCATAATTAAATTCACTAACGAAATATATTTTAGTGTTATTATGCGTTTTGCAATGTGGTATGAAATGGCGCTTCCTTTGTAACATACTACTTGTGGAACTTTAAATAAAGCAGTTTCTAGAGTAGCTGTGCCAGAAGTAACTAAAGCAGCGTGGGCTACACTAAGTAAATCGTAGGTTTTGTTTGAAATAAAACTTACGTTGTTATGTTTTATAAACGATTGGTAAAACTCAAACTCTTGACTAGGCGCACCAGCAATTACAAATTGATAGTCTGGAAAATCGTTTATCAAACTTAGCATTATCGAAAGCATTTTAGTTATTTCTTGTTTTCTGCTTCCTGGTAATAAAGCAATTATAGGCTTGCTATTAAGATTGTGGTTGTCTCTAAACTTTTTTGGGTTAACCTGAGTTCTACTTGCAATAGCATCAATAAGTGGATGACCAACAAATGCTACATCATAATCATATCTTTTGTAAAACGGTTTTACAAAAGGTAATATTACAAACATACTATCAATATCGCGTTTTATAGCCTTTACTCTACTAGCTCTAGACGCCCAAACTTGTGGGGAAATATAGTAATTGGTTTTAAAACTTTGTGCTTTTGCCCATTTCGCTATGCGTAAATTAAACCCAGAATTATCAATAAAAATAACGACATCAGGGTTAAAACGGGTAATATCATTTTTACAAAATGATATAAGTTTAAATATTTTACGAAGGTTCATTAATACTTCGGTAAAACCCATAAAAGCACGTTCTTTATAGTGTTTTACCAAATTGCCACCAGCTTCCTGCATTAAATCACCACCCCAACATCTAATATCAGCATTGGCATCAACCTGCAAAAGTGCTTTTATTAAATTAGAACCGTGTAGGTCTCCAGAGGCTTCTCCAGCAAGAATGTAATATTTCATTTATGTAGTTAAAATAATTTTATAATAAATGTAAATACGGCTATAAATACGGTAATTAATAATACACCTCTAGCGCGGTAATCTTGTTTTTTCTTTATAAAAATAAAAAAGGCTATTAGATTTAAAACAGCACCCAAACTAATAAGTTTACCTAAAAAACCTTCAGTATAAGCTGCTTTAATTACTGTTGTAAAATCATCACCATCCCCCAATAGTTGTGCTGTTATAAATAAGCCAATAGCATTTGCTATTAGGCCAACTAAAATTCCAATTCCTAGTTCTTTTTTCATTTATGTACTTTCATTATCATTAAAATCCCAAGTATTCAAGTCTTGTATAACATCATGTGCAGTAAGGTCAAACTGTGTTGGCACTATGGAAACGTAATTATTCTCTAATGCCCATTCATCAGTATCTTCTTTATTATCTAAATTTACAAACTTTCCAGTAAGCCAATAATAATCTCGTCCTTGTGGTGTTTTACGTTTGTCAAATTCTTCAACCCAATTAGCACGTGCTTGTCTACATATTTTTATGCCTTTAATTGCCGTTTCAGGAATATCAGGAATATTTACATTCAATACCACACCTTGTTTTAAACCATGTTGTAATACATATTCTGTAATAGTTTTTACAAATGTTTTACAAGCATCAAATTTAGCATGCCACGCATAATTTAATAATGAAAAACCAATTGCAGGAATGCCTTCAATACCAGCTTCAATCGCAGCACTCATGGTGCCAGAGTAGATAACATTAATTGAAGCATTTGAGCCGTGATTTATACCAGAAACACAAATATCAGGTCGTCTTCCTAAAATTTCGCGAACTGCCAATTTAACACAATCTGCTGGTGTGCCAGAGCATGTATATTCTAAATGCGTGTTATTTGGTACTTCGATTTGTTCTGCATATAACGTCGCATCTAATGTAATAGCATGACCTTTTCCGCTTTGTGGGCTATCAGGTGCTACTACTACTACATCGCCAATAGAAAGCATAACTTCAACAAGACTTCGAATACCTGGAGCGGTAATGCCATCGTCATTTGTAACTAAAATTAAAGGTTTTTTTAACATGAATAAGCTTAGTTTTAAGCATTGCTAAAATACATAATTTCTTATGTAAAGTCTTGTTTTGTTTGCTTTAACAAAAAATTATAGACATGTCCGTTCATTGGCACGGTTTTTTCAGTAATTTAGTGAATCGATAAATGAATTAAAAGGCTTTTATTCAAGATATGAAAGATATGATGAAAAAGAATTATAAGGTTTTACTATTAGTACTATTGTTGGCTTTTGCCTCATGTAGTTTTACCTCAAAAACATTTGAAGATACTGATAAAGATAAATTGCTAATACAGGTTATTACTTACGTATTACAAAATTGGCATTACGATCCTATTAAAATGAATGATAGTTTTTCAGAAGAATTATTTAATGACTATATAGAACGAGTAGATCCAGGAAAGCGCTATTTTTACAAATCGGATTATAAGGAGTTTGAGAAATATAAAAATGAAATTGACGACCAGTTAAAGGCATTTGATATAACGTTTTTTAATGTAGTGCACGAGCGTATGTTAGAGCGTATTGAAGAAACAAAAGAAATATACAAAGAGGTGTTGTCTAAACCTTTTGATTATTCTTTAGAAGAGGTTTTTGATACAGACTATGATAATATTGATTTTGTGAATAACAAAAAGGAGATGAAGGAGCGTTGGAGAAAACAACTTAAATTCTCCACATTATCAAACTATGATGATGTTTTACAGCAAGAAAAGCAAGCTAAAGAAAAAGATGTTAACTATGTAGTTAAGACTGAGGCTGAAATTGAAAAGGAGGCTAGAGAAGCAGCGTTACGATCTATTAATATTTACTTTTATGATAACCTTGACGATTTAACTCGTGAAGATTGGTTTGCAATGTATGTGAATGCGATTGTTGAAGAGTTTGATCCACATACATATTATCTAGCACCAAGAGATAAAGAAGGTTTTGATACGCAAATGTCTGGTAAATTAGAAGGTATTGGAGCGCGTTTAACAAAGAGTATGGACTACATAAAAATTGTAGAGTTAATTTCTGGTGGGCCTGCTTGGAGAAGTCAACTGTTAGAGGTTGAAGATATTATTTTAAAAGTTAAGCAAGAAGATGAAGATGTAGGTATTGATATTGTTGGGATGCGTATAAGCGATGCAGTTAAGTACATAAAAGGGCCTAAAGGCACAAAAGTAACCTTAACTATTAAAAAAGTAGATGGCACTATAGAAGACATAACCATAGTAAGAGATGTTGTTGAATTAGGTGAAACTTATGCAAAAGCCTCTGTAGTTGAAAAAGACAATAAAAAATATGGTATCATTAATTTACCGAGATTTTATGTAGACTTTAATGATTATAATAATTTGAATGCTGCCATAGATGTTCGAAAAGAAATAGAACGCCTAAAAGCAGAAGGAATGGAAGGCTTAATCTTAGATTTAAGAAATAACGGTGGTGGTTCCTTACCAGCAGTTGTTGATATGGCTGGACTATTTATTAAAGAAGGACCAGTTGTGCAGGTGCGCTCTACCGGAGCACCAAAAGAGGTGCTTAGAGATAAAGATAAATCTATAGCATGGGATGGCCCGTTGGTAATTTTAGTAAATGAATTATCTGCATCTGCTTCCGAGATTATGGCAGCAGCAATGCAAGATTATAAACGCGCTATTGTGATAGGAAGTAAACAGACTTACGGGAAAGGTACGGTTCAAAACGTATATCCTTTAAATAATATGGTAAGAAACAATGCGGATGGCGATTTAGGTGCGTTGGCATTTACCACGCAAAAATATTACAGAATTAATGGAGGATCGGTACAGTTAGAAGGAGTTAAAAGTGATGTACAAGTGCCTGGGCGTTTCAGTTTTATAGAAGTTGGTGAGAAGGAAAAAGAAAATCCATTACCATATGATGAAATTGATCCTGCAGAGTATAAAACTTGGGATAACTATTTTGATTACGACAATGCAATAAGTAAGAGTAAAGCGCGTATGAGTAATAATAATCAACTCAAACTCATTGAAGAAAATGCCAGATGGGTAAAAAATCAAATTGATGAAACTGAGTTCTCTTTAAATTATAAAGCTTATAAACAGCAAATTGAATTGAATGATGAAGAGGCTAAACGTTTTGACGGGATTTCAAATTATAAAACTAACTTAACCTTTTTACCAACAGATTTTGAAAAACAATTATTTGCTAGTGATACTACAAATCTCCAAGAAAAACGTGAGAGATGGTATAAAAGCCTAAGTAAAGATGTTTATGTTGAAGAAGCTGTAAACGTACTAGAAGATTTAAAAACTGCATACAGTATTAAAAAAGTAGCTAAAGTAAAAGATTAAGGTTTTTATGAGTAAAACACCAAACTCACTAAAACAATTGGCGCTCCAAAAGTTTAAAAAGAACTTTTGGGGCGTTTTCAGTTTCTATTTTATCGTATTAGTGGGTTTGGTATCCATTTTTGCTTACGTTTTTGCACCCGATAATTCTCAGTATGCAAATCAAATGCACTTGTCTATTCATTCTCAATCTCCCGGATTTAAAATCAAAATGCTTACCATTCCATCACTAGTTAAAAATGAACAAACGGTTTTGGATAAGTTGTTTTTTGGAATTAAAAATACGGATACCGAAGTACCAATTTCTGATTATACTATTAAAAATAATTATTTAAATTATACCGAGTATGCTACTGATGGGTTAAAGGGTGTGGAGAAATCTTTGAACTTGTCTAAGTTTTCTAGTACTCAAGTTAAGGATTTTATACAAGAAAAAACCTTTGTGTTTGGAACCGATAAGTATGGGAGAGATTTATTAAGTCGGGTGCTAGTTGGAGCCAGAATTTCATTTTTTATAGGTTTTGTTGCTGTTTTTATTTCATTAGTTATTGGGATATTAATGGGCAGTTTAGCGGGTTATTTTGGTGGAAAAGTTGATGCACTAATTATGTGGATAATAAACGTTACATGGTCTATTCCCACATTGCTGTTGGTTATTGCCATTACTTTAGCCTTAGGCAAAGGGTTTTGGCAAGTATTTATTGCTGTAGGGTTAACCATGTGGGTTGAGGTAGCTCGAGTGGTAAGAGGGCAAATAATTAGCACCAAAGAAATGCAATATGTTACAGCCGCAAGAGCATTAGGATACAATGATTTTAGAATTATTACTAAGCATATTCTTCCAAACATTATGGCACCAGTTATTGTAATTTCTGCTGCAAATTTTGCTGCAGCTATTTTAATAGAAAGCGGATTAAGTTTTTTAGGTATAGGAGCACAACCGCCAATGGCAAGTTGGGGTGCTATGATAAAAGATCATTATAACTATATAATTCTAGGTAAGCCTTACTTAGCAATAATTCCAGGGTTTTGTATAATGAGTTTGGTTATGGCGTTTATGTTAATTGGTAACGCATTACGTGATGCTCTTGATGTAAAGAGTTAAGGGGTTTTATTTTTTATTTTGAATAATCTCTAGCTGTCTCATAGGCATAGCATCAATAATTGAAAAAAGAGTATCAGTTTTAAGAAAACTATTTTGTTTTAATTTTACTGAACCATCTAAACCTATCAAGGTTATTTCGTACTCTAAATGAGTTTTTTTTATTTTAGTAGTAGTTGGTTTCCAAGTTGTTTTTGAGTTGATTCCTAGTCTGTATTTGTCTTGATTAAATTGATAAATAATAAGCTTTCTGTCCTTTAAATCAGCAGCATGTAATGCTAAGTGTTCTATTTGCTCTACATAAACAGGGTTAGTAAGCGTATTTGTCTCAATAATAAGAATTCTATGTTTCCATTTAAGAGATGCAATATCTTGCGTGTAAATTAAATTTGTAGATATAAATATTAAAACTATAATACACCGCATTTTTATAAATTTATAGGTTTAGAATATGATTCCAAATTTCTGTATTTACAGGAATGCCTTCTTTTAAATTTTTAGTTCTCACCTTTAAAACTCGCTCTCCCGGATAATAGGTTTTTGTGCCTTTTGATACAGGAGTAACATCGTGCGTGTAATCAATAATTTCATTAAGTAGTCGCTCCTGTAATTCGGTATTGCCAATAGTATCCTTATCTATGCAAATATAAACTTGAGACACACCAGTTTCATAAGGTTCTAATCCTAATTTGTATGTAGATTTACCTGATGCTAAAACAGTTGCAAGCATATCTAAAACTAAGGATAATGCAGACCCTTTCCAGTAACCTAAGGGCAGTGCGCGTTCACTAGCTAAAATATCCTCTGGGTTTTTAGTTAAATTGTTATTATTATCCCATCCACCATCAATAGGTAATTGCTCTCCTTTTAATTTGTATTGCTCTATTTTACCAAACGAAAATTGAGATACCGCCATATCTAAAACAACATGTCCATTTTTCCGAGGTATAGAAACTATAAAAGGGTTATTGCCTAGTCTCAGCTCTTTACCACCCCATGCAGGCATATTAGGTTTTGTATTGGTAAATAAAATTGAAATACAATTTGCATCGGCAGCTTGCCATCCATAATATCCACCACGCATCCAGTGGTTTGTGTTTCTTAAAGCAACAATACCAATGCCACTAGTTTTTGCAATTTCTACAGCTCTATTTGTACATGTAATCGCATTAGTTATACCTGGGCCATTGTTACCGTCCCAACGTTCAATATTACCAAAAGTTTCTACTTTTTTTGGTTTGTTATTTTTAGTAATCAAGTTTTTTTCAGCATAGTCTAAAAAAAGAGATACTCTATTAATACCATGAGAGTTTACGCCGCATAAGGTGTTTTCAGTAAAAACATTAGCTAAAGTTTTAGATATATCTTTTAAAAACCCCTTTTTTAAAAATAAGTTATAGAGTGTTTGCTCCATATCACTTTTCTTAATCTTCATCATAGTTGTAAATTGTAATGAAATTTAGTAAAAATGAATATAATAAATGATTATGAGTTTTGCGCTAAACTTTAGCGTATTGATTTGATTTTTATTACAGTTTTAAGTTTTTGTTCAAACCATCTATGTAAGTAAGCAACATATCGCTACCCATATTTTTTGTTGAAGAGGTAATAAAATAATTTGGCATGTCTTCCCAAAATTCTAGCATTACAGCTTTATAATCATCAATATGATGTTCTATAGCTTTAGGTTTTAACTTGTCTGCTTTGGTGAAAATTATAGAAAACGGTATTCCGTTTTCTCCAAGCCATTTCATAAAATCTAAATCAATTGGTTGTGGTTTGTGGCGTATATCGACTAAAACAAAAGCAGTAACTAATTGCTCACGATGACTAAAATATTGTGTAATAAACTTTTGAAATGTTTTTTTTGCACTCTTAGAAACACGAGCATAACCATAACCAGGTAAGTCTACCAAATGCCAGTTTTTATTAATTAAAAAATGATTAATCAATTGTGTTTTTCCTGGCCTTCCTGAAGTTTTAGCTAAACTTTTTCTTTTGGCTAGCATATTTATCAGAGAAGATTTTCCAACGTTACTTCTACCAATAAAGGCATACTCTGGTAAGCTGCTTTTAGGGCATTTTTCTACATCAGAATTACTAACTACAAATTCAGCAGATTTAATAATCATTTTGGTAGTTGAAATTAAGTTTTTTTGAATTTTTACAGTTCACGCTTAGTTAACCAAGAATTCAGTATTGTATTGAATTCGTTAGGTTTTTCCATCATGGCAGCGTGCCCACATTTGTCAATCCAGTATAAATCTGAATTTGGTAACAATTCATGAAATTCTTCAGCAACTTCTGGTGGTGTAACATTATCATTTTTACCCCAAATAATACATGTTGGTGTATCCATGTTAGGTAAGTCTTTTGCCATATTATGTCTAATAGCACTTTTGGCAATAGCTAAAGTTTTAACCAGTTTGTTGCGGTCGTTTACTGTAGCATAAACTTCATCTACAATGTCTTTTGTAGCTACTTCAGGATCATAAAAAACGTCTTGCGCCTTCTTTTTAATCACTTCATAATCGCTACGTTTGGTGTAGCCACTACCCATAGCACTTTCATAAAGGCCTGAACTGCCTGTAATAATAAGTCCTTTTATTTTTTTAGGGTATAATTTAGTATGATATAATCCTATATGACCACCAAGGGAATTTCCAAGTAGTATAACTTCTTTAAAGCCTTTAAATTCTATAAATTCATGAAGATACTTAGCAAAAGTTTTTACATTAGTTTTAAGAAGCGACATGGAATAGATGGGTAATTCAGGAATTACAATTTTATAGCCTTTTTCTCTAAAAAAATCTTTTACAGCATCAAAATTACTTAGCCCTCCCATTAAACCGTGTAACACTATAATTGGTGTGCCTTCTCCAACTTCAATATAACTGTAGTTTTTTTCTTTTTTTAAGCTATCCTCCATTAATATTAGTTCATCCGTTTCGTCAAAAAACAAATATAGTTAAATCATTCATATTTCAAGAGTTTTAATTTTTTCTAAATAAAGCCACTTAAAACAAGTGTTGTTAACATTGATTCGAGATTAGTTTTACCACTAATTAACCTATTGAAAACCATAGTTTTATTCTGTAAAAACCATGTTTAAATCCGATTAAAACCTCATAGATCTTAAAAATTATTAACAAAAGTGGTATAAAGTGGTAAATGGTGGTAAAATTTGATATATTTGAAACTTAAACACCAAAAACTAAATCTGTTATAGTGCATTCATTAATAGGGACATACAATTGTAAAGTTGATGCTAAGGGGCGTATGATGATACCTGCTGGCATGAAGAAACAGTTGCTGCCTATTTTGGATGATGGCTTTGTGTTGCGTCGTTCTGTATTTCAAAAATGTTTGGAATTATATCCAATGGCAGAATGGCAATTGTTAATGCAAAAAATGAATAAGCTTAACAGATTTAAGAAAAAAAATAATGATTTCATTAGAAGATTTAGTGCTGGTGCAAGAATTATTGAGGTGGATGGAAATGGTAGATTGTTAATACCTAAAGATTTAACATTAATCGCCAATATTTCAAAAGACATTGTAATCTCGCCTTCGATAAACATTATCGAAATATGGGATAAGGCGTTATATGAGCAATCTATTGACGATGCTGCTCTTGATTTTGCTGATTTGGCTGAAGAAGTAATGGGGCAAGACAATGACGACGATGTATCATAATCCAGTTTTATTAGAAGAAACAGTTGATGGTTTAAATATAAAGCCTGATGGTGTTTATGTAGATGTAACTTTTGGTGGTGGTGGGCATAGTAAAGAGATTTTAAGCCGGCTGGGGGAAAATGGAAGGCTCTTAGCTTTTGATCAAGATAAAGATGCGTTAGCAAATACTTTGGATGATGACCGGTTTACTTTGATAAATGAAAACTTTAGATACGTAAAGCGATTTTTGAGGTTTTATGGTGTAAAAGAGGTTGATGGTGTGTTGGCAGATTTTGGTGTATCGTCTCATCAATTTGATGTTGCAGAACGTGGATTTTCTACAAGGTTTGAAGCGAAGTTGGACATGCGAATGAATCAAGAAAATAAATTATCGGCATATCATGTGGTTAACGAATATGAGGAAGAGCAGCTTAAGCAAGTATTGTTGCAATATGGAGAGTTAAGACCAGCACCTGCTATGGCAAGAGTTATTGTAGCTGAAAGAAAGAACGAGCCTATTATAACTAGTGATAAATTAAAAAAAGTGTTGCGACAGTTTTTGCCGCCGCGGCATGAGAATAAAATTTTGGCGCAAATATATCAGGCTATACGTATTGAGGTGAACCAAGAGATTGAGGCTTTAAAGGAGTTTTTATTGCAAACTCCAGAGATTTTAAAACAAAACGGAAGGTTAAGTTTTATATCCTACCATTCTTTAGAAGATAGGTTGGTAAAGCGTTTTATAAGAAACGGTTTGTTTGAGGGAGAGCCAGAACGTGATGTGTTTGGAAATTTTGAAGTGCCTTTAAAAAAAGTGAATGGTTTAATTGTACCAACACAAGATGAGATTAAGTTAAACAATAGGGCGCGCAGTGCAAAACTTAGAGTAGCAACAAAGTTGTAGTGAAGTATTGTTTTGGCCGATAAACCCGCGTTAGGGATTGAACGGCATGTTTGAAATCCCCGACGTAGGAGGGATTGAGTAGTGAAAGCCCGACCCTTGTGGTAACGCCCAAATAACAACAAAAATAGAAGTTGAATTTGTAAATAGCGATGAAGAAAAACATCTATAACATATTAAAAGGAACATTTTTAGTAAGTGATGATTCGTTTAAAAACTGGCGTATTATCATCTTTATTTCGGTTCTGGCTATTGTTATGATTGCGAGTTCGCATAGTGCAGATGAAAAAGTGCATGAGATTGCGAGGTTGGAGAATGAAGTAAAGGAAATGCGATCTGCATTTGTAGATGGGCGATCTAGATTGATGAAGTTAAAAATGGAGTCTACAGTGGTGGCAAAAATGAAAGAAAAAGGACTGGCGCCTTCTGTGATTCCGCCAAAAAAGATAAAAGTAAAAACACAAAATTGATAATAGACGTTGGCTATTAGTGAAAAACACATATTGAACCGATTGTATTTTGTAGCAGGATGCATGTTTGTTTTTGGGGTTGCCGTTATGGTGAAACTAGGGAACATTCAGTTTGTACAAGGTGACGAATATCGTGCTAAGGCTAGTGAGCGTATAGTGAAAGATTTTGTGATTCCTGCAAATAGAGGGAATGTGTATTCGGTTAATGGAAATTTACTAGCCACTTCCATCCCTAAATATGATATTAGATTTGATGCGTTAACGCCTAAAACTTCAATTTTTGAAGATAATTTAAAACCGCTTTGTGATTCTCTGGCAAAGTTTCCAGGTAAAAAAACGTCGTCTCAATACCAGCGTACAATACGTAAAGCTAGAGCTAATAAAAATAGGTATTTTTTATTAGGGAGAAACTTAGGATACTCAGAATACATGAGAATGCGCACTTTTCCAATGTTAAAGATGAGTCCGTTTAAAGGTGGGTTAATTGTAGAGCAGAAAACAAAGCGTGAGCACCCTATGGGTGGCATTGCACAACGTACTATTGGTTACGAGCGAATTGATGAACAAGGGCATATTACGCGACCTGGATTGGATGGTGCTTTTGGGGTAAAATATTTACGAGGTACTAACGGAAAACATGCTAAACAACAAATAGGTAAAAACCAATGGAAACCTATAAATGATACTAATAAAATTGAGCCTAAGGATGGTTTAGATGTGTATACTACTATAGATGTAAATATTCAAGATATTGCACATCATGCCTTATTAAAACAACTAGAAATTTATGAGGCGGAGCACGGTTGTGTTGTTGTAATGGAGGTTGAAACAGGAGAGATTCGTGCTATTTCTAATCTTGGTAGAACTAAAAAAGGGACGTATTACGAGCGGTTAAATTATGCAGTGGGTGAATCTCACGAGCCTGGATCTACATTTAAGGTTATGGCACTTATGGCTGCTTTAGAAGATAAGGTTATTGATACGGCTACGGTAGTAGATACCAAAATGGGAACAAAACGTTTTTATGGTAGAACGATAAGTGACTCTCGTGGACATGGTAAAATTTCTGCTGCGCGTGCATTAGAAGTGTCTTCTAATATTGGGTTAGCTACTATAATTGATATGCATTATGCAGACGATCCTAAAAAGTTTATTAATAGAATTAAAGGATGGGGATTGAACGATACGTTAGATATCCCGATTATAGGAGAAGGTAAGCCTATTGTGCCTGAGCCTGGTGATAAAATATGGAGTAAAAATGCACTGCCGTCTATAGCTTATGGTTACAATTTGCAGGTTACGCCATTGCACACATTAACGTTTTATAATGCTATAGCTAATAATGGACAAATGGTAAAACCAAGGTTTATTAAAGCTGTAAAAGAATTTGATAAAGATGTTGAGGTTTTTGACAAAGAGGTGATGGATAAAAAAATATGTTCTGAAAAAACCTTAAACGAAATTCAAGAAATATTAAAAAATGTAGTGGTTAGAGGTACGGGTAAAAAAATGTATTCTAAAAACTTTTCGATGGCAGGTAAAACAGGAACTGCAAGAACAGATTATCAAAATTATGAGGAATGGCGAAAGGATAGAAAGTACGTATCGTCATTTGCGGGATACTTCCCTACTGAAAACCCTAAGTATTCTTGTATTGTGGTAATCCATAAACCAAGTACAGAAGTTGGGTATTACGGTGCTGATGTTACAGGGCCAGTTTTTAAAAGTATAGCCCAAAAAATATATACTGATACGCCTTTAATAGATGAAGTGGAATCTTTAGAGGTAAAGCATGCCGCAGTAGAACATCAGTTTGAAGGCTATTATGATATTGCACAAACTTATAAAACTATTATGCCAAATGTAGTAGGATTACCAGCTATGGACGCTGTAGCCTTATTAGAAAATATGGGGTTGAGGGTAGATTTTAAAGGCGCAGGTATAGTGAAAAAACAATCTGTTGCAAAAGGACAAAAAGTAAAAAAGAATCAAAATATTGTTTTAGAAATTTCGTGAGTATTTTAAAAGACATATTGTATAAGGTTAATATTAATGCTGTAGTTGGTAATACCAATATAGTAGTGAATGCTATTGACTTTGATTCTAGAAACATTGTAAAAAACGACGTTTTTGTTGCTGTTGTAGGAACTGTTACAGATGGTCATAAATACATAGATATTGCTATAAAACAAGGCGCTAAAGCTGTAATATGTGAGGTTTTGCCTAATGATTTAATTGAAAAGGTAACTTATATCGAGGTGGATAATTCAAATAAAGCATTAGCAATAATGGCATCAAACTATTACGATACACCTTCGGAAAATTTACAGCTAGTTGGTGTAACAGGTACTAATGGAAAAACGACAGTAACTACATTGTTATATCAGCTATTTAAAAATGCGGGTTATAAGGTTGGTTTGTTATCTACAGTAAAAATTTTAATTGATGATGTTGAGTATAAGGCAACACATACTACACCAGACTCTTTAACCATCAATAAATATTTAAAAATGATGAATGATGTTGGTGTAGAATTTTGCTTTATGGAAGTGAGCTCTCATGGTATTCATCAAAGTAGAACAGAAGGTTTAAAATTTAAAGGCGGTGTATTTACTAATTTATCACACGATCATTTAGATTATCATAAAACATTTGCTGAGTATCGTGATGTAAAAAAGTTGTTTTTTGATGGTTTAGATAAACAGGCATTTGCAATATCTAATACCGACGACAAAAGCGGATTGGTAATGTTGCAAAATACAGCAGCGAAGCAATACACTTATGCTTTAAAAGGCTATGCGGATTATAAAGCGCAGATATTAGAGAATGAGTTTAGCGGTTTATTGCTATCTATTGATGGGAGTGAGGTTTGGACTCGGTTAATCGGAAATTTTAATGCCTATAATGTTTTAGCAATTTATGCTACAGCTGAATTATTAGGACTAGAAAAAGTTGAAATACTACGATTAATTAGCGAGTTGCAAAGCGTTAGTGGTAGGTTTCAATATGTGGTGTCTGATGAAAAAATTACGGCAATTGTAGATTATGCACATACACCTGATGCGTTAAAAAATGTGCTTGAGACAATAAATAGTATTCGTACTAAAAACGAATCGCTAATAACCGTTGTGGGTTGTGGTGGCGATCGTGATAAAACTAAGCGACCAAAAATGGCACACATTGCCTCTGAGTTAAGCACCAAAGTAATTTTTACCAGTGATAACCCGAGAAGTGAAATCCCTGAGCGTATTATTGATGATATGGAGAAAGGTGTAGCACCTCAAAATTTTAAAAAAACACTGTCTATTGTAGATAGAAAACAAGCTATTAAAACAGCGTGTCAATTAGCTGAAACTAATGATATTATTTTGATTGCTGGCAAAGGACACGAGACCTATCAAGAGATTAAAGGCAAGCGTTTTGATTTTGATGATTATAGCATAGTTCAAGAATTATTAATACTGATGCAAAAGTAAATGTTATACTATCTATTTGAATATTTAGAAAAACAATTCCAGTTTCCTGGAGCTACACTCTTTGGTTTTTTAACCTTTAGAGCGGCTTTAGCTATGATTCTGTCTTTATTAATTTCTACCATTTATGGAAAACGTATCATTCGCTTTCTTCAAAAAAAACAAATGGGTGAAACCATTAGAGATTTAGGTTTAGCAGGACAAGCTGAAAAAGCTGGAACGCCAACTATGGGTGGCATCATCATTATTTTGGCAACACTTATTCCTGTGTTCTTATTAGCAAAACTTGAGAATATATACATCATAGTACTAATCGTCACTACGCTATGGATGGGAGTTATTGGTTTTTTAGATGATTACATAAAGAAGTTTAAAAATGATAAAGATGGTTTAAAGGGGCGCTTTAAGGTACTTGGTCAAATAGGGTTAGGAGTAATTGTGGGCGCTACGTTCTTTTTTCATTCAGAAGTAACCATAAAAGAGGAGATTGAAACTTCTAATCAGGAACAAATTATGTTTCAAAATACGTTTCAAGTTAAAGAGTTTAAAGCAGAACAAAAATCAACCAAAACTACTATTCCGTTTGTAAAAGAAAATGAGTTTGATTATGCAGATTTAATTACCTGGATAAGCCCTGAACTAGAAAAATATGCATGGATAATTTTTATACTAGCAGCCATTTTTATTATAACAGCTGTATCAAACGGTGCAAATTTAACCGATGGTATAGATGGTTTGGCAGCAGGAACTTCAGCTATTATAGTATTAACCTTAGGCATATTTGCATGGGTGTCTGGTAATATTATTTTTTCAGATTACCTTAATATCATGTACATACCAAGGGTAGAAGAAATCACAATTTACATCGCTGCTTTTGTGGGTGCGCTTATTGGTTTTTTATGGTATAATACGTATCCCGCACAAGTATTTATGGGCGATACTGGTAGCTTAACCATTGGTGGTATTATAGCGGTAATAGCTATTGCCGTTCGTAAAGAGTGGTTAATTCCTTTATTGTGTGGTATTTTTTTAGCTGAAAACTTATCAGTAGTAATGCAGGTAAGTTGGTTTAAGTATACAAAGAAAAAATATGGTGAAGGACGACGCATTTTTAAAATGTCGCCATTACATCATCATTATCAAAAATTAGGATATCACGAGAGTAAAATAGTAACACGTTTTTGGATTGTTGGTATTATACTAGCTATCATTTCAATAGTAACGTTGAAAATAAGGTAACAAGTTTGTTATTCCCTCGAAGAAGGGAATCTCAATAAAAAGTAAAAGTAATTGAGCAGAAAAGAAAAGCAACCGAGTGAGCAACTTTCCTCCAAAGGAGGAGTTGGAGGTGGTTTTTTAGTGATTTTAGGAGGAGGAGAAAGTGGTGTAGGTACAGCACTTTTAGGGAAAGCAAAAGGTTATGATGTTTTTGTTTCTGATAAAGGAAAAATAAAGGAATCATACAAAAAAGTTCTTATACATAATGAGATTGAATGGGAAGATGAGCAGCATACAGAGGATAAAATTCTAAATGCTGACTTGGTGATGAAAAGTCCTGGTATTCCAGAAACGGTGCCTTTAATTAAAGGTATTAGGGCGCATGAAATTCCAATAGTATCTGAAATTGAATTTGCTTCTAAATTTAGTAACGCAACACTAGTTGGGATTACAGGGAGTAATGGGAAAACCACAACGGCTACACTAACACATCATTTATTAAAAAATGACTTAAATGTGGGTTTAGCAGGTAATATTGGCGATAGTTTTGCGCAACAATTATTAGAATATAATTATGAAAACTATGTTTTAGAAATCAGCAGTTTTCAGTTAGATGATGTGATTGATTTTAAGCCTAAAATAGCAGTAATCACCAATATAACACCAGATCATTTAGATAGGTATAATTATCAATTTGAAGATTACGTGAAAGCGAAATTTAAAATTGTAATGAATCAAACATCTGATGATTATTTGATTTATGATGCTGACGATGAGGTTATTGTAAATCATTTAAAGAAGCATCCAGTTCAGTCTACATTATTGCCTTTTTCACTTGTAAAAAAGATTGAAAATGGAGCATATTTTGAAAATAATAAAATAATACTAACGATAGAAAACGATAAACTAATTATGCCAACACGCAACTTAACCCTCGAAGGAAAACATAACATCAAGAATGCCATGGCCGCATCTACTGTGGCGCATTTGTTGAGAATTAGAAAACAAACCATACGTGAAAGTTTGGAGAATTTCCAAGGTGTAGAGCATAGGCTGGAGCAAGTGCTTAAAATTAATAAAGTACAATACATTAATGACTCTAAGGCAACTAATGTAAATGCTACATATTTTGCTTTAGAAAGTATGGATGCCCCTACAGTTTGGATTGTTGGAGGTGTAGATAAGGGAAACGATTATCGAGAGCTGTTTCCTTTTGTAAATGAAAAGGTAAAAGCAATTATTTGTTTAGGAGTTGATAATGAAAAACTCATGAATACTTTTGGTAACATGGTAGATGTTATTATTGAAACTCAATTTATGAGTGAAGCTGTAAAGATAGCATATAAAGTAGCTGAAGCTGGAGAAAACGTATTGTTATCGCCAGCATGTGCAAGCTTTGACTTGTTTGAGAACTACGAGGATAGAGGACGTCAATTTAAAGATGCAGTTAGAAATTTGTAATTCTATCTTAATTTTCCTGAAATACAGAAACTAATGTTAGTTAATAATATAATTAAAAAGAACAAATTCTTCCGTTAGAGAAGGTGCCTGCAAGGGCAGATGGTATGCAACAGATATTTAAAAACATAAAAGGAGATCGTTTAATTTGGGCTATTGTAGCGCTATTAGCTATTTTATCATTTTTACCAGTTTACAGTGCTGCGAGTAATTTGGCTTATAGAGGTGGTGGTAGTAATACCTTTGCTTTTTTTATTAAACATTTTGTGCATTTATTACTCGGATTTTCCATAATGTATGGTGTGCATAAAATCCCTTATCGTTATTTTAGAGGGTTGTCGTTGGTAATGATTCCTATTGTTTTGGTATTACTCACCATCACCATTTTACAAGGAACTACTGTTGAAGGTGCAAGTGCGAGTAGGTGGATAAAATTTGGAGGTATGTCTTTTCAAACATCTACGTTAGCTTCAGTAGTTTTAATGGTATATGTAGCTCGATATTTATCTAAAATGAAGGATAAGATAATAACATTTAAGTCGTCTATTTTACCGTTATGGCTTCCTGTGTTTTTAGTGCTAGCATTAATTTTACCTTCTAACTTTTCAACCACGGCAATTATATTTACCATGGTTTTAGTGTTGGTGTTTTTAGGCGGTTATCCTATAAAGTATTTAGCCATCATATTAGGTTCGGGTTTAGTGGCCTTAACGTTTTTTGTTTTGGTAGCAAAAATGACTAACGGGCCTTTAAAAATAAAAGTAAATACTTGGGAGAACAGAATAAAAAATTACTGGAATGGAGAAGATACTGAAGCAGATTACCAGATAGAAAAGGCTAAAATAGCCATAGCATCAGGTAAGATTAAGGGTGTTGGTCCAGGAAAAAGTATTCAAAAAAACTTCTTGCCGCAATCCTCTTCCGATTTTATTTTTGCAATTATTATAGAAGAATATGGATTAATTGGTGGATTTTTCATCATGCTATTGTATTTATGGTTACTCTTTAGAGTGATTATTGTAGCTCAAAAATCTGATACCATTTTCGGAAAACTGTTAGTTCTAGGAGTTGGTTTGCCTATAATTTTTCAAGCTTTAATAAATATGGCGGTGGCGGTAGAGTTGTTTCCAGTTACGGGGCAAACTTTACCATTAATTAGTAGTGGGGGTACATCAATCTGGATGACTTGTCTTGCAATTGGTATTATATTAAGTGTTAGCGCCAGACGAGAAGAAATAAAGGAACAAGAAATAAACGAAGATAACCCATTAGAAATACTTTCAGAAGCACTATAAATGTTAAGTAATAAGCACTATAAAATTATTTTATCGGGAGGTGGCACAGGTGGTCATATTTACCCAGCTATTGCTATTGCTAACGAATTAAAAAGTAGATATCCAGAATCTGAGTTTTTGTTTGTAGGAGCTAAGGATAGAATGGAAATGGAAAAGGTGCCACAGGCTGGATACAATATAAAAGGATTGTGGATTTCTGGTATTCAAAGGCAATTAACGCCAAAGAATTTGATATTTCCATTTAAACTAATAAGTAGTCTTTGGAAAGCGCAACGTATTGTAAAGTCGTTTAAACCAGATGTAGCTATTGGTACAGGAGGTTTTGCAAGTGGGCCATTGTTGCAAATGGCAGTATCTAATAACGTGCCTGCAATATTACAAGAACAAAATTCTTATCCTGGGATTACAAATAAATTACTATCTAAAAAAGCACAAAAAATTTGTGTGGCTTATGAAGGTTTAGAGCGTTTTTTTCCGAAGGATAAAATTAAGATCACAGGCAACCCTGTAAGACAAGATTTATTAAGTGTAGATGGAAAAACCGAAGAAGGTAAAACCTTTTTCAATCTTACACCTAGTAAAATAACACTTTTGGTTTTGGGTGGAAGTTTAGGGTCGAGACGTATTAACGAATTAATCGAAAAAGAGTTAGATTTTTTTGATACTCAAAATCTAGAGGTTATTTGGCAATGTGGCAAGTTCTATTATCAGCAATATAAACTGTATGGTAATTCTAAAGGTATTCAGGTTCATAAATTTTTAAATAGAATGGACTTAGCGTATGCTGCAGCAGATATTATTATTTCAAGAGCAGGAGCAAGTTCTGTTTCAGAATTATGTATAGTTGGAAAACCAGTGATATTTATTCCGTCGCCAAATGTAGCAGAAGATCATCAAACTAAAAACGCTATGGCGATTGTTAATCACGATGCTGCATTGTTGATAAAGGAAGATGAGCTAAATGCAGATTTCGAAAATAAGTTTTCAAGACTTAAATCTGATGCTGTAAGGCAATTACAATTAGGAAAAAACATTAAAAAATTAGCTTTAATAAATGCAACGAATGATATCGTTGATGAAGTAGAAAAATTACTAAATAGATGAATTTAGATAGTGTACATAACGTATTTTTTATTGGTATAGGTGGTATCGGTATGAGTGCATTGGCACGGTATTTTAAATCTATAGGTAAAGCCGTTTCAGGTTACGATAAAACACCTTCTGAAATCACCAAAACTCTTGAGAATTTAGGGATATCTGTTCATTTTAAAGACAATGTTGATGGTGTAGACGACCTATATAAAAATAAAAGCACCACATTGGTAGTGTATACACCTGCAATACCTAAAACACAAGTACAGTTAAACTATTTTAAATCTAATGGTTTTAACGTTATGAAGCGTTCAAAAATATTAGGTTTAATTACAGAAAACACCTTTTGTTTAGCAGTTGCAGGTACACACGGTAAAACAACGACAACTAGTATATTAGGACATTTATTGTATCAAAGTAATGTTAAGTTAACTGCTTTTTTAGGAGGTATTAGTGAAAACTATAATTCTAATCTTATCTTAAATGGTGATGATGTTTCGGTAGTTGAAGCGGATGAGTTTGATAGATCGTTTTTAACATTGTCTCCAGATTTGGCTTGTATCACTTCAATGGATGCAGATCATTTGGATATATATGGTGATGCTTCAGCCTTAAAAAAATCATTTGAAGATTTTTCAAAAAAAATAAAACCTAATGGTAAGTTGTTTGTCAAAAACGGATTGCCTTTACAGGGAATAACTTATGGCATTGAAGATGATGCAGATTATGCTGTTCAAAATATTAAAATTGAAAATGGTGCTTATGTGTTTGATATTAAAACACCAGATACCATTTTAATAGACTTGAAGTTTAATCTCCCAGGAAGACATAATTTATCTAATGCGTTAATAGCAATGGCTATGGCTATTGAATATGGGGTGACTGCTAATACATTAATAAGTGCATTAGCTTCATATAAAGGTGTAAAGCGCAGATTTACATACCAAATTAAAACAGATAGTTTGGTTTTTATTGATGATTATGCGCATCATCCAGAAGAAATTAATGCAGTACATGGTGCTGTAAGAGAGATGTATCCTAAAAAAAGAGTACTGGCTATTTTTCAACCCCATTTGTATACTAGAACAAGAGATTTTATTAATGATTTTGCAGAAAGTTTATCAAAATTTGATGAAGTGTTATTACTAGATATATATCCAGCGAGAGAATTACCTATTGAGGGTGTAACCTCAAATTGGTTGCTAAATAAAATAAAAAACACTAACAAGAAACTAGTAGGTAAACGGGATCTTGTTTCAGAAATATATAAAAGTACAGCAGAAGTTATTTTAACTCTTGGTGCTGGAGACATAGGGGAAGAGGTAAAACATATTAAAAACAAATTAAGCGTTGCGAGTTAATTGGAATTACATAAAAATGATTGGTTTATTAGCAGTAGTGGTGTTTTTGTATGCTTTTGCTACAGTTAAAAATAATGTAAGAACAACATCAAAACCTAATATTTCTTTTTTAGGTAAAAACAATCTTTTTATCTCACATGAAACTGTTAGTAAATTGTTAATACAAAATCAAGAAGGCGTTAAAAATAAGGCTAAAGAAACTTTAGATTTGAATAGATTAGAAATCGCCCTGAATTCTAACCCCATGATAAAATCGGCAGAGGTGTATGTTGCTGTAAATGGGATGCTTAGTGCAGAAGTTGAACAAAAAACACCTATTGCAAGAGTAAGTACTAACGCATCTTATTATATAGATGATGCGGGTAATTATATGCCATTATCATCTAATTACACTGCGCGAGTGCCTCTAGTTACTGGTTATGTTGAAAAAAATAATTTACAACGTGTTTTTAAAGTTGCCCAAATGGTAGAAAGGGATGATTTTTTAAAACATCATGTTGTAGAGATTAATCAAAGCGCAAACGGTGCATTAGCTTTAAGACTAAGAAAATGTGATTTTATTGTAAACCTTGGCGGTTTAGAGTTTTTAGATAAGAAAATAAATAACTTAAAGGCTTTTTATAAAAAAAGCTTAAAAGAAAAGACATTAAATATATACAGCAAAGTGAATTTGCAATTTGATAACCAAGTAGTGTGTACCAAAACTTAAAACATGGAGCATAATTTATCAGTAGGTTTAGATATTGGAACCACAAAAATAGTGGCGATGATTGGTCGTAAAAACGAATACGGCAAACTTGAGATTTTAGGTATTGGTAAATCTAAAAGTTTAGGGGTACACCGTGGTGTCGTTAATAATATTACACAAACTATACAATCTATTCAACAGGCTGTTCAGGAGGCTGAAGCTACAGCAGAATTAAAGATTGAAGAAGTTACAGTAGGTATTGCAGGTCAACACATTCGCAGTTTACAGCACAGTGATTATATAACAAGACCAAATTCTGAAACCGTAATAGATGAAGATGATATTGATAGATTAATAAATCAAGTCCATAAGCTAGTAATGCTTCCAGGTGAAGAAATTATACACGTATTACCACAAGAGTTTAAAGTGGATGGTCAAGCCGAGGTTAAAGAACCTATTGGCATGTATGGTGGCCGCTTAGAAGCAAATTTCCATGTGGTTGTTGGGCAAGTATCTTCAATTCGAAATATAGGGCGTTGTGTGCAAAGTTCAGGTTTAAATCTAGAAGGTATCACTTTAGAGCCTTTGGCATCGGCAAATGCAGTTTTGAGTCAAGAAGAAAAAGAAGCAGGCGTTGCGTTAATTGATATAGGAGGTGGTACGACAGATTTAGCCATATTTAGAGATGGTATTATTCGTCACACAGCGGTTATACCATTTGGAGGGAATGTTATTACAGAAGATATTAAAGAAGGGTGTTCTATTATAGAAAAACAAGCAGAACTCTTGAAAATAAAATTTGGTTCTGCGTGGCCTGGTGAAAATAAAGAGAATGAGATTGTATCTATTCCTGGATTACGAGGACGAGAGCCTAAAGAAATCACTTTAAAAAATCTCTCAAGAATTATTCATGCTCGTGTGGTTGAAATTGTTGAACAAGTTTTTGCTGAGATTAAAAATTATGGGCATGAAGAGCAGAAGAAAAAACTAATTGCAGGTATTGTATTAACTGGTGGTGGTAGCCAGTTAAAACATTTAAAGCAGTTGGTAGAATATATTACAGGGATGGATACTAGAATAGGCTATCCTAATGAGCATTTAGCTGGCGATAGTGATGCTGATATTACCAGTCCTTTGTATGCAACAGCTGTTGGTTTGGTGCTTGATGGATTAAAGCGTAAAGAGCGCATTAAAGTAGAAGCAGCAGAACAAGAAGTTTACGAAGAGCAAATTAAAGATGAAACCATTAGCGAAGAAAAGATTGAAAAGCCATTGAAAGAGCGTAAATCATTTTTAGATAAGTTAACCGAACGCGTTAAAGATTTTTTAGATAACGCAGAATAGTATTAGAATAAACCATTGATCAAAAAATAATATTTAGAACCCCAGAAAACAAGAATTTATGAGCAGCAAAAACGAATTCGAAAGTATTGCATTTGATTTACCCAAAAATCAATCTAATGTCATAAAAGTTATCGGTGTTGGCGGTGGCGGTAGCAATGCTATTAATCACATGTTTCAACAGGGTATAAAAGGTGTAGATTTTTATATCTGTAATACTGATGCACAAGCCTTACAAAATAGTGGAGTACCTAATAAAATTCAGTTAGGTTTAAATTTAACCGAAGGTTTAGGAGCTGGTGCAAATCCAGATATTGGAGAGCAATCTGCAGTAGAGAGTTTTGATGATATCTCTCAAATGCTTGATACAAATACCAAAATGGTATTTATTACAGCAGGCATGGGTGGTGGTACTGGTACAGGTGCAGCACCTATAATTGCTAAAATGGCAAAGGATAAAGATATCTTAACTGTAGGTATTGTAACCATGCCTTTTCAGTTTGAAGGAAAAATGCGTTTAGAGCAATCTCAAAAAGGTATTGAGAAGTTAAGAAATGTTGTAGATTCTTTAATTGTAATTAATAATAATAAGCTTCGTGAAGTATACGGAAATTTAGGGTTTAAAGCTGGGTTTTCTAAAGCTGATGAAGTGCTATCTACTGCTGCTCGCGGAATAGCTGAGGTTATTACACATCACTACACACAAAATATAGATTTACGAGATGCCAAAACGGTTTTAAGTAATAGTGGTACTGCTATTATGGGTTCATCTATAGCCTCTGGTGAAGATAGAGCGCAGGATGCTATTCGTAAAGCTTTAGATTCCCCATTATTAAATGATAATAAAATTACAGGAGCTAAAAATGTATTGCTTCTTATTGTTTCTGGTGAACAAGAAATTACTATTGATGAGATTGGAGAAATTAATGATCATATTCAAAATGAAGCTGGCCATGGTGCAAATATTATTATGGGTGTTGGTGAAGATGAAACTTTACAAGAATCAATTTCTGTAACCATTATTGCTACAGGATTTAATATTGAACAACAAGATGAAATTTCAAATACTGAAACTAAAAAGGTTGTTCATGCTTTAGAAGATGATGCTGAAAAGAAAGATAAAGAACCTGTAATTATTGCACCAATAGTAGAACTAGAGAAAAAAGAAGCAGCCCCTGTAGTTAGGCATACTTTAGATATAGATGAAGTTGAAGAGGAAATTACTTCGGCAGAAAAAGTTGTAGTTGAAAAGCCAAAACCTAGTGATGCACCAAAAGATTTCACTTTGATACCAACTTCAGAATTAATAAAAAATATTGACGTAGTTTACGAGGAGGCAAATACAGTTATTGAAGAAGATGATTTTATCATTAAACCAATAACAACAATGGAAGTTGAGGAAGACGTTTTTGAACAAGATGAAGATGAACAGCAAATAACGTTAACTTTTGATTTGCCATTATCTACAAAAAATGAAGAAGAACCAACAGCTGCGGATACAGTTACGTATAGTCTTGATGAAGAGGAAATAAATGCTATACCCGTAAACGATCATGTAGAGTTAATAACAGTTACCGAAACTAATGAAGACGGAAACGATATACGTTATGCTTTAGATGATTATATTGAAGCAGAATCTTCAATGAACCAAGCACAAGTAACAGCTAAAGAAGTAGCAGAAGAGATTCAAGAGGATATTGTTTTTGAAAAGAAAGTATTGCAAGAAACGACTGTTGAAGAAGAAATAGATGAAGATGTTGAAGATACCGAGTTGCCAATTTCTGAAATACTAAAACAGCGTACAGCAGAACGTAGACGTAAGATGAAGGACTTTAATTATAAATTTAATACAGCTAAAATTGATGATATCGAAAAAGTGCCAGCATATAAACGTCAAGGTGTAAATTTAGAGGAAGCTAAACATTCTTCTGAAACAGATATTTCCAGAACTAGTGTTGGTTTAGATGATAATGATGATATTCAAATTAGAACAAATAATTCTTTTTTACATGACAATGTAGATTAATTAAGATACTTCTGTGTTTAACCTCACTTAAGTTATGATCCCGAAGAGTTTCCCTCATTCTTTTCGGGATTTTTTATGTCTTTTTTCTATCTTCGCAGCTCTTTCAAAAAAAGATTATGGGTTTACAAGAAGATATAATGACAGCTTTAAAAAATGCGATGAAAGCTAAAGATCAAACAGTATTAACAGCATTACGAGCAGTTAAATCTGCAATTATTTTAGCAAAAACCGAAACCGGAGCTGGCGATGAATTGTCTGAAGAACAAGAGCTTAAGATACTGCAAAAGCAAGTGAAGCAACGAAAAGATAGTGCAGCTGTTTATTTAGAACAAGGTAGGGAAGATTTAGCTTCACCAGAACTAGCAGAAGCAGAAATTATTAGTCAGTTTTTACCAGAAGCCTTAACGGAAGAGGAAATAACCAAAGTTGTTGTAGCTACAATTGAGCAAGTTGGAGCAGAAGGCATGAAAGACATGGGTAAGGTTATGGGTATGGTTAGTAAACAATTAGCAGGACAAGCTGATGGTAAAACCATTTCAAATATTGTTAAAGCAAACTTGTCTTAAAAGTTTTAGTAGAATATAATGGCTGCGTAGTTCAACTGGATAGAATATCAGATTTCGGCTCTGAGGGTTGGGGGTTCGAATCCCTTCGCGGTCACGAATAAAAAGAAAATCTCTGTGTCAAATCAAGCTCGCTTGAATTTGTAAGCAGAGATTTTCTTTTTTCAACGCGTAGCGTTAAGGGATATGTAATCCCTATTAAATGATACTTAAATTATATTGTTTTACAAAGCTCGCTTGAATTTGTAAGCAGAGATTTTCTTTTTTCAACGCGTAGCGTTAAGGGATATGTAATCCCTATTAAATGATACTTAAATTATATTGTTTTACAAAGCTCGCTTGAATTTGTAAGCAGAGATTTTCTTTTTTCAAAGCGTAGCGGAAATAAAAATTCATTTTTTCAATATTAAAACCTCTTATATTAATGAGGAAGTCGTAATTCTTCATCGATAATAGTATACATCCAATTACTAATATTGCTTTTGAAATATATTTATGCAATTTCTTTTTTTAACTGAAATATTAATTCTATTTTTGGTAAACCAATTTGGTGAACCAATTTAAATAATCTAAGTATTGTTAAAAATTTACTTGTTTAAGGTGTTGAAATTTAATTTTTAACTTAACTAATTAGTCTCTAAAGCACTAATAAAAACAATATATATGAAAAATTACATTTTAGTTTTAAATTTTTTATTTGTGTTATTTTCTTGTCAGAAAAACCAAAATTCTGATATTTTGGTTTCAACTACAGACGACATAGAAACAGCTATTTTAAATGCTAAACCTGGAGACAACATTATTTTAAAAAACGGTAGTTATAAAGACATTCAAATTAGGCTAGTTGGAAATGGTGAAGCTAACAAACCTATAACGTTAAAAGCAGAAACTTATGGAAAGGTTACTATAGAGGGAGAATCTAATTTACAAATAGGAGGTAATTATTTGATAGTAGACGGTTTGTATTTTAAAAACGGATATACACCTACAGGTCAAATAATTCGTTTTAAAATAAACGATACTCTAGTTGCAAACCACTCAAAATTCACTAATTGTGTAATAGAAGAATTTACCCAGCCAAATAGAGATGTTAGCGATCATTGGATAGAAATGTGGGGCAGGCATAACGAAATAAGTAATAATTACATTACTGGAAAATCTAATTTTGGCCCAACAGTAATGGTAATGTTAAAGGGGAATCAGCATATAAAAAATCACCATCAAATTATTAATAATCATTTTGGTCCTCGTCCTAGAAAAGGTGGGCCACACGGAGAAACCATGCAACTTGGTGATAGTGGTACATCTATGGCGCCGTCCTATACAAACGTTGAAAACAATTTATTTGAGCGTTGTAATGGCGAGGTAGAAATTATATCAAGCAAATCTAATTACAATAGGTTTAAAAATAATGTATTTTTTGAAAGTGAAGGCTCTCTGGTATTACGCCATGGTAATTATGCTACTATTGATGGTAATATGTTTATAGGTAACGAAAATTCAGAATTCATTGGTGGTATTCGTGTTATTAATACAGGACATTGGATAACTAATAACTATTTCTACAAGTTAAAAGGTTCTACATTTAGAGCGCCTTTAGCTGTTATGAATGGTATTCCTAAATCTCCGCAAAATCGTTACAACCAGGTTACAGATGTTGTTGTGGCATATAATACTTATGTAGATTGTGAAACACCGTTTCATTTTAGTGTAGGATCAAATGTGAGTCAGAGCGAGGTTTTACCAAAATCCGAAATCCGTTCTGCAAGACCAATAAGAACTGTAGTTGCAAATAATATAATATATAATGAAACACCTTTTAACTATCCCATAAAAAGTTACGATAAAGTTGATGGCGTACTATTTAAGAATAACTATACGAATAGTAAAAATAAAAGTGAAGTAACCCCCGAAGGATTAATTACAAAGGGGATGACTGTTAAAAGGGTATCTGATACATATTGGAATCCTAATCCAGCGGTTGCTGAAGTTTATTCTGGTTTTGATTTTATAAATATTAAAACAGATTTATTAGGTAATACTAGAACTAAAGAAAATAATACTATTGGCGCTTTAGTAAAAGATAATAGTAAGACTATTTCTTTTGATGCATCTAATTATGGTACAAGTTGGTTTAAAATTGATGAGAAAACATCAAAATCAAAAACAATTGAAGTAACTTCAAATAAAGAATTATTAACAGCTATTATTGAAGCAAATAACGGTGATATTATTAGCTTAAAACCTGCAAGTTATAATATAACTGAAACGCTATCGATTGATAAAAAAATTACCTTTAAATCTTCTAACAATAATATAAAAGCAATATTAAATTTTAATACTTCTAATACAGCTTTTCAGATGTTGCCCAAAGGTATACTTCATATAGAAAATGTCGTTTTAAAGGGTAACAACACCCAAGCAGCATTTAAAACTCTAGAAAAAAATATGACTAGTGCTTATGGTTTATGGATTGAAAATGTCGAAATAAGTAATTTTAATAGCGTTTTAGAGGTATCTAAAGGATCATTTGCTGATACAGTTTCTGTTAGAAATTCTAATATTAAAAATTGTTTAAAAGGCATTCAACTCAATAAAGAAACAAATGATAAAGGCGATTATAATAGCGAGTTTGTTTATGTGGTTGATAATACGTTTGAGAATATTAGTGAAAACGTTTTTAATTATTATCGTGGTGGTTATGATGAGTCTACCATTGGTGGTAATTTAATATTTACGGGCAATACTTTAAAAAAATGTGGCACTACTGAAAAAGAAAATATTCTTATTAAAAATAGAGGTATTGTAAACGTAAAATTTGCTAATAATAGGTTTATAAATAATCCTGTAAAAGTAGTTGCAGTTTTATGGGGTGAAAAAGGACAAGAATCTATAAATAATACTGTTGTAAATTCAGGTGAAATAAAAGTAGTTGAGAATTTAAAATTAAAACTTTTGTATTAATACATGAGTTATAAAAATAAAAAGATGAAAATAAGCATTCACATAATCTCTATACTTTTATTTACGATACTATCTTGTAAAGATAATACTGATGTAGCTGTTAATGCAGATGATCGCCAAAAAGGCGGTCACCCTAATTTAATTTTAACACAACAAAGTGTTTTAAATATACAATCGCAATTAGGAGAAGTTCCTCTCTTTGATAAAACTTTAAAGCAAGTAAAAATAACTGTAAATACAGCTATAAAAGCTGGTATAGATGTGCCAATACCAAAAGATATGGCTGGAGGTTACACACATACACAGCACAAAGCTAATTATGTAAATATGCAAAAGGCAGGCGTATTGTTTCAGATATTAGGAGACGAAACCTATGCCATATACATAAGAGATATGCTTTTGGAGTATGCTAAAATATTTCCCACTTTAGGACGACATCCACAAGAGCGTAGTTATGCTAGAGGAAAGTTTTTTTGGCAGTGTTTAAACGACTCTAATTGGTTAACGTATACAAGTCAGGCTTATGATTGTATTTACGATTGGCTTCCAAAAGAACAAACTGAGTATTTAAATAAAACACTATTTAGGCCATATGCAGATTTTTTATCAGTTGAAACACCTCAGTATTTTAATCGTATACATAATCACAGTACTTGGGGCAATGTTGCAGTAGGTATGATTGGTTTAGTAATGGATGATGAAGAATTAGTAAATAGGGCTTTGTATGGTTTAAAGAAAGCGGATATAGATTTGGAAGTAAAGGATAACGATGGTGGATTTATATATGATAAAGATGGTAAAGCAGGGTTTTTAGCTAACCTAGATAGTCCTTTTTCTCCAGATGGATTTTATACCGAGGGGCCATATTATCAAAGATATGCCATGTATCCATTTATGATTTTTGCTCAAGCGCTTCAACAAAAAAAACCAGAACTTAAAATCTTTGAGTATAAGAATGGTGTGTTACTAAAAGCGGTTAATGCACTTTTAAATTTAACAGATGCAAATGGAGCGTTTTTTCCTTTAAATGATGGACAAAAAGGAATGTCATATTATACATCCTCCTTAGTTTCTGCTGTTGATATTGCGTATTTTTTTGGGAATAAACAACCAGAATTATTATCGATTGCAAAATTGCAAAATAAAGTGCAATTAGATGCTACAGGATTAGCAGTGGCTGTAGGATTGAGAGATGAAAAAGAAAAACCATTTGTGAAACAATCTATAGAATTATCTGATGGTGCCAATGGAGACGAAGGAGCAGTTGGTATTTTAAGATATAATGATGCTAATACTACCACAGGCCTTGTTATGAAATATACTGGGCAAGGTTTAAGTCACGGACATTACGATAAACTATCATTTTCTTTATACGAAAATGGAGATGAGGTAATACAAGATTATGGATTAGCGCGTTTTGTAAACGTAGAGCAAAAAAATGGTGGAGGCTATTTGAAAGAAAATAAAACATTTGCAAAACAAACTATAGCGCATAACACCGTCATTCAAAATGAAACATCTCACTTTAATGGAGATTTTAAAACAGGAAGTAAATTCCATTCAAAGAAATACCTGTTTGATACTACAAACAAGAGTTTTCAAATTATGAGTGCTAAAGAGGATAACGCTTACCCAGGTACAAATTTCCATCGTACTATGGTAATGATAAAAGACGTTGAATTTGATAAACCATATGTTGTAGATGTATTTAAAATAACTTCAAACAGATTACACCAATACGATTTACCATACTATTATTTTGGGCAAATTATTTCAACAAGTTTTAGTACAGAAGCACCACAGAAATTAAGTGCTTTGGGGACCCAAAATGGCTATCAGCACTTGTGGAAAACATCAGAAAGTAAAGCTGAACTTGAAAGTATTCAATTTACATGGATGAATAATAGAATATTTTATAGTATTACATCGGCAACTAATAAAGATGATACGGCTATTCTTGCTAGAATTGGAGCAAAAGACCCTGAATTTAATTTGAGGAGAGACCCATCTTTAATCCTAAGAAAAAACAATACTAAATCTGCATTATTTGCTACAATTATTGAAGCACATGGTACTTACAATCCAGTAAATGAGAAAGCCAATGATGCCTACAGTAAATTTGAGTCTATAAAAATATTACAAAACACTGATGATTATACAGCTTTAGAATTTAAGATGAAGTCTGGAATTACAAAAAAACTTATACTTTCAAACGTAAATGCTTCAAAAGAAGCTAAACATAAATTAAAATTAGATGCAAATACGTACCAATGGACGGGTGCTTATTATTTTAAATAAATAAACTTAAGAATATGAAAACATTTGGAGCAAGTAAAGAATTTGTATTAGATAATGACTTGGAATGGGAAACAGTAGGCGAAGGCGTAAAGCGAAAAATAATGACTTATGATGACAAAATTATGCTGGTTAAAGTAGATTTTGATAAAGGAGGAATAGGTTATAAACATGAGCACTACCATTCTCAAGTAACTTATGTAGAGAGTGGAGAATTTGAATTTTCTATTGGAGAAGAAACTAAAACTGTAAAAGGTGGAGATTCAGTATACATACCTCCGCACGTACTTCATGGTGCTATTTGTACTAAAGCTGGCGTTTTAATTGATGTGTTTAGTCCTATTCGTGAGGATTTTATGGAATAGACAAAAAGATTTGGTTATTTTTAATAAAAAATACATATATTTGGGTAACCAATCTGGTAAACCAATTAAATAAAATTTTAGATGAAGCTAGATGAGCTAATAATTGGAGATAATAAAAATATTCAAAGAGATATTATATTAAAGATTAAAAATTTAATAAACTATAAAAATTTAGAACCTGGTGATAAATTGCCTTCGGAACGGATGTTGTCTGAAAAATTTGAAGTTTCTAGGGGTATTGTTAGAGAGTCTATACAAACATTAGAATTTTATGGAATATTAGAGTCTAAACCACAAAGTGGCACTTTTGTAGCTAATATAGGTGTAATTGCTATGAATGGTATGATTGACGATATTTTAGGGCTAGAAGAGCAAAATTTTAAATCGTTAGTAGAAACAAGAATTTTATTAGAACTTAAAACAGTAAAGTTAGCGTCTTTAAGAAGATCTGATGAGGATTTAAAGCATATTAAAGCAATGCAAGATGCTTATGAAAAGAAGGTGCTTTCTGGAGAAGATGCTGTACAGGAAGATTTGCTGTTTCATTTAGCTATTGCAAAAGCAAGCAGAAATAGTACCATAAATAAATTTATGTTAACTATTACTCCGCAAATTATTATAGATTTTGGTAAATATCATGTATGTGATAAAAACCAGGCAACTCTAGGTATTGATGAACATAGAGCAATCTATGAAGCTATTAAAGCGCAAAATACTGATTTGGCCAAACAAAAGATGAAAGAACATTTTAATGTTTTATATCAATATTGCTACAATAGCAAATCGGCGTAAACTAAATCTGGGTTAAAAAAACTTATAATTTTTCCAGTTTTAGAATAGCTAAAGAAGAAATTCTTCAGTCACAGATATTTCTTTTAAATTTTTAAAATAAAATTCTTTGGTCATAACCTTTTTTGGTTGTGGTAATATTGTATTGACTAAAACTAAAAATTATGAAATTAAAGGGATTACGTTGGTGGGTAGTTAGTCTTGTGGCACTAGCCGCAGTTATAAATTATATAGATAGGCAAGCGTTTGGTGCGCTTTGGCCTGATATTGCCAGTGAATTATTCCCAGATATGGATAAAGATGGGCACAAAGCTATTTATGGCACTATATCAACCGTTTTCATATTATCTTATGCCGGAGGTCAAGCCCTTTTTGGTAAAATTTTCGACTGGATAGGAACTAGGTTAGGATTCGCACTTTCTATTGGAGTGTGGTCTATAGCCACCATGTTACATGCATTTGCTCAAGGTATGTTAAGTTTTTCAATTTTTAGATCAATATTAGGAATTGCAGAAGCTGGAAACTGGCCTGGTGCTGCTAAAGCCAATGCAGAATGGTTTCCAACTAAAGAGAGAGCTCTAGCACAAGGAATCTTTAATTCAGGAGCAGCTATTGGCGGTATAGTAGCTTATCCAGTTATTGGATTACTATCATATTATTTTGATTGGAAAGCAATTTTTATTGTAGTTGCAGTTCTTGGATTTTTATGGTTGCTACCTTGGTTTTTTGTGGTTAAGGGTGATCCTAAAACGCATCCTTGGTTAACTGATGATGAAAAAAAGTTTATTCTCTCAGGGCAAAAGAATCAAGATATTAATGAAGATGGTAATTATGATGAAGGATATGCGCCAACTACAGGCCAACTATTTAAGCATAAAGAGAGTTGGGGTGTTGTAATAGCTTCTGCAGCAATAGACCCTATTTGGTGGTTGTTTATAGTCTGGATTCCGCTTTACTTATCAGAAGTTTTTGGAATGGATGTTAAAGAAATAGCATTCTCAGCATGGGTGCCTTATGTAGGCGCAATGATTGGAGCAATATTTGGTGGCTTACTTGCCAAAAATAGAATTACAGCAGGATGGTCTGTAGATAAAACAAGAAAAATGACTATCACTTTAGGATGTTTAATTATGATTCCTTGCTTTTTCTTATTAAAAGCCCCAGCATCTGCTACTAGTGCTGTAATCATTATGGCAGTTTTACTTTTTGGTTTTCAAATAGCAATAGGTAATATACAGACTTTACCAAGTGATCTCTTTAGCGGTAAAATAGTTGGTACATTGTCAGGCTTTGCTGGTATGGCTGCTAAACTAGGTGCAGCTGGACTTACCTATTTAGTTGCATTTATAACAACTGGAGGAAATTACACTCCTGCATTCATTATAGGCGGAGTTTTGGCCATAATAGCACTCTCTGCCGTTTGGTTTTTGTGCCCAAAAATTGAACCATTAAAAGCAAAATAAAAATTAAATAAAAACAAGTACTAAAAATTAAAGAATATGAGTAATACAGAGCAAAAAATAGCAATAATAACTGGTGCAACAGGCGGTATTGGTTTTGAAGTGTCAAAACGATTAGGAAAAGACGGATACACTGTAATATTAAATGGTTTAAATAGTGAAGAAGGCGCAAAAAAAGTGGCTAATTTAACAGCTTTAGGGATAACAGCAGAGTTTTATGAGTTTGATGTTACAAACGAAGAAGCAGTAACTTCAAATATTAATAAGATAGGAAATAAGTATGGTAAAATTGATGTGCTCATCAACAACGCAGGTGGTTTAGGCGGCAGGTCTAGATTTGAAGAGATGACTACAGAGTTTTATAGATTTGTAATGGCGCTAAATTTAGATTCCACATTTTTTGCATCAAGAGCTGCTATTCCTTTTCTTAAAAAAAGTGATAATGCGTCAATAATTAATTATACATCTATTGCAGGATGGAATGCTGGAGGGCCAGGAGCTGGAATATATGGTACATCAAAAGCTGCTGTTCATGCTATAACTAGAGCATTAGCAAAAGACTTAGCAGAATATAGTATTAGAGTAAATGCGGTGTCTCCTGGTACTATAGACACACCTTTCCACGCTCAAATTAAATCTACAAAACCAGAAGTTTTTGCATCCTGGAAAAATAATATTTTATTAGGAAGATTAGGACAACCAGAAGACGTAGCATCTGTGGTTTCTTTTTTAGTAAGTAAAGACGCTGCATTTATGACCGCAGAAACCATACAAGTTGGTGGAGGACAAGGTTTAGGTATATAAACTTTTTTTAAGTTTTCATAATAGTTTTTTTAAATTAAAATAGAAAACCAAAGTACTTTTGGTTTTCTATTTTTATATTTATAATTGTATCAAACCTGATAATTATCTATGATTCGACATATTATCCTTTTTTTATTTTTAGGTTTGAATTGTTTTGGGTTTTGTCAAACTCAAGATTATCAGTTTCAACATCTGTCTACTGCCGATGGACTTTCTCAAAGTGTGGTTATAACTATTCATCAAGATAAATTAGGGCAAATATGGATAGGTACTCGTGATGGTTTAAACAAATATGATGGTACTAAATTTACCATTTACAGAAATCAAGAAGATAACCCAAATTCTATAAGTAATAATGATATTTTATCTATACATGAAGATAATGATGGATTTATATGGATTGGTACCTACAATGGTTTAAATAAATATGACCCTAGAACCGATACCTTCACTAGGTATTTTCATAATGAAAAAACCACATCATTATGTAATAATACAATTTGGACAATAAATACACTTTCTAACGGTAAGGTATGGGTTGGTACTTCTGGAGGACTTGCTATTTACAATGAAGAACAAGATAATTTTACTAATTATTTAAGTGAACTAGAACGTCCTGTTTTTAAACGTGTTTTGTCTGTTTTGGAAACAACTAACGGAGACGTTTTTGTGGGTACAGGAGCAGGAATTTATAAGGCATCACAGTCACATAATGCACTACTAAAATTCAATATTATAAAAGGTAGTGAAGACTTTTATGTTCAGGATTTAGTAGAGGGTTTAACTCAAAATATTTTAGTAGCCACTAGAAGTAATAGTGTTGTAAATTATAATAAAACTCAAAAAGTATTTTCGCGCTATCTAAGTATAGATAGTATCGAAGATAATGATGATAGAAATGTTAGAAAGCTACTTTTTGATAATAACAAACTATGGATTGGAACATATAATGGCTTAAAAATAGTTAGCGAAGACGGTTCTATAGTAACCATAAAATCAGATATTGATAATAAAAACGGATTAAGCAAAAATTCAATAAAGTATCTATTTAAAGATAAAAAAGGTTCAATTTGGATTGGTACTTATTATGGAGGGGTTAATATTTGGGACGAATCAAACGTTAATTTTAGAAATATCATTCAAAATCAAATAGGTAAAGGTTTAAGTTATTCTGTTGTAAGTTCTATAGAGCGTTATAATGATGATTTTTTCTTTGGAACTGAAGGCGGTGGCATTAATTTTTGGAATAAAAAAAATAATTCATTTACATACATTTCAGAGAAAAATTCTAAACTATCTGATAATAATATTAAATCCCTTTATGTTTTAGATGGTGTATTATGGATTGGAACTTTTAAAAATGGGTTAGATATTTATGATATAAATAAAAAGCAGTTTGTTGCAAACACCCTGCCTGTTAACTTAATAAAACTCCTTAAAGATACTGGTGTATATGATGTAGAAAAAGATAACTTAAACAATTTATGGATAGGTACTTTTGGTAAAGGTTTATTCAAGTACAATGTAGAGTCTAAATCATTTAAAAGATTTTATCAAAAAGATGAGGATACTAGTACGTTATCTAGTAATCTAGTGAGAAATATTTGTCTTGATTCTAACGGAAATATTTGGGTAAGTACAGAAAAAGGACTAAATAAAATAGCAAATGATGATACAATAACAAGTTACTTTTACGATAAGAGTTTGCAATATGGTGATGATATTTTATGCGTTTTTGAGGATGCTTCAAAAAATTTGTGGGTAGGTACTAAATCTAAAGGATTATATCAATTAAGAGAAAAATTGTTTGTTCCTGTTGGTTTATCAATAAATAATACAAAGATTTCCTCTGTACATAGTATTCAAGAGGATGATAAATCGCAATTATGGATTAGTACCAATCAAGGTTTAATAAAATATAGTTATGAAGAAGAAGATATTCAGCTTTATAATCAAATTGATGGTCTTATTAGTAATGAGTTTAATGATAATGCAAGTTTAAAAACGGAAGCCTCTGAGTTTTATTTTGGAGGCCCTTCAGGTATCACATATTTTAATTCAAGCACATTAAATACAAATAAGTATACACCGCAGGTACTTTTAACAGATTTTGATGTTAAAGAAAATGTTGTAGCAGGAGTTAAAACAAATAAAGTTTTAGTAGAAACACTTCCTTATACCAAATCAGTTAAATTATCTCACACTCAAGGTAATTTTAGCATTTCATTTTCTATTCCTAATTTTATAAATTCAAGTAATAATAAGTATAAATATAGGCTTAAGGGTTTAGAAAAAGAATGGAATTTAACAACTAGTAATTCCGCATCGTACACAATTCAAAACCCTGGAAATTACGTTTTCGAGGTTCAAGGAGCTAATAGTGATAATGTTTGGAATAATGCGATAACCCAATTAAACATTCGTGTAGCTCCTGCACCTTGGCGCACATGGTGGGCATTTTTAATTTATGGTTTATTAATTTTAGGGGCGTTATATTTTTTAATTAATATTCTTAAATCTAGAACTAGACTAAGACACGATTTACAGTTAGAGTACTTAGAAACCGAGAAAACAAAAGAGATAAATAAAGATAAATTAGAGTTTTTTACAAATATATCTCATGAGTTTAGAACACCTTTAGCTTTAATATTAGGACCATTACATCAAATAATAGAAGAATACCGTGGCAGTAGTAAAATGTATAAAAAACTACTAGTTATTCAAAATAATGCCAACCACTTATTGCATTTGATTAACAGACTGATGGATTTTAGAAAGTTTGAAAATAACTTATATAAACTTCAAGCTGCAGAGGGTAACATAATTAAGTTTTTAAGAGAGATTTATTTATCGTTCACAGAGTTTGCTAAAAATGGAGATTACGAGTTTGATTTTGTGTGTGATGATGAAATTGTATTAGTTTACTATGATAGAAATAAACTGGAACGTGTTTTTTATAATTTGATTTCAAATGCATTTCGTTATACACCTAAAGGCGGTAAAATTACTATAAGAATAAAAAAAACAAGCAATAGCTTAAACATAAATGTAGAAGACACAGGTGTAGGCGTTGCAAAAGAATATCAAGAGCAGATTTTTGAACGTTTTTTTGAAGTAGCTTTAAATAACAATCCAGATAGCAACTATAACAAAGGCACAGGTATTGGGTTATCAATAGCAAAGAATATTGTAGAACTTCATAAAGGTAGTATAAAAGTTAAGAGTAATATAAATGATAAAGGTTCTGTTTTCTCTGTGTCATTATTATTAGGTTGTGCACATTTAAAAGATGGAGAAATTATACAGGACTTTAAGTTTAGTGATGATGTATCACAATATGTCACTCAGTTAAATTCATCTGTAGATTTTATTGAAGACGACTTTGAAGAAGTTGAAAATGAAGCTGAAAGAAAAACAATTCTTTTAGTAGAAGATCATAAGCCATTACGTAAGTTTATAAAAAGCTTATTAAAAGTGGAATACAATATAATAGAAGCTGAAAATGGAAAAGTGGGATTTAAAAAAGCTAAAAAAGACTCTCCAGACTTAATAGTAAGTGACGTTATAATGCCCGAAATGACAGGTACAGAGTTATGCTCAGCCATTAAAGGAGATATTAAAACAAGTCATATTCCAATTATTCTGTTAACTTCAAGATCTTCTTTAATTTATAAACTAGATGGTTTAGAACTTGGAGCAGACGATTACATAAGTAAACCTTTTGACATAAAAGAGTTTAACCTTAGAATTAAAAATTTACTACAAACACGAGAAAAGTTTCGAGAAAAATTTGTATCTAATGATGGTTTAAAACCAGAAGATGTACTGGTGTCTTCATTTGACGAAAAACTATATAAAAAAGCCTTAAAGATAGTTAATGCAAATATAGGAAATGAGACTTTTGATATACCTTACTTCTGTTCAGAGTTAGGTGTAAGCAGAACTATGTTGTTTACAAAAATAAAAGCATGGTCTAATTTTACGCCTAACGAGTTTATTTTACACTTCAGAATGAAAAGAGCAGCTCAACTCTTAGAGCAAGGAAAAATTAATATTTCTCAGGTTAGTTATCAAGTAGGATATAAAAATCCAAAATATTTTAGTAAGTCTTTCCAAAAAAAGTTTGGTAAAACACCTTCACAATATGCTAATACGTTTTCTGAATAATAATATATAAAATACTGATAATCAGTAATTTGTACTTTTTTACCCCTTATTTGTACTCCTGCCATCATAATTTCTTATAGTTTTAGATGTTGAAAAATTTGAAAAATAAATATAGATATGTAGAATTTGCACTTATTGCAGTAATTGTAATTTTTAGCCTTATCATTATTTATCTAAACTAAAGTTTTTCATATAACTAAATTTTCATATATTTGGAAAACCAATTTGGTTTACCAGTTTGGAAAACCAAATTTTTTAACTTAAACTAATAAGTATTAACTAAAATTAAACTAATGAAAAAAACAAAACAATTAAAGAGGACACTTTCCCTAGTATTGAGTTTTTGTTTTGTGCTAATTGTAAGCGCTCAAGAAAAAACAATATCAGGAACAGTAACATCCCAATCTGATGGTGAAGCATTACCGGGAGTAAATGTTGTAGTTAAAGGTACTAATATTGGTGCCTCTACAGATTTTGATGGTAATTACAAGATTACCGTTAATGGTAATGGTGCTGTTCTAGTATTTAGTTACGTAGGTTTTGCTACTAAAGAAATTACTGTAGGCAACTCTAGCACAGTAAATGTAACTTTAGAAGATGACCTAGCAGCTTTAGATGAAGTTGTTGTTGTGGGGTATGGTTCAAGACGTAAAAGTGATTTAACAGGGGCTGTATCGTCAGTAAACACTGAAGAGTTAACTGCATTTCCTGTACTAGATGCAGCACAGGCATTACAAGGTCGTGCAGCTGGTGTAGTAGTGCAATCTAATAATGGTGGTGAGCCAGGTGCGCCTATTAATATCCAAATTAGAGGTAATACATCTATTGGTGCGAGTAGTTCTCCACTTATTGTAGTAGATGGATTTGTTGGTGCAACATTTCCTCAGCCAAACGACATTGCGTCTATGGAGGTTTTAAAAGATGCTTCTGCTACTGCTATTTATGGGTCTAGAGGATCTAATGGTGTGGTTTTAGTTACCACTAAGAAAGGTAGAAGCGGCGCTTTGACTATTGAATTGAATTCAAATTATTCAGTCCAAAACACATCAAATGAATTAGATCTTTTAGATGCTAATCAATTCGCTACA
This sequence comes from Hyunsoonleella sp. 2307UL5-6, assembly GCF_047345485.1. Taxonomy (NCBI): domain Bacteria; kingdom Pseudomonadati; phylum Bacteroidota; class Flavobacteriia; order Flavobacteriales; family Flavobacteriaceae; genus Hyunsoonleella; species Hyunsoonleella sp. 2307UL5-6. The sequence continues at coordinate 89,230 of NZ_JBLFEN010000008.1, read as the reverse complement.
TATCAGCAAGCTATTAATTCTAGTTATGTTCAAGGGCCAGCAAATACAGATTGGCAAGATTTGTTATACAGAACAGGTAGTACGCAAAACCATCAAGCCTCTTTTTCTGGAGGAACAGATAAAGTGAATTTCTATGCATCAGCTAATTACTTTAAGCAAGATGGTGTACTTATCAATTCTGAGTTTGAACGTTTTACATTCTTATCTAATATAGATGCGCAAGTAACCGAAAAGTTAAAACTTGGTATTAATGTATTTGGAAGCAGAGGTGCAGAAAATGGCGTACCTACACAATCTACAGGAGAAACTGCCAATGGTGGTGGAGATGATGTAGTTAGTGGTTCTTTTAGATTTGCTCCAGATTTAGGAGTGTTAGACGCTAATGGAAATAATACCATTAACGGTGTTGGCGATGATATTGACAATCCTGTTGCAGTTGCAAGAGAAGGTGTTAATGAAACTAAAACAGATGTTTATAGAGCAAACTTATATGCAAATTATGATATTATAGAGAATTTAGCATTTAAAACAACTTTTGGTTTTAGTGCTAGAAATGAAACTGCTGGACTTTTTAGACCTTCTACTTTAATTACTACTGCGGGAGGAAATGTAGGCGGAAGAGCAGCCATAAGTAATTTGAAAAGAACAAATTTTATTAGCGAAAATTATTTAACATATAATGCTGAGGTTGGTAAAGGTCAATTAACCTTATTAGCAGGGTATTCATATCAAAAAGATGTAAGAGAAGAATTTGAAGCAGGAGCTGAAACTTTTACCTCTGATTCTTTTTCTTACCGAAATCTGTCAGCTGGTGCAGTACAATTGATACCAACATCATCTTTAGTAGAGTCTGAAATTCAATCTCAATTTGGTAGAGTTAATTTTGATTATGATGATAAGTATTTATTCACAGCTACTGTAAGACGTGATGGTGCATCAAACTTCGCAGCTAATGAAAAGTATGCAATTTTCCCATCAGCAGCGATTGGTTGGAAAATATCAAATGAAGACTTTTTAAAAGATAGTGAGTCTATCTCAAATTTAAAATTTAGAGCGAGTTATGGTGTAACAGGTAACCAAGCCATAGACGCATACGAGTCCTTGGCAAGTTTTCAAAATCTTTACGCAGTTAATAATGGACAAACCATAAATGCTGTAACACCAGATCAGCCAGCAAATCCAAATTTAAAATGGGAAACTTCTGTACAAACCAATTTAGGTATAGATCTTGGGTTATTTAATAACAAAGTATCATTGTCTCTAGATTATTATAATATTGATACTGAAGATTTACTTATCAGAGATCGTTCTCAACCTTTATTTTTAGGGTTTTTAACACCTGATAGTGTAAAAAATGTTGCTGAAGTAAATAATAGTGGTTTTGAAGTTAATTTGAATACTAGGAATATTAGTAATCAAGATTTTAGCTGGACTACAGATTTTAATTTAGCAATAAACAGAAATGAAATAACATCTTTATTTGAAGGTAATGTAGATGTGTTTTTAGACGCATCACCAGGCTATTTTAATTTAGAACGCACACACTTATTAAGAGAAGGTGAAGTATTAGGAGCATTCTGGGGGTACGAATACTTAGGCGTATACCAAGGTGGCGATTTGGATGAGGGTACTGCCTTATTACCAGGTGGTGAAGCTGGAGATCAGTTATTTGTAGATGTGGATGGCAGTGGAGAAATTTCACCATCAGATCAAAAAATTATTGGCGATCCAACACCAGACTTTACTTTTGGTTTTACAAACAACTTTACATACAAGAATTTTGATTTGAATATCTTTTTTCAAGGTGTACAAGGTGGCGATATTATGAATCTTACAGCTATTCAATTATTTAATGGAGATTCTAATGCAACTACTGAGATACTTAATTCTTGGACTCCAACAAATACAAATACTGATATTCCTCGCGCTAAACTTAGAGGAAAAGAAATTTCGTCTCGATTTGTGGAAGATGGAAGCTATATTAGATTAAAGAACATAGCCTTAGGTTATACGCTACCTAATGATGTAGTTGAAAACTTAGGTATGCAGAGTGTAAGACTTTCTATTAGTGCACAAAACTTACTAACAATTACCGATTACTCTGGTTTAGATCCAGAAGTAAGTTATTTCGGTTCTGGTGGTGGAAGTAGTTCAAGTGCTAATACAACAAATGGATTTGATTTTGGAAATTATCCAAATTTGACATCTGTTAATTTTAGTGTAAATTTAAGATTCTAAAAAATAAAAAATATTAATATGAAAACAACGTACAAATTTTTCTTTTTATTGATAGGGTTATCAATAATAGGATGTTCAGATTTAGAAGAAGTGCCAGTTGGCTTATTAGCTCCTGAAGGATTTTTTCAATCTCCAAGAGACTTACAAACGGCTGTTAACGGTGTATATGGACACATGACTCATGAGGATTTTTGGGGAAGAAAAATGTCACTAACTATATTATTACGTGGTGATATGGTAGATATTGGGGATCCAACGACATCTGCCCGTAGAATAGAGCATAACGAGTTTAATGTACCTGGTGATAATGGTATGATTCCAGATAACTGGAGAAGAACATATCAAATTATAGCAGCTGCAAATCAAGCTATTGCTGGAGCGGATTTAGTAAATGCTCCTGATGAGCAAAAGAACCCGATAACAGCACAAGCATATTTCGTTAGAGCATTTGCTTATTTTCATTTAGTACGACAATTTGGTGATATTCCTTATTTAGATGCTCCTGTAAGAGATGTAGAAGCAGCAGGTTCAATGAGTAAAACTTCAGCAGCAGATGTGTATTCAAATATTATAGCAGATTTAGAATTTGCAAAGCAGTGGTTGCCAAATACACAACCAGCTAGATCAATACCAGCAAAATCTGCAGCACATTCTTATTTAGCTTTAGTACATTTAACTATGGGTAACTATCAAGACGCCTATGATGAGGCTAAAGGTGTTATAGATAATGAAGGTGCTTATGATTTGGCTTTAGAAGCAGATTTTCAAGATTTATTTGACGCTACTACAATTGATGGTTCTAAAGAGCCAATATTTTCGTTAGATTTTAATGGATTTAGAGATGGGGATGCTGGTCAAGATTACCAACCAGCATTAACAGGTATTAGAAGCGACGAACAGTATGGTATTGGCGGCGGTTGGTCTGTAGCTGTACCTTCTTTAGAAGTTTATAACACTTGGGATGATAGAGATTACAGAAAAGCTGTAAGTTTTGATGCTACTGGTATCTTTGATGGAAATGAAGAGCCATTTGCTAATTACAGAAACTTTAATAGTAGGGCTGTTAATCGTCCTCATATTGCAAAATATACCCGTAATACTGGTGTGACTGCTAATAATAACGGTAGAGCTTCACAGCATAATTATTCTATGATGCGTTATGCAGAGGTTTTATTAATTGCTGCTGAAGCACTAAATGAAATTTCTGGTGGATCTACAGAAGCTGAAGGCTATGTAAATAGAGTAAGAGATAGAGCAAGAAACGGCGGTACGTTTCCTGAAGATGTTTCTGGATTATCACAAGATGATTTTAGAGATATGGTTTTAGAAGAACGAAGATTAGAATTAGCATTTGAGTTTAAAAGATGGTACGATATCGCTAGAAGAAGATTAGGTTCTGAAGTGTTTAGTGCCTCTGGTTTAGAGGGTGAAAAACCAAACTTTGATCCTAATCAAGATTATTTATTCCCATTACCAGCACAAGAGCTTGAAAGAAATCCTAACCTTTTACCTCAGAACCCTGGATACTAAGTCAAAGTTTAGTTTAATGTTTAGAGTTAGTTTTTTATTTATTATCCTTGGATTTGCATGTGTATCATGTAAATCTGAGGATAAAAAATATACAGACCTATCTAAACTGGAAATAGATGCATTACTTAACGCTAGATACTCACAACTTCTTGATTATGGAGTAGATTCTATGGCATTTGCTCGTAGTTATTCTACTGAAACAAAAACTATAAATAAGAGACCTTCAAAAGATTGGACTAGTGGTTTCTTCGCTGGAAATTTTTGGCAAATTTATATGTTAACTGGTAACAAAGCTTTTAAAGAACGTGCTAAAATATGGACTGCTTTTGTTGAGAAAGAAAAGTTTAATGGTGGAACCCACGATATGGGGTTTAAAATATTTTGCAGTTTTGGAAACGGACTTACAGTTGAAGACAACCAAGATTATAGAGATATTATTGTTAAGAGTGCAAGAACGTTAAGCACACGATATAATCCTCATATACAGAGTATACGTTCATGGGACTTTAATAAAGATAAATGGCAATTCCCTGTTATTATTGATAATATGATGAATTTAGAATTGCTTTTTGAGGCTGCTAAAATCTCAGGAGATAGTACCTTTTATTCTATTGCAGTAAATCATGCAAACACCACTATGAAAAATCATTTTCGTAAGGATCATAGTACTTGGCATGTTTTAGATTATGATACAATTTCTGGGCAAGTAAGAGATCGTGTTACCCATCAAGGCATAAATGATGATTCTGCATGGGCTAGAGGTCAAGGATGGGCAATAAATGGATACACTACAGTATATCGTTACACAAAAGATAAAAAATACTTAGATCGCGCTATAAATACTGCAGATTTTTTTATAAATCATAAAGATTTACCTGAAGATGGAATTCCGTATTGGGATTTTAGTCATCCAGATATACCTAATATTCCAAGAGATGTTTCTGCGGCTACCGTTGTAGCATCTGGTTTAGTAGAGTTATATCAGTATACAAAAAACGAAGCCTACTTAAACTACAGCAAAAAGGTTGTAAATAGTTTAAAAAGTACAAATTACATCTTACCAAAAGATTTAAATATTCCATTTATTTTAAATCATAGTTTTGGTGATTGGTCTAAACGTCACGAAATGGATGAGCCTATAGTATACGGCGATTACTATTTTTTACAGACTTTACTTCGGTTACGTGATTTAGAAAAATTATAAGTTTTTTTAGTAATTTAATTTGTAGTAATGTTGTCTTTTCAATTACAGCACTAACCTTATTAGACATTTATTAATAAACCAAAAATTTAAAATGAAAATTAATATTTCTCTACATAGTATCATGAGTTTTTTTTGTGCTACTATGTTATTAGTATCCTGTAATTCTAAAACAACAGAAAATCATGAGCGTTCAAGAATTAATATTAATGAGAATTGGCAATATTTAAATGAGAATGTTAAGTCTCCAGACATAGCATTAGAGACTAAAGGTTGGGAAACTATTAATTTACCACATTCGTGGAATGCTCTAGATGCAACCGATGTGATACCTGGTTATCGCAGAAATGCTAGCTGGTACAAAAAAGATATAGAAATTAATAAATTGTCTGGACAAAAATATCACTTATACTTTGAGGGTGTTAACATAGAAAGCGAGGTTTATGTTAATGGAGAAAAATTAGGAGAACATACAGGTGGTTATATTGGTTTTAGAATAGATATAACTGAAGCTATTAATAATGGAGAAAATCAAATTTTAGTTCGTGCAGATAATGGTTATAACCCTGAAGTCATACCATCTCAAAAAAGTGATTTTTTTATTTTTGGAGGCATCACTAGAGATGTTTGGTTGGAAACAATGCCACCTCAGTACCTTTCAAATTTAAAAATTACTACACCAAATGTTTCAAATGAAAATGCAGAATTACTAGCTACAGTAACATTAAATAAAGGTACAGATTCTAAACTAAAAGTTAAGGCATCTTTAATGGATACCAGTAATAAGGTTGTACAAACAGCCTTAGTTGATATATCTCAGGATGTAGCTAATATATCATTTAAGAATATTAAAAACCCTAAACTTTGGGATACTAAAACTCCAAATCTATATACGCTAAAAGTAGAGTTAATTGAGAATAAAATCGTTAAAGATATCTTATCAGAACGAGTGGGTTTTAGGTGGTTTGAGTTTAAAGACCATGGTGCATTTTATTTAAATGGTAAGCGTTTGTTGTTAAGAGGTACACATCGGCATGAAGAACATGCTGGCGTTGGTGCTGCTATGAGTAATGCGCAACATAGAAAGGATATGGAACTTATTAAAGATATGGGAGCTAATTTTGTGAGATTAGCACATTACCCACAAGATCCAGAAGTTTACAAAGCTTGTGATGAATTAGGACTTTTGGTGTGGGACGAATTGCCCTGGTGTCGCGGTGGTTTAGGTAACGATGCGTGGAAAGTAAACACTAAAGCAATGTTAAAGGAGATTATAGAACAAAATTATAATCACCCAAGCGTCATTTTATGGTCTTTAGGTAATGAAATTTATTGGCTTCCAGATTTTGAAAATGGCGATGATAGAAAAAAAATTAATACGTTTTTACAAGAATTAAATGATTATGCACATGAGTTAGATCCAACTCGAAAAACTGCTATTCGTAAATATTATGAAGGCGCACATATTGTTGATGTATTTTCACCTTCAATCTGGTCAGGTTGGTACTCTGGTAGTTATAAAAGTTATCAAAAAGCTATAGACCAATATAAAAACGTATACCCACATTTTTTACATGCTGAGTATGGAGGGTCTAGTCATGTTGGTAGACATACTGAAAACCCCATAACTGGAGAAGGTAAAATTCAGGCCGATGGATGGGAAGAGGCTATTGTACAAACCGACGTTGCTAATATAGCCCAAATAGGAGATTGGAGTGAAAATTATATTGTTGATCTTTTTGATTGGCATCTTAGAATTTCAGAAAACGACTCTACATTTGTTGGTAATGTACAGTGGGCGTTTAAAGATTTTGGAACACCTTTACGTCCTGAGAATGCTATACCGTATATGAATCAAAAAGGATTGGTAGATAGAACTGGAAAACCTAAAGATGCATTTTATGTATTTAAAAGTTACTGGAGTGATGTTCCCTTTACTTACATAGAATCTCATACTTGGACAGAGCGACAAGGACCAAAAGGAAAAACTAGAGACGTTTCAGTATATAGTAATTGTCCTGAAGTTGAGTTATTTTTAAATGGTAAAAGTCTAGGTGTAAAAAAGCGCGATACTAAAGTATTTCCTGCAGCAGGTTTAAACTGGAATTTGAGTTTTAAAGAAGGTGATAATACACTTGTATCCGTTGGTAAAACATCAGATAATAAGGAGTTTAAAGATGAATTAAAACTAAATTATAGATATATAAAAAATGGAAAAGCGAAAGAACTTAAATTAAATTATAACGCTTTAGATAATGGGAATTATTTAGTAACTGCAACTGCTATTGATAGTAAAGGCTTAAGATGTTTAGATTATGAAAATAGAGTGTATTTTCAATGTTTATCTGGTGGTGAAACATTTAAAAGCTTAGGCACACCAACAGGTAGTGAATCTATAGAAATGGCAAATGGAAAAGCATCAATTGAAGTGAAAAGAAATACGAAAGACCAACCATTAAAAATGATGGTGCTTAACCAGAATTTTAAGGGTACATATTTAACAATAAAGTAATGTATTTATAATTAGTAATTAAATCCTGAATTTTATAAATGAAATTTTTGAGTGTTTATTTAGTAGTATTAGGTACTATTTTTTCTTGTGAAACTTCTCAAGAAAAATTTAGTTTATTAAATGTTGAAAAAGCACGTATTTTAAATAAAGTAGAAGATTATTCTAATTTAAAACCACTTACCGTTACAGATAGTTTTTGTAACAGAAGTGCTGGAACAAAACATGATTTTTATTCTGAAGGTGACTATTGGTGGCCAAATCCTGATGCTAAAGAAGGTGCTTATATTAGGCGAGATGGCTTATCAAACCCTGATAACTTTAAACATCACAGAAAAGCAATTATACAGTTAAATCATATTTCCGGTACTCTAGCTTCTTCATATATCATTACAAAAGATAAAAAGCATTTAAAACAGCTTATTCCTCATTTAGAGGCGTGGTTCGTCAATCCTGAAACCAAGATGAATCCAAATTTATTATACGCTCAGGCTATAAAGGGTAAAGTAACAGGAAGAGGTATTGGTATAATAGATACTGTACATTTGGTTGAAGTAGCACTAGCCATAGAAGTACTTGCGGAATCTAATATATTAGAACAATCTCGATTACAAGCTATAAAACAGTGGTTTAAAGAGTATCTAAATTGGCTTACAACACATGCCTTTGGTATTTTAGAACGTGATAATGGTAATAACCATAGTGTATGTTGGGCAGTTCAAGTTGCAGCTTTTGCTCGATTAGTAGGTGATAATCGTCAATTAAATTATTGTAGAAAATTTTATAAAACTAATTTATTACCCAACCAAATGGCTATTGATGGTAGTTTTCCAAAAGAATTAAGTAGAACAAAACCTTATGGCTATTCTTTATTTAATTTAGATGCAATGAGTAACGTATGCCAATTGCTATCAACTAAAGATGATAATTTATTTGACTATAAAACCGACGATGGACGTTCGATACAACTAGGTTTACAATTTTTATATCCTTACATAAAAGATAAATCGAGTTGGCCATACCCAAAAGATGTTATGTATTTTAAAGATTGGCCAGTACGACAATCTGCTCTTTTATTTGGAGGTATTCATTTTAAAAATAACGAATATTTAAATCTATGGACTAATCTCGATTCTAAATTTAAAAAAGAAGAAATAGAGCGAAACATGCCTGTTAAATATCCTTTGTTATGGTATTGATTTCAAGGCTTTAAAGTCTTTTTTCTTCTTATTAAGAAAATCATCTAAGTTTTGAGTTAGAATGATTTTTATCATGCTTTTTATATAAAAGTATTATTAATTTTATTGGTAATTAAGTAAATGCCTTTAAGATATGATACGAAAAGCACCTGTTTCTATGATAATGACGCCTCACGTTATCACCTTAGCACAAGATGATAATTTAGAAAAAGCAGAGAAATTATTTAAGAGCTATAATATTAGGCACATTCCTGTAGTAGAAAAAAACGTAGTTGTCGGCATGTTAAGCTATTCAGATTTGCTACGGTTAAGTTTTGCAGATATAACTAATAGTAACGATACAGCTGTAGACGTAATGATTTACAATATGTTTACAATACATCAAGTTATGAAGAAAAACATAGAAAGTGTTTCGTCCTCTTGCTCCATAAAAGAAGTAGCAAAAATATTAGCCAAAAAAGAATTTCATGCATTACCAGTTATAAATAATAACCAATTAGTTGGTATAGTTACTACTACAGATTTAATAAACTACCTATTAGAGCAATTTTAAGAATTAGCAATAACTTTTAAATTTTTAATAGTTTCAGGCTGGTTATTACTCTTAAAAACATGGCTACCCGCTACAAAAACATTTGCACCTGCGTCAACTAATTGTTTTATGTTCTTATCAGTTACACCACCATCAATTTCTATATGCGTTTCTAAACCTTGTTCGTTAATCATTTTGCGAAGTTTTTTAACACGACCATAGGTAATATCTTCAAACTTTTGTCCTCCAAAACCAGGATTTATAGACATGAGCAACACCATAAAACACTCAGGTAAAATATCTTCTAAAACAGATACAGGAGTAGTTAAATTAAGTACAATACCAGCTTTACAACCAGCGGCTTTTATTTGTCTTAATGTTCTATGTAAATGCACTGTAGATTCGTAATGTACAGTAATAATATCTGCACCAACTTTAGCAAATTCCTCAATATAGCGCTCAGGTTTTTCAATCATTAAATGTACGTCCAAAGGTTTAGTTGCATGCTTTTTAATAGCTTGTATCACAGGCATACCATAAGAAATGTTTGGTACAAAGTGTCCATCCATAACATCTATATGAAACCAATCTGCATCACTATTATTTACCATTTCAGTATCTCTTTGTAAGTTTCCAAAGTCTGAAGCAAGCATTGAAGGTGCAATTAAAATAGAACTCATTTCGCTTTTTTTTTTATTTTTTAGCTAAGTGGTTAGAAATTATTATCCAACATTTCGAATAAAATTTTCAACCATAATTATTAATTTATTTGCAATTTTATTATCAGCATTTTTTAACCATTTTAAATACTCAGTAAGCTCTTTAAACTCGTTACTGCTTTTAACAATGGTAAACCCAAAACTATAATCTTCAAAAATGCGCTGTTCAGTTTTAATATTTATAACCTTAATGATATTTTTATGTCTGGAGTCAAACCTTATTTTTTCATAAGTCTGGTCAACACTTTCTGCCATACCTTCAAGCACTTGCAAAAAATTACCTTTGTGAAAAATCAAAACACCAGTAATATCATGTTTTAAGTTGTTTTCTTTAGCTTTTTTATAGATGGCTTTTACGTTTTCTAGAGGTTCGCTTAATCGAGCATCACTAATGTAGCAAACAGTTTTCAGCATTGTTGGTTAGAGGTTTTTTAACTGTATATAAATATTTTATACCTCCACATACGTTTAGGTTCCTCTACAAATATAAAATTCTTTTCTTAGTATACTGTACATAAATTACAAAAACAAACCCGCGGTAATCAGCCGCGGGTTCTTTCATCAATCAAAAAACGAACAGTTATGTTTTGTAACTGTTGTTACCTTAATTTAGTCGTAATATTTATCTAAAAATTACTAACCTAAATATGTTTTTAATATTTTACTTCTAGACGTATGTTTTAACCTACGAATAGCTTTTTCTTTAATTTGTCTAACACGCTCACGAGTTAAATCAAACGTTTCTCCAATTTCCTCTAAAGTCATTGGGTGTTGGTTTCCTAAACCAAAATATAAACGAATAACATCAGCTTCACGAGGCGTTAATGTTTCCAAAGCACGCTCAATTTCCGTACGTAAAGATTCGTGTAATAATTCTCGATCTGGGTTTGGAGATTCTCCCGAGTTTAATACATCATATAAGTTAGAATCTTCACCTTCAACTAAAGGCGCATCCATACTTACGTGGCGTCCAGAGTTTTTCATAGACTCCTTAACATCGTTAATCGTCATGTCCAATTCCTTTGCAATTTCCTCAGCAGAAGGTGGGCGTTCATGACTTTGCTCCAAGAAAGCAAACGTTTTGTTAATTTTATTAATAGAACCAATTTTGTTTAAAGGTAAACGTACAATACGAGATTGTTCAGCCAATGCTTGAAGAATCGATTGACGAATCCACCAAACCGCGTACGAAATAAATTTAAAACCACGCGTTTCATCAAAACGTTGTGCCGCTTTAATTAAACCTAAATTACCCTCATTAATCAAATCTGGTAACGTTAAACCTTGGTTTTGGTATTGCTTAGCCACAGATACTACGAAACGTAAATTAGCTTTCGTTAATTTCTCTAAAGCTATCTGGTCGCCAGCCTTAATACGCTGTGCTAATTCCACTTCCTCATCGGCTGTAATTAAATCAACCTTACCAATTTCCTGTAGATATTTATCTAACGATGCGGTTTCTCTATTGGTAACCTGCTTCGTAATTTTAAGTTGTCTCATCTAATGTATCCTGATTTTAAATTGTGAATAAATAGGTCGTTCATTAGTTATACGTGCAAAAGTTACATTTTGTTACAAAAAAAGATTAATTTATTTTTAACCTCTTAGTTATTAGACGCTAAAAAACTCAAAAAGTCACATTCATCAATAATTTTTTTTGGGCATTACCCTAAAGGGTCGGGCTTTCCGCTACAAGTCCTCGCACCTCCTTACGTCGGGCTGCGGGCTTTCCACTACAATCCCTAATGCGCTTACTCTTGCGGCTTACTCAATACGCCAAGATAAAAATTTAGCTTGGATGAAATAGCGTGTGCTTTTTGTAAAGACGATTAAACTTTCACGACTTAAAATATCATGAAAAACTTTGGTATAATAGTATGTTTAGTTACAACTTTTTGTTTTAGTTGTAGTGAAAAAGATGATTTATTTAATGCAAATGCTGTAAGAACTCCTCCAATAATTTCGGTTCCAAATCAATTTGCAGACCCAAATTTAAACCAACAAGCCAGAGATTTATATACGAGATTAATTAACATAACGCAAAACGGTATTGCATTTGGGCAACAACAACCCTTTGGTACTGGAAACAATTTTCCAGTAACTAACGCCTTAGAACAAGATTTTTTTGAAGTTACAGGAGATTATCCCGCAATTGCAGGATTCGATTTAGAATTAATTAGCCTCCAGCCAGATTCAAATACCCCTGTATCTTCTCTTGACGAATTTGTCAATAGATTTACAACCGCAGTAATAGAAGCCCACCAAAATGGAAGTATTATAACCATAAGTTGGCATCATGTAAATCCAAACGGTTTTGGTTCTAGTTTTGATGGCATAGTAGCTAAGTTTCTAGAGGGAGGAGAATTTCGTAACGAATACATAGAGCGTTTATCCAGAGCAGCGCGGTTATTAAATAATCTGGTAGATGCTCAGGGTAATCCCATACCAGTGTTATTTAGACCTTGGCATGAAATGAATGGCAATTTCTTTTTTTGGGGAGAGGGTTTTAGAACAACTCAAGATTATACACAACTCTGGAAAGACACTATAAAAATACTCTCTGAAGATTTTAACGTACATAACCTTATTTATGTTTACGCGCCCAACTTAGTATCTAATAGATCAGAGTATTTAAGAAATTATCCAGGAGACGATTATGTAGATATGTTAGGTATTGATGTATACGATTTTAGAAATGGAAATTACTTAAACAATGCTTTAAGAAATCTAGAAATTGTAGAAGATATTGCACTCGAAAAAAATATGCTCTTCGCACTTACAGAAACAGGTTTAGAAAATGTAGTGGACAATACATGGTTTACAGAACGTTTATATAAAGCCATTAGAAGTAGTAGTATTACCTACACTATGATATGGCGAAACGATATGACTACATTTTTCCATGCACCTTTTGTTGGGCATGCCTCTGAAAATAATTTTAATGAATTTCTACAAAATGAACTTATGTTGTTAAGTAGTGATATTCAATAGTTTTTACAAACACTAAATTAAAACGATAACTGTAGTTAAGCTATAATCTCAATTATTCAAATTACATTTGGCATATAAAAGTGTTTAATCATGACGCATTTGCAACAAACATTACAAAACCCAGTTTGGTATGCTCTAAAGGAAACCCATAAAGAATTTGTTATAGAGTATGATGAGGTAAAATTTTACAATCCAGAAATTTGCCCTTTTGGTGCATTTACCAATGGAGAAAAAACTAAACAAGCACTTACGGCATATTCAAAATTAGTAGAAACTTTTTTTTTAGTTTCTGAAAACGGTACGCCTGTAGTAGATGATAATTATGTTGTGCTAGACAGAAAAATAGAAGGCTGCCAAATGGTACTAAATATGCTTATAGAAGTTGAAATAACAGAAGTTATTGTGCCGCTAACAGCAGCTTATAAACAAGAAATTTATGATTTAATATGGTTAGTAATGCCAGGGTATTACAAAAAAAGAAGTTTTGAAATGGGAAACTATTTTGGGATTTTTAAAGATAAAAAGTTGGTAGCTGTTACAGGCCAGCGTATGCAGACTAATAATTTTATAGAAGTAAGCGGTGTTGTTACTCATCCTGATTTTACTAGGCTTGGTTATGCAAAACAACTTATAACACATACTACAAAAGAAATATTAAAAGTTAAAAAGCAGCCTATTTTGCATACCAATAAAGGTAACCCTGCAATAGGCTTATACAAATCATTAGGTTTTAAATTAACTAGAGATATGAATTGGTGGTATTTCCATACGAAGTAAACCCTTTTTTAGTGATGTGCTTCTTTTAATAACTCCTTCGGAAACTTAGCCTGAAAACGTTTTAGTCTAGGCACAGATACATTGCGAATGTAACCGTTGTTTGGATGAAGTCTTTCGTAGTTTTGATGATAATCTTCACCTATCCAAAATTTCTGAAAAGGGTATACTTCTGCCGCAATAGTAGCATTTAGTTTTGTAGCTAAGGCTGCTTTTTTCTCAAGAATAATTTTCTTTTGAATATCATTTTGATAAAAAATAATAGATCGGTATTGAGAACCTCTATCAGGACCTTGTCCGTTTACTTGTATTGGGTTTTGCGATGCAAAATAAGCATCAACAAGTATTGAAAAACTAACTACTTTAGGATCGTAAATTACCTCTATAGCTTCGGCATGTCCTGTGCGCCCTGTGTTGCTAGCAGCGTATGTTGGGTTTTCTGTATGGCCTCCTGAATAGCCATTAATAACCTCGTCCACTCCTTTTATACTTTCATAAACTGCTTCTACACACCAAAAACATCCACTTGCAAAATAAGCTTTTGCTTTTCCATTTTCTAATGGTACTTCAATAGGTTGAGCACTAATTACGCTTTGCTGTTTTTTACTATTTTGGGCAGAGTTTTGACAACTAAAACATAACGTTACAATTAATATAGTAATAAGATTTTTCATTGTTTTTCTTTTTCTAATAGACGTATAAAAATACAAAACCTTAAGTGGTAAAGTGTGAAAGTTATTTTAAATATTTGTTTTGCGTTTAAGCATTAATTTTTCTAATTGATATAGGTTGACTTCTATTTTAATTAAATTTCCTGACTCAGAAACCATAAACTAGCGCCAAGGAGTTGAGTTTATCTGCTTGGAAGGACTACGGTTGGGTTTGCGTTAGGGATTGAGGGATTTGTTGAAGCTCCCCGACGTAGGAGGGAGCGACTCCCGAAAGCCCGACCCTTGGGTAACGCCCAAATTATTTTGCATAAAAAAAGCCTTCAGTTAATGAAGGCTCTTAGTTTTATAATGTAAAATGTTTTACAGTTTAGCAAACATTTTTTCCATTTTTGCTTTTTGTTCTTCAGCTAATTCAGCATCTACTAAAATTCTACCACTATGCTCATCAGTAATTACTTTTTTACGAGACGCAATTTCTACTTGAACTTGAGGTGGAATTGTAAAGAATGAACCTCCAGAAGCTCCTCTTTCTATAGGTACTACAGCTAGTCCGTTTTTAACATTTATACGAATTCTATCGTAAGCTGCAACCAAACGTTCTTCAATCTGTTTTTTATAGTCATCAGATTTAGAGATTAAGGCTTGCTCTTCTTTTTCAGTTTCGGCTAAAATAGCATCTAACTCACTTTTTTTATGTTTTAAGTGTGTTTCGCGTTCTTTTAACAAATCTTTAGTGGTATTTATTACCTCTTTCTTTTGTTCAATTTGTGCCTTAAATTCTTTGATGTGTTTATCGGCCAGTTGAATTTCTAATTCTTGAAATTCAACTTCCTTAGAAAGCGAATTAAATTCTCTGTTATTTCTAACATTTTTTTGTTGTTCGCCATATTTTTTAATGAGTGCCTTAGACTCTTCAATTAAATTTTTTCTAGAAGAAATATTATTGTCTATACCTTCTAAATCAGCGACTAGTTTTTCTAATCTAATGTTTAACCCAGCAACTTCATCTTCTAAATCTCTTACTTCTAAAGGCAATTCTCCTCGTACATTTCTTATTTCATCAATGCGAGAATCTATAAGTTGTAAATCGTATAAAGCTCTTAAACGATCTTCTACACTAACTTCTTTCTTTTTAGCCATACTTTAAAAATACTTAACAGGATTGGTATTTGTCTTTGATAAAATGATTGCAAAATTAGTAATTTTTTTTGTAAGATACTCTACTAAATAGTTTTTTGTGAATTGTTCGCTTTCGTAGTGCCCAATGTCTGCTAAAAATATACTGTTTTCAGCTGAGAAAAAATCATGATATTTTAAATCTGCAGTTACAAAAGCGTCAGCACCAGCAGCTTTAGCTGCACCTATAGCAAAACTGCCTGAGCCACCTAAAACTGCTATTTTTTTAATAGGTTTGTGTAATAGTGAAGAGTGGCGAATGCACCCTGTATTCATTTTTAATTTTAAATGATTTAGAAAATCAATCTCAGAAAGCGAGTTTTGCAATTCGCCAACCATTCCCATACCTATATGCTGATTTTTATTCTCTATAGTTATTATCTCGTAAGCTACTTCCTCATAAGAATGTGTTTCTAGTAGTGTTTTTAAAATTTTAGATTGCAAGTGTTTTGGAAATGTCACTGTTATTTTAGTTTCAGCTTCAGTATGTATTGTATCCTTTGTACCTTTTGTAGGGTTTGAAACAGTATTACCTTTAAAAGTTCCATTGCCTTCAACACTAAAACTACAATTGCTATAATTACCTATACTGCCGGCGCCACTACTAAAAAGTGCATTTCGTAATGTTTTGGCTTCATCTTTAGGTACATACGTTGTTAGTTTTTTTATAGTGCCGTGTTGTGGTATTAAAATTTGTTTATGTTGTAACTCTAATTTATTACAAATTATAGCACTTACACCTTCAAAAGTATTATCTAAAGCGGTATGCATACTGTATATTACTATACTATGTTTTATAGCTTTTATAACAACACGCTCCACATAGGTTTTGCCAGTTAGTTTTTTTAGACCTTTAAAAATAATAGGGTGGAAGCTCACAATAAGGTTGCAGTTTTTTGCAATTGCTTCATCTACTACGCTTTCTAAAGTATCAAGAGTTACTAATACTCCCGTTAATGGTGCAGTTACATCTCCTACTAAAGTTCCAACGTTATCAAAATCTTCGGCATAAGATAATGGAGATAAAGTTTCTAGATGATTAATAACTTCTTGTATAATCATGTTATTCGTGTTTAAATTCAAATATAAAATAATTACATTCACAAAGTATAAATAATTTCATTCAATGGACTTCTTGTAGTTTCATTGTCGTAATAATTATTATATTCATTGCTTTTTAATTTTAAAACAAATTGATATCGTTTGTGAAGCTGTTAAGAAAAATATTATTTCCAATTGTACCAATTTATTATATGGTGACTTGGTTACGAAATAAATTTTATGACTTTGGCATAAAAACATCAACTACTTATGATGTTCCTGTAATTTGTGTTGGTAATTTAAGTGTTGGTGGTACAGGAAAAACACCTATGATTGAGTATTTGATTATACTTTTAAAGGCACAACATAAAGTAGCAACCTTAAGTAGAGGTTATAAGCGTAAAAGTGTTGGGTTTCAATTAGCAGATAACACAACTGTTATGGAAGATATAGGTGATGAGCCTTTTCAATTCCATAATAAGTTTGGGTCATCAATTTATGTTGCAGTAGATAGTAATCGTGTAAATGGGATAGCACAATTATTACAGCAAACTAAGCCACCAAACATAGTATTATTAGATGATGCGTTCCAGCACAGAAAGGTTAAAGCTGGCTTTAATATTATGCTTACAACGTATAATAATCCGTTTTTTAAGGATATTGTTTTGCCAACTGGTAATTTAAGAGAGCCAAGGCAAGGGTACAAACGTGCAAATATTATTGTAGTTACTAAATGCCCTTTAGATATAGCTGATACTGAAAAAGCTAAGTTTATAAAAAAAATAAATGCTTTAAACCACCAACAGGTGTTTTTTAGCTCTATATCTTATTCTAATATAGTACTATCAAAAACAGAAAAAGTAAACTTAGATGTAATAAACAATTTTACATTGGTAACAGGAATAGCAAATGCAGAACCTTTAGTGCGGTATTTAAAATCTAAAAACTTAAAATTTGAGCATTTGAATTATAAAGATCATCATCAATTTTCTGTTGAAGATATATCTAATTTAGAATTACATGAGAAACTATTAACTACGGAAAAAGATTATATGCGATTAAAAAAGTATAAATCTTTAGAAAGAAAATTATTTTATTTACCAATTAAGATGGTGATATCTGAGAGTGAGGTGTTTGATGGTGTTATAAATGATTTTATAAAATCATTTTAAGCAGTTTTAGATTTTTTTTCAGATAGCGCATTAAAAAGTTTTTTCTCAAATTCTTCCTGTTTAAATGGTTTTGGGATGATATCTGTAAAACCTGCGTCTTCAAATTCTTGCATTTTATCTTCTATAGTAACCGCGGTAAGTGCAAAAATGGTAAGTTCTTTATCAAAACTTCTCACAATTTTAGTAGCCTCTATACCGCTAATTCCAGGCATATGTATATCCATTAAAATAATGTCATATTTATTGTTTTTTATTTTTTTAACAGCATCTTCTCCATTATCTACTATTTCGCAAGCAAGATCCATTTTGTTCAAAATCTTTTTGGTAATCATTTGGTTAATCTTATTATCTTCTACAACCAAAATTTTAACGGTACTTAAATCTATTTTAGGTTTAGTTTCAACTTTCAGAATTTGTTTTTTAGCTGCTTTTTCTTTAGCTTCATTATATTCTAGAGGAATTTCGAAGAAAAAAGTTGTACCCTTTCCTAACTCACTTTGTAAATAAATTTTACCTTTTAATATGTCTATTAAACCTTTAACAATAGATAAACCTAGGCCAGTACCACCATATTTTCTATTGATTTGAATTGAGCCTTGCGAGAAGCTCTCAAACATATTGTCTTGTTTCTCTTTGGTGATACCAATACCATTATCTTCTACTTCAAAACGTAGTTGATACATATCATTTTTTTGTCCTATTTTGTAAACTCTAATCCAAATATCACCTTCTTTAGTAAACTTTATTGAGTTTCCTAGAAGGTTAATTAATATTTGTGAAATTTTTAATTGATCTGCTATAAAGTTTTCAGGCAAGTCCTTATCATATTCAAAATGTACAGTAATATCATTATCTAAAGCAGAGTTGTTTAATGCTAGAATTATGTTGTTAATTTTCTTTTTAAGATTAAATGGTTCTGATTCTATTTCAACTTTATTTGCTTCAATTTTATTAATTTGAAGAATATCATTTATAAAAGTTAATAGATAATCTCCAGAAAATTTTAATGATTTTAAATGTTGAATTTGTTCAGGTTTGGGGTTTTCATCTAGTAACATATTACTTAATCCAGTAACTGCATACAGTGGTGTTCTCAACTCGTGAGTAACTGTAGATAAGAAGTTAGCTTTTGTTTTAGATGCAAGTTCAGCTTTCTCTTTAGCCACAATAAGTTCATTATTTTTTTTATGAAGCATATTGTTTGTTTTAAGCCTAATGTTATTGTTTTTGTAAAGTGAAAGCGTGAGTAAAGATAAAATGGTGATAAGTGCTACACTAAGTATTGAAATTAATGTGCTTAAATCGTTTTTACTATTGGCTACTTCTAATTCAGCCTGCTGTTTTTTATTACTTTCTACTAAATCGTTATTTAATAAGGCTGCACGTTTTTCTGGAGATAAACTAGCTCGTTTTACGCCTCTTAAAGAATCTGATAATTTTACATGAGCCTTTAAGTAGTTATTGGCAAGTTCATAATTAGTATTACTTTCATGAATTTTACTCAATATTAAAAGCCCTGTATTTTCTATAGATTTATAGTTGTTAGCTTGTGCTAGTTTTAAACCTTCATCAGCAAAATCTAAGGCTTTTTGATAGTCTTTTAGAATGTTATATACTTTACCGTGCTTAACCAATGCACTACTTAATGTATTAGTTAAACCTTCTTTTCTAGAAAGCGCCACGGCTTGTTCTATAAGTTCTCTAGCTTTTCGGTAATTCTTTAGTTCAATGTATGCATTACTCTCAGCCAATAAAGTTTCTGCAAGTTCTGCATCTAGATTTTCTTCTTGAAATTTAGATTTTGCTGCACGATATTGATCTAAAGCTTGGTATATGTTATTTTTTGCCATATAAACATCACCAAACGTTTTATAAGAGCGACCAAGATTTTTGTTATCGTTTATTATTCGTTGCATTGCAATTGCTGCAGTAAGCTCTTTAATTGCAGTATCCACATCTTCTATAATTAAGTGAAGGCGGCCTTTTTTGCATTGAATTATTCCTATACTTTTTTTATTATTTGAATTTTGTGCGAGTTCTAGTGCTTCGTCTAACGTCTTTTGAGCTTCAAAATAATTAAAGTTTTCAATTGATTTTTGAGCTTGCTCGATACGGTAGTTTATGTTGTTTTGAATGATCTCAGGATCCTTCTCTATTGTGTTTTGAGAGAACGAACTTATTGATAATAGTATCAAAACAATAAATATGTATTGCTTTATTTGGGACATTTTAAGTTAAATAGCTAGACAAATATAATTATTTATTCGACAAAATACATATTTTTATCGATAAATTGCATATTTAATTAATTGATATGCTTTTGAGCTTTGTAAGATGACCGAACAAGTGCACTACTT
Organism: Hyunsoonleella sp. 2307UL5-6; assembly: GCF_047345485.1. Lineage (NCBI taxonomy): Bacteria > Pseudomonadati > Bacteroidota > Flavobacteriia > Flavobacteriales > Flavobacteriaceae > Hyunsoonleella > Hyunsoonleella sp. 2307UL5-6. The sequence goes on along the minus strand of NZ_JBLFEN010000008.1, from coordinate 69,120 downwards.
TCAACATGCCTAAATCCTAAATCTAAACCTATTTGTTTGTATTCATCAAATTCATCTGGATTTATAAAACGCTTAACAGGTAAGTGTTTTTTACTTGGTTGTAGGTATTGGCCAATTGTTACCACATCAACATCATTAGCTCTTAAATCATGTAGCGTCTCTATAACTTCCTCTCTGGCTTCACCTAAACCTAACATTATTCCAGACTTAGTTCGTCTTTGTCCTTGCTGTTTTAAGTATTTTAAAACTCCCATACTTTTATCGTATTTAGCTTGAATACGAACTTCACGTGTCAACCTTCTTACGGTTTCAATATTATGAGACACAACTTCTGGCGCTACACTGATTATTCTATCGATATGTTTTTCAATACCTTGAAAATCTGGAATAAGTGTTTCTAAAGTAGTGTTAGGGTTCATTCTTCTCACGGCATTAACCGTTTCTGCCCACATAATACTTCCCATGTCTTTTAAATCATCTCTATCTACACTAGTTAAAACTGCGTGTTTAATACCCATAATTTTTATAGAGCGTGCTACTTTTTCAGGTTCGTCCCAATCTACGGTTTCTGGTCTGCCAGTTTTTACACCACAAAACCCACATGAGCGGGTGCAGATATTTCCTAAAATCATAAATGTAGCAGTACCTTCTCCCCAGCATTCTCCCATATTAGGGCAGCTTCCAGAGGTGCAAATAGTATTAAGTTTGTATTTATCAACTAAACCTCTTAATTCTGTGTATTTTTTTCCAGTTGGTAACTTAACACGTAACCATTTAGGTTTTGCTTGTCGTTCTGGTAATATGTTAGAAATTGTATCTTTTTCCATAGCAAAAAATGAATTGCAAAGATACAAAGTATTCTATAAAAGGGCTAATAGAGGGTGGTAAGATACCAAATACTAAACCCTAGCAAAAACAAGATTCCTAACTTACTTAAAATATGAAGTATTTTAGACGGTCTCCATATTTTTGGTGTATGTTTTCCAGAAATAAGTATGTAATTAATAATAGCATAAAAAGGAGCAGTTATAAAAGATAGGATAGTAGCAATTTTAATGAGTAAGCCCATTTCTGATCCTAAAAATAAAAATATATATACGGTTCCTAAGCAAAGCAAAATAATCCAGAATATATAACCGTATTTGTAATTTTTATTTAAAAGTAATTCTGTGGTTTTGTTCATAGCTCTTGGTGAAGCATCTAGTGTTGTTAAGGTAGTGCTAAACATAGTTGTAAAAGCAGCAATACCAATAATAATGTATGCCCAATTACCTAAACTAGTTGTATACATGTGTATTAACTGGCCTGCAAAAACACTTGCTGATTTGCTAAAAGTTTCACCGCTATTAAACATTACTAATGCACCTAAAAGCACAAAGCAAACACCTAAAATAATAGTACCGATGTAGCCTATGTTAAAGTCAAAAATCGCCCGTTTTGTTGAAAAATTATTTTGAGTATTTTGTTTCTCTAAAGTCCATAATGAGTGCCACACTGAAATATCTAAAGGACCAGGCATCCAACCCATAAATGCTATTAAGAAGGAAATTTCTAAACTATTTTTTGGTAAAACCTGTACTATTGTTAATGGTATTTTATTATTTATTAAAGCCATAAATACTGCTACAATTGTACTTATAGTTAGCGTAACAATAATGATTTTTATAAGATTATCTAGTAACTTATACTTTCCAAGTAATAGTAATAATACACAAATACATAAAATAATTATAGACCATAACTGTACACTATCTATAGATAATACGCCTATTGTGATTGTTTTAAATTTATAAAAGAGAGAAGACGCTATACCAGCTGTAACGATAGTAACAGCCATTTGTATTACAAACATGGTGCCTAGTGTTAATATATAATAAGCTATAAGTGTTCCTCTTCCTAGTTTTTTATAACCATGTAAAAGGCTCTCTCCGGTGGCAGCTGCATAGCGAGGGCCATATTGAAAAAACGGATATTTAAAAAGTGTTACTAAAATTAGTGCCCAAATTAGGCCTAAGCCAAAATCGGCACCTGCTCTTGTAGATTGTACTAAATGAGATACACCAATTGCCGCACCTGCAAATAATAACCCTGGTCCAAGATTTTTTAATTTAGTAATCAAAGATTGATGCTTTTTTTGTCCTAAATTGTGCTCTTAATTTACTTAGATGTATATTATCAATGTAGCAATGTTTGAGTACTGATGACACATCTTTACTTCCTTTACCACTTTTAGTAATGATAATATTATCTATAGTAATAATGCTCTTGCTTTCTGTTTCTGAACTAAAAATACTAATTTTTGAGTGCCTAAGGCCATCGCCTCTGTGTAAATCTAATATAGCTTTAGATGGATGTAATATAAACGCTTCTAAAAATTTATTTTTAAATGTAATACGTTCAAAATCAAAATCTATAAACTCTTTTTTAAACCATGTGTTATCTTTTTCTGAAAACGGAATAATTTCAAAACTTGAAAAACTTTTGATAGCAACATATATTATTATTGCTGCCTCGGCAAACCATACCAACCAAAGTGGTAACCCATTAATATAAGATACGCCATATAAAGACCAAAGCCCAATTTTATTTATCTCTATCATTTCTAAAACAACCAAATCTGGTCTAAAAAAAATATTAAAAAAATAACCAAATTCTTTAAAAATCAAGGATGGATTAAAATCTTCCATCGAAATAATATATAAATAACTTACCCATTGAAAATACACAGCAAAAACAGCTATAATACATGTAATGGTAATTGATGTATTACGATTTCTAATTTTAAAAATTGTATTAAATATTCTACTTGTATAAGAAACTATATAACCATATAGAATAACGATGAGAAAGTTTAAATAAACAATAGGAATAAAATTTATAATTAAACTGTAAAAATAACTAATGCACAATAGTGTAGCGAAAGCACATGCCAAAGTAAGCCCAATATTAATTGGTTGTGCTACTCCAGATTCTTTATAATAATTTAGTGATGAATTATCCATGGCTATTTATTTTTAATAACTTCTGCAAGTAATTTTTTAGCCCTTAATAGTTTTACTTTTACATTGTTGATGGGTTCATCTAATTCTTTAGAAATCTCTTTATAGCTTAACTCTTGAAAGTATCTTAAATTAATTACTTTTTGGTAATGCGGTTTTAGTTTTTTGATATCGCGAAGTAAATTAGCTAAGTTTTGCTCTGTAATTAGCTTGTCTTCTACAGTAGGAGACTCGTCTAATATTTGAAAAGCTCTACCATCATCTTTTGAAATAGCATGTTTTATAGAGTTCTTTTCTTTTCTAATAATATCAATATGTATGTTTTTTGAAATGGTAATTAGCCATGTTTTAAAAGTATAGTTTTCATCAAAAGTTTCTATTCTATCAAAAGCTCTAGAAAATGTTTGAATGGTGATGTCTTCAGTATCGTTTTCGTTTTGAATACGCTTTAGTTGAAAACCATACACATCATCCCAATAGCGGTCCAGTAAAAAATTAAAGGCCTTTTGGTCATTATTTTTAGCACGAGAGATAGCTTCCTTTATTTCCAATATTTGGGTTTTGAAATAATATTTGATATAAATATAGCTAATTGAGAAACAATTAGAAAGATTTCTAGAAAAGGTAAAAGTATAATAAGATCTTTTTCGTTAAGTTTTTTTGCAGATTTTCCATATATAAAATACACAAATATCATTCTTAATAAAATTAAAGATAGGATTGCCATTGGAAAGTGCCAAAGTATTACAAGTAATATAGCTAACACCCAAAATAGTAAATTAGATATATACGATAAACCAAGAATAATTTTATGATTTAACCTGTAGTGCTTTGCAGTTGAAACGTGTCTTCGTTTTTGTACAAACCACGATTTTAATGAGGTTTTAGCAATAGATGTCGTAAAGCTTTCTTTAGCTATACTAATTTGAGTATTACTATTTGTAGCAGCTGCATTTACAAATAAGTCGTCATCGCCAGAGCGAATATTCATGTGTTTTGTAAATCCATTAACTTCAAAAAACTTTGTCTTTGTATATGCTAAATTTCTACCAACACCCATATAAGGCATTCCTAAATTAGCAAGTGAAAAATACGATATTGCTGCGGTTAATGTTTCAAACCTAATAAGTTTATTTAATAATGAGTTTTTAACTTTTGTATAAGCACCATAACCTAAAACAATTGACGTTTCAGAGTTAAATTTTGAAATCATTTCTTTAATCCAATATTTTGAAATAGGCTTACAATCGGCATCAGTAAATAACACTATATTATGTTTAGCAGCTTTAATACCAAGAGTTAATGGGTATTTTTTATTTCCCCAAAACGCTTCCACAGGTTCTACATTTACAATTTTAATATTTTGATTAATTAGCGCAAACTCCTCCATAACCTCTAAAGTATCATCACTAGAAAAGTCATTAATTAATACAATTTCAAAATTTTGATATTCTTGATTAATTACATAAGGTATAAATGCTTTTAGATTTTCAGTTTCATTTTTAGCACAAATAATAACAGAAACAGGAGTGTTAGGCGATTTGTTATTATTTGTTGGTTTGTAAAATGCAAACTTGCCAAAGACGTATAAATAAAAAAAGACTTGAATTAAAACAACTACTGCAAATACGTAGAGTATAATATCAAGAATAAGCATGAATTATTTGGTATGTTGCGGTTCATCACAATCACCAAATTGGTCAGGAGATTTTCCGCAAAAACCACAAGCCTCCCCATTTTTATTTAACATAGGGTTTTGGCTTGCACAAGTGCCAGCAAATTTACCATCTTTTTTGGCCCAAATTTTAATGGCTATACCTGCAATACCTAGTCCTAGAAGTAGTATAGTAATAAGAAGAAGTTTCATTAAAAAAATTTTACACAAAGATAACGGTTTTACAAAAAACCTCTATTAAACTATACCTATAATTATTTTTTGTGACTTATTAATTTTTTATGTGTCTCATTATTAATGAATTATATTTTCATTTCTAACCAATAAAACTATAATATATTATGAAAAAATTATTAGCTGAATTTTTTGGAACATTTTGGCTTGTTTTTGGAGGATGTGGTAGTGCAATTTTTGCTGCTGCTTTTCCAGAAGTGGGTATTGGTCTTTTAGGCGTATCGCTTGCCTTTGGTCTAACAGTATTAACCATGGCTTACGCTGTAGGGCATGTATCAGGAGCGCATTTTAATCCTGCAGTTTCTTTAGGATTGTGGGCCGGTGGAAAATTTGAAGGTAAACATCTTTTAGGTTACATTATTGCTCAACTTATTGGAGCAATCGCAGCTGCCGGTGTTTTATATCTTATAATATCTGGCAAATCTGATTTTACAGGTATTGGTGGTTTTGCGGCAAACGGTTACGGAGAATTGTCTCCTGGTGGTTATAGTATGGTTTCTGTACTAGTGGCAGAGTTTGTACTTACCATGTTTTTCCTTTTAATCATTTTAGGAAGTACGTACCCAAAAGCACCAAAAGGATTTGCTGGTATAGCTATAGGTTTAGCCTTAACGCTTATACATTTAATAAGTATTCCAATTTCAAATACATCTGTAAACCCTGCAAGATCTACAAGTCAAGCTATTTTTGCTGGAGCCGATTTTACTGCTCAATTATGGTTGTTTTGGTTAGCACCTATTGCAGGAGCAATAGTTGCCGGATTAATACATAAAGCATTTTTTAATAAGGAATAATGATAATGACCTGTAATAAGAGTTGTTAATAGCAAGTAAAAAGCCTCTTCTGTTTTAGAAAGAGGCTTTTTTAATTTTAATATTTTGCAACTATTTATTGCAGGCTAATTTCTGCTACAGTATTCTCTAAAGATGCTATAGTATTACCACCTTTAGGCTCTATAGTAATATTGAGACCTCTTGCATTTTCAGTAAAAGGTATTCTTTTAAGTTGTCTGTCTGTCTCACTTAAAATCCCTAAACTTACCATCCTACCTTGTAAATCTGCCCAAATTTGATAACATTTTTCTTCTGGTAATTGCGGAAGCGATACCACATCAATCATAGATGTTTTTTCCTTTGGATTGATATAGGCAACAGTCTTTAAGTTTCTAGCACGTTCGTTTCCTTTCATAATATACTTGTAGGTCTCTGGATCATTTAATCGCTTAAACTGCTCCATAACGGCATCTAGTTTTTTATTATTCATTTCAATATCGCTTCTTAAATCAAATATTTCATCAACAACTACCTGATTTTCTTGACTAAGTTTTTGATTTTGATTATAAAATAAATATGTAGAAGCGGCAAATGTAATTGCAGCAACACTTGCAGCAACACTTAGCTTATACCATTTTTTATACCTAGCACGTTTTGACAATGCTATAACCGGAGCATCATTAAACTCATTAAGCACATTATTTAAAATGTGTTTTGGAGCTTCAATAGCATTACTTTTAGCAACAATTTCTAAATTGTTTTGTAACGTATTATAGGCATTCTGTACTTCTGTATATTTTGATATGTAGGTTTCAACATGTTCCGTTTCAGCAACAGTTGTGGTGCCCATTAGATATTTATCTAAAAGGTCTGAATTTAAAAAAGTAGTTATTTTCTCATTCATGACTTGGTTTATTGCGGATCGTAGATTTTTTTCAATTCTCTCAATCCAATTTTTAATCTCGATTTAATAGTTCCCAATGGGATATCTAACTCATCACTTGCTTCTTGTTGGGTCATACCCTCAAAAAACAATGCATTTATTACTATTTGATATTTTTCTTCCAAACTTCCTAAATGCTTTTTTATATCCAAAACATCTTGATTTAAAGCATTAGTGGTTATTTTATATACGCTAGATGTATCGATTTGGACTTCTTTCGCCGTTTTATTTTTTAAAGACCTAGTTTTATCAATAGCTGTATTATACGCTATTCTATACAACCAAGTAAATAACTTTGCTTTAGAGGCATCATATTTTTTAGCGTACCTCCAAATTTTTATAAACGTTTCTTGAAGTACGTCTTGTGCTATATCTTCATCTGTAATTATCTTTCGTATTACACCGTAAAGTGCATCGGCATAATTTTCATAGAGCAGAGAAATAGCTTTTTTGTCGCTATTTTGAAGTAAGTTAACTATTTCTTTTTCTATGTTTGAAATCAATATGTGTTGGTTTAGTTGAAGTTTAATTTCATTAACGTCAAAGTTAAAAATTTATTTAAACTATAAAATGTTTACTTCTGCTTCAATTGTAATATCAAATAATCTTAAAACTGTTTTTTGAATTAATTCTGATAGTTTTAATACATCAGCACCTGTTGCACCACCATAATTTACTAACACTAGTGCTTGATTTTCGTGTACGCCATGATTTCCAAAACGCTTGCCTTTAAAGCCAGCTTTTTCAATAAGCCAACCGGCAGGCACTTTTACTTTAGTTTCTGAAATTGAGTAACTGGGTATATCCTCAAAATTTTCTTGAAGACTTTTAAATTTAGTTAAAGAAATTACAGGATTTTTAAAAAAACTACCACTATTACCTATCTCTTTTGGGTTTGGTAATTTACGTTCTCTTATAGCTATTATTGCTTTTGAAATATCTTGAATTGTTGGAGTAACTATATTTTGAGCTTCTAATTCTGAAGTTATAGCGCCATACTTCATTTGAAGCAGATGGTTTCTTTTAGTTAGCCGAAAAGTTACCGATGTAATTATATATTGGCCGCTTACTTCGTTTTTAAAAATAGAATTTCTGTATCCAAAATTACAATCGGCTTTACGAAACGATTTGATGTCTAGAGTTTCTATATTTATAGTATCACATGCTACAAACGTATCTTTTAACTCAACACCATAAGCACCAATGTTTTGTATTGGAGCCGTACCTACATTTCCTGGTATCAGGGATAAATTTTCGATACCTCCAAAGTTATTTGCTAAACACCATAACACAAATTCGTGCCAATTTTCGCCAGCATTAGCTTTTACTAAAACATAATCACTGGTTTCATCTTCTACAGTAATTCCCTTAAGATTAACATGAATAACTAATTTATCTTGGTTTTGCGTAAGTAGCATATTACTACCACCACCTAAAAGTAATTTTTTTGGGTGTTCTTTTAGGCTTAATACTTGTTTTAACTCGTTAATACTGGAGACTGAAACAAAGTATTTTGCGTTTACATCAATACCAAAAGTATTATAATCTTTTAGGGATATGTTTTCTGCTACATGCATTAATTAGTATAAACTTTTAGCGCGTTTTTTAAAATAGTTACAGCTTTAATTAAATGTTGTTTATGTAATACGTAAGCAATTCTAATTTGGTTTTTTCCTAAACCTTTTGTGGAATAAAAACCACTAGCAGGAGCTACCATAACTGTTTCGTTTTCAAAACTAAAGGATTCTAATAGCCATTGTGCAAAGTGGTCTGCATCTATTACAGGGAGTTCTACAATACAATAAAAAGCACCTTTAGGTATTGCTACTCTAATACCATCTATCTTATGCAATTCGGCTATTAAAGTATCTCTACGTTCTATATATTCGTTTTTAATATCTTCAAAATAACTCTGGGGAGTGCTTAAAGCAGCCTCACTAGCTATTTGTGCATATGTAGGCGGACTTAACCGTGCTTGAGCAAATTTTAAAACAGTGTGCCTAATTACCTCGTTTCGTGTAACTAAACATCCAATTCTTGCACCACACATACTGTAGCGTTTTGATACGGAATCAATCATAATAGTATGTTCATCCATACCCTCTAATTCTAGTATAGAATGATGTGAATACCCATCATAAGTAAACTCTCGATATACTTCATCAGAAATTAAAAATAAGTCATGCTTTTTAACTATTGCAGCCAATTGTTTAATTTCTTCTTTTGAATAAAGATACCCTGTTGGGTTACCAGGATTACATATCATTATGGCTTTGGTACGATTGGTAATCAATTTTTCAAACTCAGCTATTGATGGCAGCGCAAAGTTATCTTCAATTTTAGAAATTATAGGTTTTACCTTTACACTTGCAGCAGTTGCAAAAGCAATATAATTAGCGTAAAATGGTTCGCAGATAATAACTTCATCATCAGGATCCATAATACTTCCAAAGATAAAAGCAATAGCTTCACTAGCTCCAGTAGTCACAATTATATCGTTTAAGTCTACTTTTATGTTGTGATAGTTGTAGTAGTTTGCAATTTTTTTTCTGTAGGTGTCAGACCCTTCAGACCGCGAATAAGATAATACCTCTATAGTATTATTTTTTACTGCGTTTAAAGCAACTTCTGGTGTTTTTATATCAGGCTGTCCTATATTAAGATAGTAAACAAACTTACCTTCAGCTTCTGCATTTTCTGCATAAGGTACTAGTTTTCTAATTGGTGATTCGGGCATATTTAGCCCTTTTTCTGATATTGTTGGCATTAAACTAATATTAGTGCGCAAAGTTGCAAAAATTATCTTAGACTTATTTTAAAAAATAAAGGGAATTTATTAAATAGTAATTCCTGTTTTATTTATAAGCTAAAAGCTTCTAATAGTTGATTTTAACTGTGTAGATATTTTACAAAAAAACCCAGACAATTCGTCTAGGTTTTTTATTATATATAAGCCAATTATTGTTTTATTGCTCAATAACGCTTTTGCTTTTTTTCTCTAAAACGTTGTTTTTAGAAGGGTCTATTACTAAACCTTTAATTTTTAATGCTACTGTAGGTGTATCTGCATTAGACATTACTGTTATTGTTTTTCTAATAGGGTTAACTCTATTAGTGTCATACTTAACTTCAATTACTCCAGTTTTACCGGGCATTATTGGGCCATCTGGTTTTTTAGGAATAGTACATCCACAACTAGAGCTTACTTTCGTTATAATTAATGGAGCCTCACCAGTATTGGTAAATTCAAATGTTCTTACACCGTTAGAGCCTTTTTCAATAGTACCATAATCTATAGTAGTATCTTTAAACTCAATTTTAGCAATTTTTTCTTGCGCATTAAGCGAGAAACTAAGTAACCCTACAAATAAAATTGTAAATAAATGTTTCATCTTTTTGTAATTAATGGTTATTATTTAATTCAAACATAGGTACTTTTTCCACAACCTGCAAAAATAATAGATGAATTACAGTAATCTTAACATATTGCATTTTATCATCAACTTTCACAGGAAAAGAAATATAAGTACTTTTGCGAATCAAAATTCAAAAACTGTTCCAAAGTATGCAAATCCCATCAAAATACGATGCAAATAAGGTAGAAAGCAAGTGGTATGACTACTGGATGACACATAATTATTTTCATTCAACACCAGATAGCAGAGAGCCTTACACCATAGTAATCCCGCCACCAAACGTAACGGGGGTATTGCACATGGGGCATATGTTAAACAACACTATTCAAGATGTATTAATTCGTCGTGCAAGATTACAAGGTAAAAATGCATGTTGGGTACCTGGAACAGACCATGCATCAATTGCTACAGAGGCCAAAGTAGTAGCTAAATTAAAGGAACAAGGTATAGATAAAAACGATTTATCACGTGATGAGTTTTTAAAGCATGCTTGGGAGTGGACGCATGAATATGGAGGTGTGATTTTAGAACAACTAAAAAAATTAGGTTGCTCTTGCGATTGGGATCGGACTAAGTTTACTATGGATGACGATATGTCAGAAGCCGTAATTAAGGTTTTTGTAGACTTATATAGCAAAGGTCTTATTTATCGTGGTTACCGTATGGTAAATTGGGATCCTGAAGCTAAAACTACCTTATCTGATGAAGAAGTGGTTCATGAAGAACGTCAGGGTAATTTGTACTACATCAATTATAAAATTGTGGGTAGTGATGATGTTTTAACAATTGCAACAACAAGACCTGAAACTATTTTTGGTGACACCGCTATATGTATAAACCCAAACGATGAGCGTTTTAAGCATTTAAAAGGAAAAAAAGCAATTGTGCCTATTTGTAATCGTGTGGTGCCAATAATTGAAGACGAATATGTTGATTTAGAGTTTGGTACAGGTTGCCTAAAAGTAACGCCAGCCCATGATGAAAACGATAAAACTTTAGGCGATAAACACAACTTAGAAGTTATAGATATTTTTAATGAAGATGCATCTTTAAATAGTTATGGTTTACAATTTGAAGGACAGGATCGTTTTATTGCTAGAACATCAGTAGCAAAAGCTCTTGATGCTTTAGGTGTTTTGGTTAAAACTGAAACTCATATAAATAAAGTAGGGACATCAGAAAGAACAAAAGCTGTTATAGAGCCTCGCCTTAGCGACCAATGGTTTTTGAAAATGGAAGATTTAGTAAAACCTGCCATTAAATCAGTATTACATGATAACGATATAAAATTATTTCCAAAGAAGTTTGAAAATACATACCGCCACTGGATGGAGAATATTCGTGATTGGAATATTTCTCGTCAACTATTATGGGGCCAACAAATACCAGCATTTTATTATGGAGATGGAAAAGATGATTTTGTAGTTGCTGAAGATGTTAATGCTGCAGTTGAATTGGCAAGAATTAAAACAAAAAACAATACGTTATCCTTAAGCGACTTGCGTCAAGAAACGGATGCTTTAGATACTTGGTTTTCTTCTTGGTTATGGCCTATGTCGGTTTTTGATGGCATTAGAAATCCCGAAAATGATGAAATAAAGTATTACTATCCAACTAACGATTTGGTAACAGGCCCAGATATACTATTCTTTTGGGTAGCACGTATGATTATTGCAGGCTATGAATATAAAGATGAAAAACCTTTTGAAAATGTATATCTAACAGGTTTAGTAAGAGATAAGCAACGTAGAAAGATGAGTAAGTCTTTAGGTAACTCTCCTGACGCTCTTAAATTAATTGAACAATACAGTGCAGATGGTGTTCGTGTAGGCTTGTTACTAAGTTCTGCTGCGGGTAATGATTTAATGTTTGATGAAGCATTATGCCAACAAGGAAAACAATTTGGTAATAAAATATGGAATGCATATCGCTTAGTTGATGGTTGGGAGATAGACGCTACTATACAACAGCCAACATCTAGTAAAATTGCTATTGAATGGTATACATCTAAATTTCAAAAAGCTTTGATTGAAATTGAAGACCATTTTAGTAAATATCGCCTAAGTGATGCGTTAATGGCAATTTATAAATTAATTTATGATGATTTCTGCGGATGGATGCTAGAAATTGTAAAGCCAGCATATCAAAAACCAATAGACGCTGTTTCCTACAAGGCTATCATATCAATTTTTGAAGATAATCTGAAAATAGTGCATCCGTTTATGCCTTTTTTAACTGAAGATTTATGGCATTATATTTCTAAAAGAACCCCAGATGAAGCATTAATTGTCGCTAAGTGGCCACAAGCTAAAGCGGTAAATGCAACATTAATTACAGAGTTTGAATTTGCTTCAGAAGTTATATCGGGTATCAGAAACATTAGAAAACAAAAAAATATTGCCTTTAAAGATGCCATTCCTTTTTCTGTAATTAATAATGAAAATACTAACAATACTTTTGATACAATAATAGCTAAGCTTGGAAATTTAGAAGACATTAATTATATCAATGAAGCTGTTGATGGTGCTCTAACATACCGCGTAAAATCTAATGAATATTTTATACCAATGGCAGGTGCCATTGATGTTGAAGCTGAAATTGAAAAGCTAAAAGAAGAGCTAAAATATACTGAGGGTTTTTTAAAATCTGTGCAGAAAAAATTATCTAACGAACGTTTTGTAAATAATGCACCAGAGCAAGTAGTAGCGAGTGAGAAGAAAAAAGAAGCTGATGCATTGGCTAAAATTGAAACTATAAAGTCAAGTTTATCTAGTTTAAGTTAAAAATTAATAAACAATACTAAAAAAGCTTCTTTTTGGTATGTCTAATTGTTGGATGTTTTTTTGTTCCGACTATTAACCATATCACACCTTCTTTTTGTATTTATATTTGCCTTCGGACTAACCCATACAATAATAAAATTTCAAATCATTCGTCTTAATTGCTCTCTTTTTTCAAAAGGTATAGTATCTAACGTTACAGCAATTTCAAGTAGTTTTCTGTTATTAATTTTAGAGAAAATTATAGCATATAGTTGGGCTACGCTAAGTGTTTTTTCTAAACGGTCAATAAGTTCTACATTGTCTTTAACATGTATTAAGCCTTCTTCTAAAACACGAACATAAGTGCCAGAAAAACCATGATTTATAAATTGTGTAATAATATTTTGGTTTCCAAATTTAAAGCCAAATTTAAAACAGGGTTCACGTGGCTGAGTTACCTGTACTACTGCATCACCAATTCTATAAATATCACCAACCATAATCAGCTTTTCATCCATACCATTCACAGTTAAGTTCTCACCAAACATGCCCCAATGCCATTTTAAATTTGGATATATATTTTCCCAATATGGATACTGATTTGAGGAAAATAAATAACATGCTTTGTAAATGCCTCCATGTACTTTCGTGTCTGCAACATAGTCATTAACAATACCGGTTTTACTTAAGTAAATAGCTTTATGAGTTGGTGTTTTGTAAATACCAGTATTAATTTCTTTATCCTTCCACAGTATCGTTTTAGGTTTAGAAATATTAGTGGATTCTATGTACATAACTAATATATATTAATGTGCTTGTTTAAAAGTAGTAAAAATTATGTGTTAATAATATTAAAACACAATGCCTTTCAATTGGTTTATCTATATTTAAAGCATTGCAACTTTATTTCATATGTTTTTATAATTACAATATTTATATTTAGCCAATGAAAGAAAAACCATCTTCTTTTTCAATTAAAAACTGGAGTCAAGACGATCAACCCCGAGAAAAATTACTATACAAGGGTAAATCAGCATTGAGTGATGCAGAACTAGTAGCAATACTAATAGGATCTGGAAATCGAGAGGAAAGTGCTGTAGCACTTTGTAAACGTATTCTAGCAAGCGTAGATAATAATTTAAGTGCTCTTGGTAAACTTTCTATAAAACAACTTATGACGTTTAAGGGTATTGGAGAAGCTAAGGCTATAACAATAATTGCTGCTTTAGAATTGGGAAGGCGTCGTAGAGGAGAGGAGGCTTTAGAGAAAAGTAAAATTACATCTAGTACATCAGTTTTCGAGCTCATGCAACCCATAATAGGCGAACTAGAGCATGAGGAATTTTGGATTATTTATTTAAATAATTCTAATAAGGTGATACAAAAGCATCAGTTAAGTAAAGGTGGTATTACTGGTACTTTAGTTGATGTTAGGATAGTGCTTAAAAATGCATTAGAAGTTGGTGCAACAGGATTAATTTTAGTGCATAATCATCCATCTGGAACATTAAAACCTAGTGAAGCAGATAAACAAATTACCCAAAAACTAAAGATTGCTGCACAAAGTTTAGATATTAAAGTTTTAGATCACTTAATAATAACCGAAAAAGCCTATTTTAGTTTTGCAGACGAAGCGCTGCTTTAAAAACTAAAAATTTAATGCTTTATTTTACAAATTAATTATAATGTTACTTGTTTATACCCATAAAATAGCACCACGATTAAAATATGTATTTAAACATATTTGTACACGTGTTTTGGGAGTAAAAGTTAATTTTACCACTAAAATTGAAGATTTTATTGCGCACGATAGCCTTAAAATGTCGTACACAAAACAACAATTAGGTAACGAGTTTTTTATAAAAAGCAATGCTATTTTGTTTGAGCAAGGTCTCATGGATATAGAAATTACTGTACAACAATGGGAAAACACAAAATGCTTTTTTTTTAATGGCGATAAAAGCGCAATACCATTTGATATTTTTGCAGCTTCGTTTTATATGTTATCAAGATATGAGGAATACTTACCACATCGTAAAGATAAATATGGTAGATTTTTAGCAACAGAAAGTTTAGGCTATAAACATGGGTTTTTACAGCAACCTGTTGTAGATATTTGGGCCTATAAGTTTAAAGCTGCATTACAATTACAGTTTCCAGATTTTACATTTCCAAAAAAACAATATAGCATAACACCAATTATAGATGTTCCTAGCCCCTATAATTATAAACTTAAAGGGATTATGCGATCGTTAGGAGGTACCGTTAAAGATTTTTTTAGATTTAGATTTAAAGGCCTGTATACCAGATATGCAGTTTTATTTGGTTTAAAACACGATCCTTTCGATACCTTTAAATATATCATAAATAAACAAAAACAATCTCAATTTAAATTTTTAATATTTTTTTTTATTGGCTCCTATTCTACATTTGATAAAGGTATAAATATCAATAAACGTAAATATGTTTCACTTATAAAACACCTAGCAGATTATTGTCATGTAGGCCTAAAAGCATCATATTTTTCAGTGAACAATATAGAAACTTTAAAAAAAGAAAAAAGACAAATGGAGGATGTCATAAATACATCATTAACTGCGTCTAGATATTCATTTTCAAAATTAAACTTACCTGAATCTTATAGAAACTTGGTTGACTTGGAAATTAATGAAGATTTTACAATGGGCTACATAAACCATATAGGTTTTAGAGCAGGATCTTGCACTCCCTTTTTATTTTATGATTTAGATTATGAAGTGCAAACACCGTTAAAAATTTGCCCATTTCATATGATGGATTTTGCATTATTAAAACAGTCATCATTATTAGATAAGAAAAAAGTATTAAACACCATAATTAACGAAATAAAGCACGTAAATGGGCAATTTGTACCTGTGTTTCATAATTACACATTTAGTAACGCATCAAGATGGAATGGATTTAAAGAATTATTTAATATCATTTTAGCCTCAAAATAAAAATGAATACATATAATACTATTACTGATGTTTTTTTTGATTTAGACCACACATTATGGGATTTTGAAAAAAACTCTGGACTTGCTTTTGAAAAAATTTTTAGAATTAATAAAATAGATGTTGATTTAGCAACTTTTATAAAAAAATATTCGCCTATAAATTTTCAATATTGGAAATTATATAGAGAAGAAAAAATAAGTAAAGAAAACTTAAGATTTTCAAGATTGAATGATACATTTAAAGCCCTAGGTGTAACTCTAGAAAAAGAACAGATCAATAAATTGTCTGATGATTATATACTGCACTTAGCATCGTTTAATTATTTATTAGATGGCGCTATAGACACTTTAAATTATTTAAAAAACAAATATAGACTTCACATTATCACTAATGGTTTTAATGAGGTACAACACAGTAAACTTAACAAATCAAACATACTAAAGTATTTTCAAACCATTACAAATTCTGAGTTGGCAGGTGTTAAAAAGCCCAATCCTATAATATTTAATTACGCTTTAAATCTTGCCAAAGTTGAGGTTGAAAACACGGTAATGATTGGGGATAGTTATGAAGCTGATATTGAAGGTGCCTTAAACGTTGGGATGCAAGCTATTTTTTATGATCCTAAGCAGTCTTTTACTGTAGATAGTGTAAATAAAGTGTCGCACCTAACTCAGTTAAAAAATATATTATAAACAATACCAAGCCAAATTGTAACGTTTTAAATCAATGAAAATAGTTAAACTCAATTACTTAAGTGTCCTTTCATTTTTGATGTTATTTATAGCATGTACAAAACCTGTAGATTTTAATCAATTGGATGATTTACTTCTAGAGCCTGTTGTAGAATCTAGTATTTTCTTTTTTAATGCAGAAGCTAGCGAATTTTTTACAGGAGGCACAGAGCAGAGTGAGGTTTCAGATTTTGTTCAAATAGATATTTTTAATAACAGTTTTATTAATAATAATCTTATTAAACTTGAGTTTGTATTAGATATAGAAAATTCCATTAATAGGGCTTACGAATTACAATTAGATTTTTTAGATACAAACGGAGACCTTCTTGAAACATTTACTATTAGTGCAGACGCTTCTCCTAATAATAGTGTTATTGCTAATACGCATACCGAAGTTTTTGAAGATGAAGCCTTAGTAAGAATTAAACAATCATCAATCTTAAATTTCACACTCAGAATGTTACCAGGAGAACCAATTACAACCGATACACCTGGGGAAATCGAAGTGCATTCTATAGGAGTGTTTCATTTAAATATAGGCGGATGATATTGAAAAAAATTTTACTAGTATTAATGCTTATATCGGGAATTGGTTATGCACAAAACAAACAAATATTATATGGGTTTACAGAAACGCCACAAGCATTATTATTAAACCCTGGAGGACAAATTAATAACATGGGGTATTTTGGTATACCATTAGTATCTCATATGCATTTAAATGCTGGTTCTTCTAACGTGTCAGTTTTTGATTTTTTTGTAAATGACGGTAGAAACTTTAATTTGAAATTTAGAGAAGCCGTAAATAGATTAGATGCAAATGATTTTACTACAATAACACAACAACTTGAAATATTCTCTGGAGGTTTTGCTTTTGGTCCATCATATCAAAAAAACGAGTATATAAGTTTTGGCCTCTACCAAGAGTTCGATTTTATCAGTTATTTCCCAAAAGATTACGTTGTTTTAGCACTAGAAGGAAATCAATCAAATATAGGTAGGCCTTTTAAATTAGACCATTTAAACCTCAACGTAGATGTGCTTACAGTACTACATTTAGGTTATAATAAAAAAGTAAATGAAAAATTCAATTTTGGAGTTAGAGGAAAAATTTACTCTAGTGTTTTTAACATAAATTCAACAAACAACAGAGGTGCATTTACTACAGTTGAAGGGGAAAACAATACCTATAATCATATTTTTAATTTAGATTTAGCACTGAGATCTTCAGGAGTAGCCAATTTGATTAACGATGAGAATGATGATTTTACTGAAGATATTAAAACAATAAGAAAACGCTTATTATTTGGAGAAAATTTAGGACTAGGTCTTGATGTTGGTTTTACTAAACAAATAAATAAGCAATTATACTGGGATGCCAGTGTATTAGATTTAGGTTTTGTACGACACTCCAAAAATATAGAAAACTACGAGTTAAAAGATGAGTTTACCTTTGAAGGCATAGACCCGCTATTTCCAGAATCACAAGATAACGAGTCGGCAGATGATTTTTGGAGCGAAATAGAGGAAGAATTTGAAGATCTTTTTGAAATAGATACCACGCAAACTAAGTACACAGTGTGGAGACCCGTAAAACTCAATACGTCTTTAAATTATGCTTTTGGGAAGAAAAAGTTAAAAGATTGTGATTGTTTAGCAGATGAAGGTGATTATTTAAATAGGGTTGGCGCGCAATTATTTATGATAAAACGTCCTAGAGGTATACAAAGTGCACTAACTGCATATTATTACAGAAGAGTTTTTAATGGCCTGAGTGTTAAAGCAACTTATACTATAGACTCATATACTTACAGTAACATAGGATTTGGTGTTTCTAGTAACTTATGGGGGTTGAATATATATGCTATGGCCGATAATTTATTATCATATCAAAACGTATATGACTCACAACATGTATCTTTACAATTAGGATTAAATTATATTTTTAAAAATGAAAATTAAATATTTTACGTTAATACTAGTATTATTTGCAATTGCTAATAATTTTGCTCAAAATAATCTTAATAACTATAAGTATGTTTTGGTGCCAAAAAAATACGACTTCCTTAAAGAAGAGAATCAACACCGGTTAAATGAATTATCACAATACCTGTTTAATAAATATGGTTTTACAGCATTATTTGAAGGTACAGAATATCCTAGAGATCTTAAATTAGATAGGTGTTTAGCGTTACGCTCTAACGTTATAAAAGGGTCAGGAATGTTTAAAACAAAACTAAATGTTGTTTTAAAAGATTGTAACGATAAAGTAGTATACTCCTCTAAAACAGGTGAAAGTAGAGAAAAAGAGTTTAAAGTAGCTTACAATAAAGCATTAAGGGCTGCATTCGATTCTTTTAAAGCCTTAAATTACAAGTACGAACCAGAGCAAAGCCTAGTGTCATCTCAATCAGCAGTAGTTGTAGACGAGGCAAAAGTCCAAACACAACAAGAGATCGAAAAATTAAAGCAAGAAATAAAGACTCTTAAAAAAGAAACTACAAAAGCTAACGAAAAAGTAGTTGGGGTAAAAGAAACAACCAAGGTTGTATCTTCAGAAAATAAAATTAAAGAATCTAGTACAACTTTAAAACAATCAACATCTATTATTTTATATGCCCAAGAAATAGATAATGGGTTTCAATTAGTAGATAGTTCGCCAAAAGTGATTTATAAAATTAAAAATACAGGAGTGAAAAATGTGTTTTTAGTTGAAGATAAATCCGCTATCATATACAAAAGTAATGATATCTGGTTTCTGGAGCATCACACACAACATACAATACTAGTAGAAAAGTTAAATATAAAGTTCTAGTTTTTCAGCCATTAGAGCCATTAGCCACTAATAGTTATACTTATCTTTCCAACGCTGTTTTAAAAACTCTCGTTGTGCATTTTCACGAGCATTATTACTAGGTTCGTAAAGTTTAGTTCCCTTTATTTCGTCAGGTAAAAACTCCTGTTGTGCAAAATTATTTTCATAGTTATGGGCATACTTGTAGTTTTCTCCATAACCAAGTTCTTTCATTAATTTAGTAGGGGCATTTCTTATTTCTAATGGTACAGATAAATCACCAGTATCTTTTACCAGTTGTTGTGCTTCACCTATTGCTTTATAAGCTGCGTTGCTTTTTGGAGAACATGCTAAATACGTAGCACATTGACTTAAAATAATACGAGATTCTGGAAACCCAATGGCAGAAACTGCTTGAAAAGCATTATTTGCAATTACTAACGCTGTCGGGTTAGCATTACCAATATCTTCACTAGCCGAAATTAAAAGTCTACGTGCTATAAATTTCACATCCTCACCACCTTCAATCATTCTAGCAAGCCAATACACGGCACCATTGGGGTCACTTCCCCTAATCGATTTTATAAACGCCGAAATTATATCATAATGCTGTTCTCCAGTTTTGTCATATCGTGCCGTATTGTTTTGTACATTATCTAAAACAAAAGCATCGGTAATAGTAACCTTATCAGCATTACTAGAATTTACAATAAGCTCAAAAATATTAAGTAATTTTCTAGCATCACCACCCGAAAGTCGTAACAAAGCATCTGTTTCTTTAAGTATAATATCCTTTTTAGAGATAACAATATCGTTTTCAATCGCACGCTTAAGCAGCGTTTCTAAATCACTTTTAGAAAATGCATTTAAAACATATACTTGGCAACGCGACAATAATGCAGGTATGACCTCAAAACTTGGGTTTTCAGTAGTAGCCCCAATCAAAGTTATCCATCCTTTTTCTACCGCTTGTAATAACGAATCTTGTTGAGATTTACTAAATCTATGTATTTCATCAATAAACAAAATTGGGTTTTTAGTTGTAAACAAACCACCACTTTGTTTAGCCTTATCAATTACTTCTCTAACATCTTTAACACCAGAATTTATGGCACTTAATGTGTAAAACGGTCTTTCAGATTCAGAAGCAATAATATTAGCAAGCGTTGTTTTTCCTGTCCCTGGCGGTCCCCAAAATATCATAGAAGCAATCAGTCCATGTTTCAATTGCTGAGACAATGCACCATGCTCACCCACTAAATGCGTTTGGCTCACATAGTCTACCAAGCGTTTTGGCCGTAATCGTTCGGCTAAAGGTATATTTATATTCATCAGTGTAAAATTAATAGATTTTATTTTAGTTTTGGGCGTGCCCCAGATAAAAATCTGGGTCGGGCTTTCACGAGTCGCTCTCTTCGAGGAGCTTCAACAATCGCTCAATCCCTCACGCACCTATCTGCCATTTTAGCACATCATCCAAATATGGTTAACTATTTGCTATATTTAGTACAATGGCACAAAACAAACATTTTGAATACTCAACGGGAGTTATAGCTTACCCTATTTTATTCGTATTAATCATCTGGTTAGTATTTTGGTTCGAAGTAAGGTTTGGGTTTAAGTTATCAAAATATGGCGTCTATCCGCAAACTTTTTTAGGATTACGAGGTGTAGTTTTTAGTCCCTTTTTACATGGAGATATACAGCATTTATACCATAATAGTATTCCTCTTTTTGTATTATCATCAGCATTATTTTATTTCTATAAACCTCTTGCGTGGCGCGTGCTTTTATGGGGTATTTTAGTATCAGGATTTTTAACCTGGTGTATTGGTAGGCCATCTTATCATATTGGAGCAAGCGGATTAGTTTATGTACTCGTAAGCTTTACGTTTTTTAAAGGCGTGTTTGCTAAACATTACAGGCTTATTGCATTGTCTTTACTCGTAGTGTTTTTATATGGAAGCATGATTTGGTATACATTGCCCATAGAAAAAGGCATCTCATGGGAAGGACACTTATCAGGGCTAATAACAGGATTAGTATTTGCATTAGTATTTAGAAAACAAATTGCAAAACCTAAAAAATATATGTGGGAACAAGAAAATTTTAATGAAGATGACGATCCATTCTTAAAACATTTTGATGAAAACGGTAACTTTATTGAAACTTTAGAACCCGAAGTAGAGGAAGAGAGTATAAAAATTAATTATACCTTTAAAAGTGATAAAGAGAAAAATACCTAATAACAATAGTCTTTAAATCCAAATAGACTTATTATAATAGAGCTTATTTAAGCCGTTGTCTCACTACTTCATACAAAAAAGCGCCACATGCTACAGAAACATTTAAAGATTCAATATCTCCAAGTAAAGGTAGTTTAGCTTTCTCATCTACAACTTTTAATGTAGATGGATTAATACCACGACCTTCAGAACCCATAATAATAGCACAAGGCTCCTTAAAAGAAATATTATAGAGTGTATTATTCGTTTTTTCGGTTGCAGCTATTACTTTTATGCCAGAGGCCTGCATATAAAACACAGCATCTTTAATATGGTCTACTTTACAAATAGGAATTTTAAATACAGCACCAGCACTAGTTTTAATAGTATCTCCATTTACAGGTGCACCACCTTTTTTTTGTATTATTATACCATTCACACCTGTACACTCCGCAGTTCTAATAATAGCACCAAAATTACGAACATCACTTAACTGATCTAAAAGTAAAAATAATGGTGTTTTACCAGATTCAGTAATATTTAAAACCAAGGTTTCTATATCGTGAAATGCAATAGGAGATATTTGTGCAACTGCACCTTGATGGTTTTTTTTAGTGAGCCTATTTAATTTCTCAACAGGAACATATGAGGTGTTAATAGAATTTTTTCTAATTACAGACTCTAATTCTGTAAAAAGCTCTCCTTTAAGTCCTTTTTGTAAAAACACTTTATCAATAGTTTCTTCAGAGTTTATGGCCTCAATTATGGCTCTTATTCCGAATATTTGGGTTTGCATAAAATAATAATATTTGATAAATAAATATAAAGATATATTATCTTTAATGATATAAATATTTTACTGAATAAAAAAAGGCTGTCTTAGTTAACTAAGACAGCCTTTCGTTCTTATAAATATATTATTTGTAAAAGATTCTAATTTTCAAACCACATAGGTTCCGTCAAATCTTCAACTGCAGGAGCATTGGCATTAGATGTAACTTCACTAAGAGGAATTTGATACCTTCTTAAAAAGTCAGTAAGTACTGCACCTGTAGGTAAAGTTATCGTTGGTACGTCATTTCTTCTCCAATCTGTCCAAGATTCTATAGCTCTAGTAAAGTTAGCTACGAATGTTTCTTCATGTATTTTTAATAAAGCATCTTCTTCACTATCACCACTTATAGTTCCTCTAGGTGAAGCTAAAAACGCAGCTTTATCTGCTTCTGAAATCGCACCAGGAGCACCATCATAAGAATCAAGAGATGCAGTAATTCCAGCTCTATAAAATGCATTTGCATCACCATTTATATAACCTAATAGTGCAGCTTCAGCTAAATAAAAGTTGGTTTCTGCAGCAGTACTATATCTGTCTGGCATTTCTGGTCTTATAATGTTTAAACTGATAGTAGAAACACCTGTTGTACTAAAAACACCTTGTTCTTGACCAACATAGTCACCATCCTCATTAGTATCAAAATAAGTTGCTCTTCTAGGATCAGAGTTTGCATTCATGATATCTATCAATGGAATCCCTCCACCCCAAAACGTATTTACACCTCCACCAAATTGGTCAATAGTTTTCCAAATTGGGTTTTCATTACCAGGGACAGCTGTATAGTTTAAAACTGCATCCTGTGAAGCATCCAATATAAGAGGCTGGTTCGCTGTATTTTGAATTTCAGCTTGTACTGATGCAGCATCAACATTTGCGATCAACATTAAACACTTTAATTTTAATGAATTTGCAAATCTTACCCATGAAGCTCTATCTCCACCGTAAACTAAATCTGCAGATTCAATGATACCTGTATCACTAGATAAATTTTGTAACGCTTGATCTAGTAGTGCCGGTAAACCTCTTAATACATCTTCTTGACTATCAAAATTTGGATTAGAAAAATCAGCCACCTGTATAGCTTCACTAAAAGGTATATCTCCAAAAATTTGTGTAAGATTTAAGTAAGCAAAGGCTTCTAGCACTTGGGCTTGTCCAATAATATTTAGTGCTTCAGGATTATTAGTTTCGGTTAATACACGCATTTGTTGCAAATTTCTTAATGCAGTTGTGTATTGACCTACCCAAACATTGTTAGTGGTATTAGCACTAATATTATATCGCTCTGGGTTTGCAAATACACCAAAACCTACTGTTGCAGACCAAGATTGAGAATGCATATTCATTGAATTTAGCTCAATAGTTCTATTGGCTGATAATCCTGCAACTAAAACTTGTGGCATTAATAACTCTGCGCTTATGCTTGTAGCAGCAAGGGGATCAGTATTTATTCCTTCGATGGAGTCTTCACAACCAACTAAAAGGATGGCAAAACACAATAATATTGTGGTTTTGTATAAGGATTTTATATTTTTCATTTTCTTAAAAGTTTACTGTTAAATTTACTCCTATACTTCTTGGGCTTGGTACAGATCCACGTTCTATACCATCTAACTGGCTAGCTGCACCACCAATACTAGCTTCTGGATCTATATGCGGAACATCAGAGTTAAATATTGCTAAATTACGTCCTTGTATTCCTAATTGTAATGCTTTAATAGGTGTGTTGTCTAACGATTTTGATGGGAACGTGTAAGTAAGACTTAACTCTCTCCACTTAATAAATGTTGCGTCAAAAACATTACCCTCAGCTATAGAAGCACTAGAAAATTGTTGCCAATAGGCTTGTGCGCTTTCTATAGGTGTCGTGTTTGGACTAAATGTGCCGTCTCCGTTATCAACAAATGTATTAGGATCTACAAATAAATTATCTCTATCAACTGCAGTTTCAGCAGCTAAACCAGAGGTTCTAAGAGCACCTATTGTATTAGAAAACATTAAACCACCTTCTCTCCAATCAAATGTTGTAGATAGTGCAAAACCTTTGTATCTAATTGTAGTTGATAATCCCATGGTGAAATCTGGTTGTATAGCACCAAGTTCTCCAGGTTGACCTATTTGGCGTATACCATTTTCATCAACTAAAATTTGGTCTTCTATTTCTTCTCCTTCATCGTCAGTTGCTCTTGCAAATCTAGTACCGAATAATTGGAATGGTTTACCTTCAACCGCTCTTACAGCAATACCATTAAACTCTGTTGCTAAATTTAATGCTTCTCCTGGTAATCCTGCTAAATCTTCTACTATTGTTTCGTTTTTAGAAAAGTTAGCAACAACTTCCCAGTTAAAATCAGTAGTTCTTATTAGAGTTGCATTTACATCAATTTCAAAGCCTTTATTAGAAACTCCACCTACATTAGTTAAGAAACTTGCAAAACCAGATGTTTGTGGTGTTGGCACGAAAACAATATCATCTTCAGTTAAATTCGAATAATAGGTTGCATTTATATTTAACCTGCTCTTAAAGAAACCTAATTCTATACCTACTTCGTAATTTTCTTGGTTAGAAGGTCTTAAATCAGGGTTAGTAATAAAACCATTAGAATTAAAAGCTAGTTGTCCACTAAATGGGAATGTACCACCTGTTCCAAATTGACCAAAAAATGCTGTATCAGGATTAAAATTAAAATCCAATAAATAAGCATTTGTGTCTCCACCTACATTTGCCCAACTACCTCTTAATTTACCAAAACTAAAAATATCGCTTTTAAGGTTTAGCGCATCAGAGAATACCCAACTTAAAGATACTGAAGGATAAAAGAAGCTGTTATTTGATGCTGGTAACGTAGAAGAAAAATCATTTCTACCTGTAGCATTTAATATTAACCAATTTTTGTAATTAAAAGTAACATCACCAAAAACACCAAATATTCTTCGTTGTGTAAAATCTTTAAATACATTATTAACATCAGCGTTACCTGGAGCAAATAATTCAGGCACTGTTAAGTCTAGTGCATTATTGCCAAGTCTTTCAAATACTCTTTCATTCCACTGTACACCTCCTCTTGTGGTAATATTAAATTCTTGAGTAATATCTTTGTTATATGTTGCTATTAAATCAAGAGTTAACTCACGAGTATCAATAAAATCATCTGTAAATGTTCCATTTAACCTACCAACAGTTCCTATAGAGTTTTGCGTAAAACGTTTGTCAACTGCGGTATCATAACCTGCTCTGGCAAGAATTCCTAAATCGTCAGTTGGAGAATACTCCATAGATACATTACCGAAAAAGCGTTGTACAGAAACTTCTGGAGCATTTTCAAATGCTATCCAATATGGGTTATTTTGTTGACCTCCAGGAGCGTTTATTTGATTTCCTTGATCATCTCTAAACGGTAAAAAGTCTTCAAAGTCAGTAGTTCTAGGTAAAAAATTAACAATACTAGTTAATACATTAGGATCATTTGCTCCAACTCTTGCAGTACCATTTAGGTTTGTTCTTATGTAGTTAAAGTTAACTCTTGATTTGAATTTATCACTAAATTCTTTTCCACCATTAAAACCTATATTCGTTCTGTTAAGATTTGAATTAGGTACCAATCCTTTTTGATCCGTGTAAGCTACACTTAATCTGTAATCACTACCGTCTTCTCCAGCACCAGATACTGTAATACTATTGATGCTAATTGCTCCAGTATTATAAAAGTCTTCAACGTTGTTAGGAACAGCAGCAAAAGGTCTAGTAGTGTCGTTGAAGTTATCATAAGTTTGTCCTGCTAAAGAGGATAAACTTGGTCCCCAACCAGCAGTTACTTGCTCATTAGGTAGTTGGTCAAAATCATATTCACCTTCATCACCAGCAGCAAAACTGTTTTGGAAATCAGGTAATCTTAAAGGTGTATCAAATCTAAAGTTCGAATTAAACGAAACACTAGCTTTTGATCCTTTTTTTCCTCGTTTTGTAGTGATGATAATAACACCACCAGATGCTCTAGATCCGTATAGTGCAGCAGCCGAAGCTCCTTTTAATATTGTAACAGTATCAATATCGTCAGGGTTTATATCTTGTGCTCTGTTACCAAAATCAAATCCACCAGTAATTCTAGAACCAGTTGCAACGTTTTGGTTAGAGATTGGTACCCCATCTACAACAAATAAAGGCTGTACAGTTCCAGATAAACTAGAATTACCTCTAATTAATATTCTGGTCGAGCCACCAACATTACCACTTTGGTTAGTAATTAATAAACCAGAAGCTTTTCCTTGAAGAGAGCTAAGTACATTAGTTTCTCTAACTTCGTTTAAGTCTTCAGATTTTACTGTTGATACAGCGTAACCAATCGATCTGGCTTCTCTTCTGATACCTAAAGCAGTTACTACAACTTCATCTAAAGCAGCAGCATCTTCTTTAAGAGTAACTTTGATTGAGTTTGAAGCGCCAACAGTTTTTTCTAAGGTAGTATAACCTACAAAACTAAATACAAGTATGTCTCCTTGTTTTGCACTAATAGTATAATTACCATCAAAATCTGTTGATGTACCATTTGTTGTGCCTTTAATTAAGACCGTAGTTCCTGGTAGGGGTAAGCCACTTTCATCACTTACCGTTCCTGAAACAGTCTTTGCTTGTGCAAAAGAAACATGCACGACAAACGCTAGTAGTAGCGTTAGAATTCCACTAAACTTTGTTTTCATTTTATAATTATTTGAATTAGTCAATGTCAAAAATCACAATAAAAAGTTAATAAAACAATAAATTAGGGTTAAAATTTGCCTTTTAGGTTTAAAAATTGAGGAAATGATAGTTTTTAGCTAAAAATTTGCAACCAAACTAATGTGAATCTTAGAATTTGATAACTTTAATAATTGATTCTCATTTGTGCCATTAGCATAATTGAATTTTAGTAGCCCTGAATTTGTAAGAATTCCAAAACCAAATCCTAAAGCAAAGAGTTTTTCTTTTGAATTAACAGTTTTGTTTTCAAAATATGCTACGTCAGTTATAGAATGTATATAAATCGAATTACTTACACGATATCTGTATTCTGTGTTTAAAACGCCATATAAAGATGCAAATAAGCTGTTTTCTTCAAAACCGCGTATAGAGTTTATGCCTCCAAAACGTAATAATTCATTATCAAAGTAATTATCAGACATAAGACTTGAAGCGTCTATGTTTATGTAGATACTATTTTTTCTATTGAGTTTAAAATTGTTAAATGCTTTTAAAGTGATTAAGGATTGCTCCGTTTTTGATGCATCAGCTGTTCTATTTCCAAAATTAGTTTCTAAATAAAAGTTCGATTTAATAGGAAATAAAACATCATAAAATTGTGGTTTAAAATATTCGTACGACCCACTAAAGAAGCTTGATTTGTAGTCTTGAAGAGTAGTGTTAAATGTTTCTGATAGTAAATTGTTTGACTCTACATTTGAGATACCTACTGCTACTTTATGTAAGGGATTAATTTGATAGTTTAGTTTTAACTTTTGATCAACGGTAGTAAAAGAAGAGTCTTTTCTAAATATTCTTAAATTTAAATCAATGCCTATTGGTGTATTAAATAAAAAAGGTAATCCTAAAGCTGCGTCAAAAGTATCTTGATCAATTTCATCACTCTTATAAACTAAGCTAAATGTTTCACCGAAGTTTAAATTATTATTCAGTCTCAAATTTAAAAACCCATCAAACTCTATGTTGTTAGTTTCGTCATTGGTTCCGAATCCTAAAAAGCCATCAAAGGTGTTACTCTTAGATTTTTCTATATATATGTATAAGGACGTTGAGTCTTTTTGAAATAATACTTCAGGAGATTTTACTTGATTGGCAAATTTTAAGTTACTTAACTGTGCTGTTTTATTTTCTATAGTTTTTATATCAAAAATCTGTTTTGGCTTAAGTTTTAAATAATGTTTCAAGTATGATTTTGGGAATTTATCATAGCCTACAATTTTAATAGCATCAATGGTTCTTTTCTTTACTTTTGAATCAATGATTAATTGAGCTTTCAAATTAGAATCATCTTTCTTTTTGATATTTGATAGTTTTAATTTTGAAAACGGATTTCCATGAGTCGATATTTCAGAATTTAAAATTTCAAGAGTAGACTCAATATCATTCATGGTAATAACAAAATAGTCATCAGTTACGATATCTGATAAGGTGTTTAAGAATTGAAGATTTAAACCAGAATCTTTATGGTATATATATATGGTATGGAATTTTTGCTTTAAATGAATTTTGGTTTTAAATACAGAATCGTTCTTTTTTTTTAATTCGATTAATTTGTTTTCAATATAACCAGTGCGATTTAAACGATTTCTAAGAGAGTCTACTTCATGTTTTATTGAGATATAATTTTTATGTTTATTTAAATAACCCAATGAATCGATTATGCTCGTTTCAATATCAGTTTTTCCAGATATGTTTAAGTATAAATCTTGACTCAACGCCTTAGGAGAAAAAAGTATAGAAATAATAAGGAGAATAAAATGAGATCTCTGCACGTCTATTTTACTGAATTTTAGTGTAAATCTAACGGAAAAAGAACACTTTTAATATGTCTTAAAACTATAATTTTAAATTCTTCTGAAAATTAATGAATTAGGGTTTGAATAATTAATTTTAATTTCTACCTTTGCACGCCTCTAAATAGAGGTTAATAAAATTTTATATAGAAATATATGCCAACAATTTCACAATTAGTAAGAAAAGGAAGAGCCAAAATAACCAAGAAGAGTAAATCGGCTGCTTTAGATTCTTGTCCGCAAAGACGTGGTGTATGTACTCGTGTTTACACAACAACACCTAAAAAACCAAATTCTGCAATGAGAAAGGTAGCAAGGGTGCGTTTAACAAACGGTAACGAGGTTAATGCATACATAGGCGGTGAAGGACATAATTTACAGGAGCACTCGATAGTATTGGTTAGAGGTGGAAGGGTAAAAGATTTACCAGGTGTTAGATATCACGTTGTTCGTGGGGCTTTAGATACAGCAGGTGTTGCTGGAAGAACCCAACGTAGATCTAAGTACGGTGCAAAACGCCCTAAAAAGTAATTAAACTTTAAGAAGAAGACATGAGAAAAAGAGCAGCGAAAAAAAGGCCACTTTTACCAGATCCAAGGTTTAATGACCAATTAGTAACACGTTTTGTAAACAACATGATGTGGGATGGTAAAAAGTCAGTAGCATTTAAAGTATTCTATGATGCGATTGACATTGTAGATACAAAAAAAACTGATGAAGAAAAAACAGCTTTAGAGATTTGGAAAGATGCTTTAGGTAATGTGATGCCTCACGTAGAAGTACGTAGTCGTCGTGTTGGTGGAGCAACGTTTCAAATACCAATGCAAATTCGTCCAGATAGAAAAATATCTACAGCCATGAAATGGTTAATAGGTTATGCTAGAAAGCGTAATGAAAAATCTATGGCACAACGTTTAGCTTCTGAGATTTTAGCAGCAGCTAAAGAAGAAGGCGCAGCGGTTAAGAAAAGAGTTGATACGCATAAAATGGCAGAGGCGAACAAAGCATTCTCTCACTTTAGATTTTAAGACATGGCAAGAGATTTAAAATTCACAAGAAATATAGGTATTGCTGCGCATATTGATGCAGGAAAAACTACTACTACAGAACGTATTCTTTATTATACAGGTGTTTCTCATAAAATTGGTGAAGTACATGATGGTGCTGCAACAATGGACTGGATGGAGCAAGAGCAGGAAAGAGGTATAACAATTACTTCTGCTGCAACAACTTGTACATGGAGGTTTCCAATTGAAAATGGAGAGCCAACACCAGAAACTAAAGGATATCACTTTAATATAATAGATACACCGGGTCACGTAGATTTTACTGTTGAGGTAAATCGTTCGTTACGTGTGCTTGATGGTTTAGTATTCTTATTTAGTGCAGTTGATGGTGTTGAGCCACAATCTGAAACGAACTGGAGACTAGCTGATAACTATAAAGTGCCTAGAATTGGTTTCGTTAATAAAATGGACCGTCAAGGATCTGACTTTTTGGGTGTATGTCAGCAAGTAAAAGATATGTTAAAGTCTAATGCGGTGCCAATCGTATTAAACATTGGTGACGAGGACGATTTTAAAGGTATTATAGATTTAGTTAAGAATAGAGCTATTGTATGGCACGATGAAACACAAGGGGCAACTTTTGATGTTATTGAAATACCAGAAGAGCTTAAAGCAGAGGCTAAAAAATATAGAGCGCTTCTAATTGAAGAAGTAGCAAGTTATGATGAGAACTTATTAGAAAAGTTCATGGAAGATGAAGATTCAATTACAGAAGAGGAAGTGCACGCTGCACTTAGAGCTGCTGTAATGGATATGGCTATCATTCCTATGATCTGTGGTTCTGCTTTTAAAAATAAAGGTGTACAATTCTTATTAGATGCTGTATGTCGTTATTTGCCATCTCCTACTGATAAAGAAGGTATAGTTGGTATGAATCCAGATACAGAACAAGAAGAAATTCGTAAGCCAGATGTAAAAGAGCCATTTGCGGCTTTAGCATTTAAAATCGCTACTGATCCTTTTGTAGGTCGTTTAGCATTTTTTAGAGCGTATTCGGGTCGTTTAGATGCAGGTTCTTATGTGTTGAATAACCGTTCTGGAAAAAAAGAACGTATTTCTCGTATCTACCAAATGCATGCTAACAAGCAAAATGCAATTGATTTTATAGAAGCTGGTGATATTGGAGCTGCTGTTGGATTTAAATCGATTAAAACAGGAGATACACTTACAGCTGAAAAACATCCTATTGTTTTAGAATCTATGGACTTTCCAGATCCAGTAATTGGTATCGCGGTTGAGCCTAAAACTAAAGCAGATGTTGATAAATTAGGAATGGGCTTAGCTAAATTAGCTGAAGAAGATCCAACATTTACAGTGCGTTCAGACGAAGCTTCAGGACAGACTATTATATCTGGAATGGGTGAGTTACACTTAGATGTAATTGTTGATCGTTTAAAAAGAGAATTTAAAGTTGAGGTTAACCAAGGTCAGCCACAAGTAGAGTATAAAGAGGCAATTACAGCATCCGCAGATCACAGAGAAGTTTATAAAAAGCAATCTGGTGGTCGTGGTAAATTCGCCGATATTGTATTTACTATCGAGCCTGCAGATGAAGGGCAAGAAGGTCTTCAGTTTGAGTCTGTAATTAAAGGTGGTAATGTGCCTAAAGAATTTATTCCTTCTATAGAGAAAGGATTTAAAATGGCAATGGTAAATGGACCGTTAGCTGGTTTCGAAGTTGATGCTATGAAAATCACTTTAAAAGATGGTTCTTATCACGATGTAGATTCTGATCAACTATCTTTTGAATTAGCTGCTAAACTCGGGTTTAAAAATGTTGCAAAAGCTGCAAAAGCTGTAATCATGGAACCTATAATGAAACTTGAGGTAATTACACCTGAAGAGAATATGGGTGATATTGTAGGTGATTTAAATAGAAGAAGAGGACAAGTAAGTGATATGGGGGATAGAGCTGGTGCAAAAACTGTTAAAGCTACTGTGCCATTATCTGAAATGTTTGGTTATGTTACAACATTAAGAACATTATCATCAGGTCGTGCAACGTCAACAATGGAATTTTCACACTATGCTGAAACACCTTCAAATATATCTGAAGAAGTTATTAAAGCTGCTAAAGGTGTTGAATCGTAAATCTTAAGAAAATGAGTCAAAAAATCAGAATAAAATTAAAGTCTTACGATCACAGCTTAGTAGATAAGTCTGCTGATAAGATTGTAAAAACAGTAAAAAGTACAGGTGCTGTTGTAACCGGACCAATTCCATTACCAACGCACAAGAAAATTTTCACTGTATTACGTTCTCCACACGTAAACAAGAAATCAAGAGAGCAGTTTCAATTATCTTCTTATAAGAGATTATTAGATATTTACTCTTCGTCATCAAAAACAATTGACGCCTTGATGAAGCTAGAATTACCAAGTGGTGTTGAAGTAGAGATAAAAGTATAATTATACTTTTATTGAACATTCCGACGAAGGTGGGAATCTCTTAAATACAAGAGGATAATAAATTAAAAAGATCCCCGCTTTCGCGAGGATGAACATGTCCTAAGCTGCGAGCGAAGGAAAAACGGATAAATACACTTCAGGGACGAAAGGTATTTTGTCCCTGTTTTTTTAGATAATAATGTTGAATTAATTTTCAACGAAATAGTAATAATTAATAATAAATAAATATGTCTGGGTTAATTGGAAAAAAAATCGGTATGACCAGCATCTTTGATGAAAACGGGAAAAATATTCCTTGTACAGTAATCGAAGCTGGACCATGTATCGTTACCCAAGTCAGAACTGAAGAAGTGGATGGTTATTCTGCACTTCAACTAGGTTTCGATGACGCGACAGAAAAAAGCGCTACTAAAGCTGACTTAGGTCATGCTAAAAAAGCGGGTACTTCTGTAAAACGCAAAGTTGTTGAATTTAAAAGTTTTGATGAGGAGTACAAATTAGGAGATGCAATCACTGTAGAACATTTTGCCGAGGGTGAATTTGTTGACGTAGCTGGTACATCAAAAGGTAAAGGATTTCAAGGTGTTGTAAAGCGTCATGGTTTCGGTGGTGTAGGTCAAGCTACTCACGGTCAACATAACCGTTTAAGAGCACCAGGTTCTATTGGAGCTGCATCTTATCCTGCACGTGTATTCAAAGGTATGAAAATGGCCGGAAGAATGGGTGGAGACACAGTAAAAGTTCAAAATTTAAGAGTTTTAAAAGTAGTTGCTGAAAAGAACTTACTTGTTGTGAAAGGGTGTGTACCTGGACACAAAAACGCTTATGTAACAATTCAGAAGTAATGAAAGTAGCAGTTTTAGATATAAACGGAAAAGATACAGGTAGAAAGGCAGACCTTTCTAAAAATGTATTTGCTATTGAGCCTAACAATCATGCGGTGTATTTGGATGTTAAACAATATTTGGCAAACCAAAGACAGGGTACTCATAAATCGAAAGAAAGAGCAGAGATCGCTGGATCAACACGTAAGATAAAAAAGCAAAAAGGAACTGGTACAGCTCGTGCGGGTAGTATCAAATCTGGTGTGTTTAAAGGTGGTGGTCGCATGTTCGGTCCAAGACCAAGAAACTATAGTTTTAAACTTAATAAAAATTTAAAGCGTTTAGCGCGTAAATCTGCCTTAAGTATTAAAGCAGGAGAAAAATCAATTACAGTTTTAGAAGACTTTAATTTTGATGCTCCAAAAACTAAAAACTTTACTGCAGTATTAAAGGCTTTAGAGCTTGAAAACAAAAAAACATTGTTTGTGTTGGGTGGGTCAAATAATAACGTATATTTGTCATCGCGCAATTTAAAACGCTCTGAAGTTATAACTAGTTCAGAATTAAGTACATACAAGATTTTAAATGCAAATCAAGTTGTGCTTTTAGAAGGAGCTTTAGAAGGAATTGAAACAAACTTAAGTAAATAAGGAACAATGAGTATCTTAATTAAACCTATAATCACAGAAAAAGCGACAGCAGATAGCGAGTTAAAAAACTGCTATTGGTTCGCAGTGAACACAAAGGCGAACAAGGTAGAAATTAAAAAAGCGGTGGAAGCTGCTTATGGTGTTTCTGTTGAAAAAGTTCGTACTATAAATGTCCGTCCAGAACGTAGTACCAAGTTTACAAAAACTGGTATTCAACATGGTAAAACAAATGCTGTTAAAAAAGCAATTGTACAACTGGCGGAAGGTGAGATGATTGATTTATATGCTAATATGTAATTAGAATGTCAGTAAGAAAATTAAAACCAATCACACCAGGACAGCGATTTAGAGTAGTAAATGGTTACGATGCCATAACTACTGATAAGCCGGAGAAAAGTTTATTAGCTCCGAAAAAAAGGTCTGGTGGTAGAAACAGTGAAGGAAAAATGACCATGCGCTACATAGGTGGTGGTCATAAAAAGAAATATCGTATTATCGATTTTAAAAGAGACAAATCTGGGATTCCTGGTGAAGTTGCTTCTATTCAATACGATCCAAACAGAACAGCTTTTATCGCTTTGTTAAATTATCAAGATGGTGAAAAGCGTTATATCATTGCTCAAAATGGATTGCAAGTTGGGCAAAAGGTAGTATCTGGTGATACTGGTATTGCTCCAGAAATTGGTAATGCAATGCCACTAAGTGAAATTCCATTAGGTACAATCATTTCTTGTTTAGAGTTACGTCCAGGTCAAGGTGCTGTTATGGCACGAAGTGCTGGTGCATTTGCTCAGTTAATGGCAAGAGACGGTAAGTTTGCAACTGTAAAGTTACCATCTGGCGAAACGCGTTTAGTGTTAGTTACTTGTATGGCAACTATCGGAGTTGTTTCTAACTCAGATCATCAGTTGATTGTTGGTGGTAAAGCAGGTAGAACAAGATGGTTAGGTAGAAGACCACGAACGAACCCTGTTAGAATGAATCCAGTTGATCACCCAATGGGTGGTGGTGAAGGTCGTGCTTCAGGTGGACATCCACGTTCTAGAAATGGTATACCTGCCAAAGGTTATAGAACCCGTTCTAAAACAAAAGCGAGTAATAAATATATTGTAGAACGTAGAAAGAAATAAGACATGGCAAGATCATTAAAAAAAGGACCTTACGTTCATTATAAATTAGAAAAGAAAGTAGCTGCAAATGTTGAAGCTAACAAGAAAACAGTAATCAAAACTTGGTCTAGAGCTAGTATGATTACACCTGATTTTGTTGGACAAACTATTGCAGTACACAATGGCCGTCAATTTGTACCAGTTTACGTAACTGAAAATATGGTAGGTCATAAATTAGGAGAATTTTCACCAACACGTTCATTTCGTGGACATGCAGGTGCTAAAAATAAAGGTAAAAAGTAAGCTATGGGAAGTCGTAAAAAACAAATGGCAGACGCTATTAAGGAAGCAAAGAAGCATGTTGCTTTTGCAAAACTTAATAACTGTCCTACGTCACCGAGAAAAATGCGTTTAGTAGCCGATTTAGTAAGAGGTGAAAAAGTAGAAAAAGCACTTAATATCTTAAAGTTTAACAATAAGGAGGCTTCTGGTCGTTTAGAAAAGTTGTTATTATCAGCTATTGCTAACTGGCAAGCAAAGAATGAGGATGCCGATGTAGAATCTTCTGAATTATTTGTTAAGGAGATTAAAGTGGATAGCGGATCTATGTTAAAAAGATTACGTCCAGCACCGCAAGGTCGTGCACACAGAATTAGAAAACGCTCAAACCACGTTACATTAGTGGTTGGTGCAAACAATAACACACAAGCTTAAATAGAGTATGGGACAAAAAACAAATCCAATCGGAAATCGCTTAGGAATTATCAGAGGATGGGAATCTAACTGGTACGGAGGAAACGATTATGGTGATAAACTTGCCGAAGACGATAAGATTAGAAAATACGTTCACGCGCGTTTATCTAAAGCTAGTGTAAGTAGAGTAATCATCGAAAGAACTCTTAAACTTGTAACCGTTACTATCACAACGGCACGTCCAGGTATCATTATTGGTAAAGGCGGTCAAGAGGTAGACAAGTTAAAAGAAGAACTTAAAAAGATTACGGGTAAAGAAGTTCAGATTAACATCTTTGAAATAAAGAGACCTGAACTAGATGCATTTTTAGTAGCATCAAGTATTGCTAGACAAATTGAGAATCGTATCTCTTACCGTCGTGCAATCAAAATGGCTATTGCTGCTACAATGCGTATGAATGCCGAAGGAATTAAAATCCAAATTAGTGGTCGTTTAAATGGTGCTGAAATGGCACGTTCAGAACACTACAAAGAAGGACGTATTCCTTTGTCAACTTTTAGAGCCGATATTGATTATGCTTTAGTTGAAGCACACACTACTTATGGTAGATTGGGTGTTAAAGTATGGATCATGAAAGGTGAAGTATATGGTAAAAGAGAGCTTTCTCCTTTGGTTGGATTATCTAAGCAAAAAGGAAAAGGTGGACGAGGCGGAAGAGATAATAGAAATCAATCTCGTCGTAGAAAGTAATTTTTTAAAGTAAAAGAAAAATGTTACAGCCTAAAAGAACAAAATTTCGTAAACAGCAAAAAGGACGCATGAAAGGTAACGCCGGTAGAGGGCATCAACTTTCAAGTGGAACTTTTGGTATAAAATCACTAGACTCGAATTTTTTAACATCGCGTCAAATAGAAGCTGCACGTATTGCTGCCACTCGTTTCATGAAGAGAGAAGGGCAACTTTGGATTAAAATTTTTCCAGATAAGCCTATCACAAAAAAGCCTCTTGAAGTACGTATGGGTAAAGGTAAAGGTGCTGTAGAATATTGGGCAGCTGTTGTTAAACCAGGTCGTGTTTTATTTGAAGTTGGTGGAGTGCCACTAGACGTTGCAAAAGAGGCATTACGTTTAGCAGCTCAAAAATTACCAGTAAAAACTAAGTTTATAATTGCTAGAGATTACCAAGCATAATAATTTAAGATGATGAAACAATCAGAAATTAAAGAATTATCTGTAGCTGAGTTAACAGAAAAACTTGGTGAAACTAAAAAGAGTTATTCAGACCTTAAATTGTCTCATGCAATATCTCCTTTAGAAAACCCAGTTCAGTTACGTTCATTGCGACGAACAGTAGCTAGAATTGCGACTGAATTAACTAAAAGAGATTCACAATAATTCTGCAGAAAGATGGAAACAAGAAATTTAAGAAAAGAACGTATAGGAGTTGTTACAAGTAACAAGATGCAGAAATCTATTGTGGTTTCTGAGGTGAAAAAAGTAAAACACCCTATGTATGGTAAGTTCGTACTTAAAACAAAAAAGTACGTAGCACACGACGAAAAAAACGATTGCAACGAAGGAGATACTGTAAAGATCATGGAAACAAGACCTATGAGTAAATCTAAATGTTGGAGATTAGTAGAAATCCTAGAAAGAGCTAAATAATTATGTTACAACAAGAATCAAGAATTAAAGTAGCAGACAACACTGGAGCAAAAGAAGTTTTAGTAATTCGCGTTTTAGGAGGAACTAAAAGAAGATATGCTTCCGTTGGAGACAAAATAGTTGTTTCGGTAAAAGATGCAACTCCTAATGGAAACATTAAGAAAAAAGCAGTTTCTACAGCAGTTGTTGTTCGTACAATAAAAGAAGTAAGACGTCCAGACGGATCTTATATAAGATTTGATGACAATGCTTGTGTACTTTTAAACCCAACGGGTGAAATGAGAGGAACACGCGTATTTGGACCTGTTGCTAGAGAACTTCGTGATAAACAATTCATGAAGATTGTATCATTAGCACCAGAAGTGCTTTAATACAGAAATATTAAGATGGGAAAGCTTAAAATAAAAACTGGAGATACCGTAAAGGTAATTGCTGGAGACCATAAAGGATCTGAAGGTAAAGTACAACAGGTATTAATAGAAAAGAACAAAGCGATTGTTGAGGGTGTAAATATGGTTAAGAAACATACTAAACCAAGTGCACAAAGTCCTCAAGGTGGAATCGTAGAAAAAGAAGCACCTATTCATATATCTAATTTATCATTGTTAACTTCAAAAGGAGAAACAACAAGAGTTGGATATAAGATAGAAGGTGATAAAAAAGTAAGATTTTCAACAAAATCTAATGAAGTAATATAGTTATGGCATATTCACCTAGACTTAAAGAAGAGTATAAAAGCAAAGTAATTGCAGCTCTTACAGACGAATTTGGATATAAAAATGTAATGCAAGTTCCAAAATTGCAAAAGATAGTAATATCAAAAGGCGTTGGAGCAGCGGTTGCAGACAAAAAGTTAATCGACCATGCATTGGAAGAATTGACTACAATATCTGGACAAAAAGCTGTATCTACATTATCTAAAAAAGATGTTGCATCTTTTAAATTACGTAAAGGTATGCCAATTGGCGCTAAAGTAACTTTACGAGGAGAAAGAATGTATGAGTTTTTAGATCGTTTAGTAACTTCTGCACTTCCACGTGTAAGGGATTTTAACGGTATTAAAGCTACAGGTTTTGATGGAAGAGGTAACTACAATTTAGGTGTTACTGAGCAAATCATATTCCCTGAGATAAACATTGATAAAGTGAATAAAATCTCAGGTATGGATATTACATTTGTAACTTCTGCTGAAACAGATAAAGAAGCAAAATCATTATTAACTGAATTAGGGGTACCTTTTAAAAAGAACTAAGTTATGGCTAAAGAATCAATGAAAGCCCGTGAGGTAAAGAGAGCTAAAACAGTAGCTAAGTATGCTGAAAAACGTAAAGCTTTAAAAGAAGCTGGAGATTACGAAGCACTGCAAAAGTTGCCAAAAAATGCATCTCCTATACGTCAACATAACAGATGTAAGCTTACAGGAAGACCTAAAGGATATATGAGACAGTTTGGGATTTCTCGTGTTACATTTAGAGAAATGGCTAACCAAGGTTTAATACCTGGTGTTAAAAAGGCAAGCTGGTAAAAAACGAATTATAAATTGGTAGAAGGTTTAATCTGAAAGACAGAATTAAAAACCATTACCGCAAATTAATAAATATGTATTCAGATCCAATAGCGGATTACCTTACGAGAGTTAGAAATGCAATTAGAGCTAATCACAGAGTGGTTGAGATTCCTGCATCTAATTTAAAAAAGGACATCACTAAAATATTATTCGAGCAAGGATATATTTTAAGTTACAAGTTCGACGATTCTTCAGTACAGGGCACTATTAAAATAGCACTTAAGTACAACAAGGAGACTAAAGAACCAGTAATAAAAAAAATTCAACGTATTAGTACACCAGGTTTACGTAAGTATTCCGGTGCTAAAGAACTACCTAGAGTACTTAATGGTCTTGGTATTGCTATAGTTTCTACATCTCATGGTGTAATGACAGGTAAGCAAGCTCAAAGAGACAATGTTGGTGGTGAAGTTTTATGTTACGTTTACTAAAAAAGGGAGAAAGAGATGAGTAGAATAGGAAATAACCCAGTTGTAATTCCAGAAGGAGTTACAGTAGAAGTAAAAGATAACGTAATTACAGTAAAAGGTAAATTAGGAGAACTAACTCAAAATTTTGATACTGTAAGTGTAAAAGTAGAAGACGGTAATGTTTTGGTTACACGTTCTGCAGAAACTAAGGAACACAAAGCAAAACATGGTCTATATAGATCTCTTGTTAATAATATGATTGCTGGTGTATCTACAGGTTGGACAAAAGAATTAGAATTGGTAGGTGTAGGTTACAGAGCATCAAACCAAGGGCAGAAACTAGATTTAGCTTTAGGTTTTTCTCATAATATTGTGTTGAGTATTGCTCCTGAAGTTAAAATTGAAACAATTTCTGAAAAAGGTAAAAACCCAATCATTAAATTAACATCACACGACAAGCAATTAGTTGGTCAAGTAGCAGCTAAAATCCGAGGCTTCCGTAAGCCAGAACCTTACAAAGGAAAAGGAGTTAAGTTTGTTGGTGAAGAATTAAGAAGAAAAGCAGGTAAATCAGCTTAATAATTGAGTTATGGCATTGACAAAAAATCAAAGAAGATTAAGAATAAAAAGCAGAATTCGTAAGGTAGTTTCTGGTACAGAAACAAAACCTAGATTAGCTGTTTATAGAAGTAATAAAGAGATCTACGCTCAAATAGTTGATGATGTTTCTGGTAAAACCTTAAGCGCTGCATCTTCTAGAGATAAAGATATAGCGAAAGCTAAAGGAAACAAAAGTGAAGTAGCTGCTTTAGTTGGGAAATCAATTGGAGAAAAAGCTTTGAAAGCTGGTATTAGTACTATTTCTTTTGATAGAGGTGGTTACTTATACCATGGTAGAGTAAAATCATTAGCAGAAGGAGCAAGAGAAGCAGGACTTAAATTCTAAGAAATTATGTATCAAAACTATAAAAGCGCAGAATTAGTAAAACCAGGTGGATTAGATCTTAAAGATCGTTTAGTTGGTGTGCAAAGAGTTACAAAAGTAACAAAAGGTGGTAGAGCATTTGGTTTTTCAGCAATAGTTGTTGTTGGAGATGAAGCGGGTGTTGTAGGACAAGGTCTAGGGAAATCGAAAGATGTAGCTAGTGCAATTGCAAAGGCTGTTGAAGACGCTAAGAAAAATCTTGTTCGTATTCCTATAAGAAAAGGGACATTACCTCACGCACAAAAAGGTAAATATGGTGGTGCACGAGTAAATATTATTCCTGCAGCTCCAGGTACCGGTGTAATTGCTGGTGGTGCTGTTAGAACTGTTCTTGAAGCAGTTGGTGTACACGATGTATTATCAAAATCTCAAGGATCTTCGAACCCTCACAATGTTGTAAAAGCAACTTTTGATGCTTTATTACAATTAAGAGACGCAAATGCTATTGCTAAGGATAGAGGTATTTCACTTGAAAAAGTTTTTAACGCTTAATAACTATCAACGATGGGAAAAATTAAAGTAAAAAAAGTTAAAAGCGCTATCAATCGTACGCAAAGACAAAAAAGAACTTTAGAAGCTCTAGGTCTTAAAAAGATTGGACAAATAAAAGAGCATGAGGCTACACCAAATATTCTTGGTATGGTTGCTAAAGTTTCACATTTAGTTTCTGTAGAAGAAGCTTAATATATAAACAAGAAAAATGGATTTAAGTAACTTACAACCAGCGAAAGGCTCGGTAAAAACACAAGGCAAGCGAGTAGGTCGCGGACAAGGTTCAGGAAAGGGTGGTACTGCTACCCGTGGTCACAAAGGCGCTAAGTCTCGTTCTGGATATTCTAAAAAGTTAGGATTTGAAGGTGGACAGATGCCTTTACAAAGACGTGTACCTAAGTTTGGTTTTACCAACATTAACCGTGTGGAGTATCAAGCTATAAACTTAGATACTTTACAGGCGTTAGTAGATGATAAAAAAGTAAAGGATACAGTAGATTTTGAAATCTTATTTTCTAATAGATTAGCTGGCAAAAACGATCTAGTTAAAGTATTGGGAAGAGGTGAATTAAAGTCTAAATTAAAAGTATCTGCTCATAAGTTCTCTGCTTCAGCAAAAGCTGCAATTGAAGCTGCAGGAGGAGAAGTTATAACTTTATAAGAATACATTAACGTATGAAATTTATAGAATCAATAAAAAATGTTTGGAAAATTGAGGAACTAAGAAACAGAATCATCGTAACGTTGAGTTTGTTATTAGTTTATCGATTTGGTGCCCAAGTTGTATTACCAGGTATTGATGCAGCCCAATTGGGAGGTTTAGCTGAGAAAACCGATGGTGGTTTATTAGGTTTACTTAATGCCTTTACAGGCGGGGCTTTTGCTAATGCTTCAGTTTTTGCACTTGGTATTATGCCTTACATTTCAGCTTCTATTGTTGTGCAGTTAATGGGTATTGCTATTCCCTATCTACAAAAATTACAAAAGGAAGGTGCTAGTGGACAAAAGAAAATAACACAGATTACACGTTGGTTAACAATTGCGATTTGTTTGGTGCAAGCACCAGGATATTTAGCTAGTTTGCCAGCATTAGGGATTCCACAATCTGCGTTTCTTTTAGGAACTGGAGGATTGTTTTATTTCTCTTCTATAATAATACTTGTTACTGGATGTATTTTCGCCATGTGGTTAGGTGAAAAAATTACTGATAAAGGTATTGGTAATGGTATTTCATTGTTAATCATGGTAGGAATCATAGCTACATTACCTCAGTCTTTTGTCCAAGAATATGCAGCCAGAGTAACAGAGTCTAATGGTGGTTTAATAATGATTTTAATTGAACTAGTAATATGGTTTGTTATAATTTTAGCCTCTATTATGTTGGTAATGGCAGTTAGAAAAATTGCTGTGCAATATGCTAGACGGACAGCTTCAGGTGGCTACGAAAAAGCTGCAGCAGGAGGGTCTAGACAATATATTCCATTAAAATTAAATGCATCTGGTGTAATGCCAATTATATTTGCTCAAGCTATAATGTTTGTACCAAGTTTAATTGGAGGTTCTTCTTTCTTAAAAGATACTTCTGCAGGATTATGGATGCAAACAAATTTTGCTGATATCTTCGGATTTTGGTATAATTTAATTTTTGC
Organism: Hyunsoonleella sp. 2307UL5-6; assembly: GCF_047345485.1. Taxonomy (NCBI): domain Bacteria; kingdom Pseudomonadati; phylum Bacteroidota; class Flavobacteriia; order Flavobacteriales; family Flavobacteriaceae; genus Hyunsoonleella; species Hyunsoonleella sp. 2307UL5-6. The sequence continues at coordinate 26,699 of NZ_JBLFEN010000008.1, read as the reverse complement.
CTTATTGATTATTGTTTTTACATATTTTTACACTGCAATTACAGTGCCTACTAATAAGATGGCAGATGATTTAAAACGTAGTGGTGGTTTTATTCCTGGTATTCGTCCGGGTTCTGAAACTTCAGAATATCTAGATAAAATAATGTCTCAAATTACGCTACCAGGTTCAATTTTTTTAGCCTTAATAGCTATATTTCCAGCCTTCATTGTAAGTCTAATGAATGTTACTCAAGGATGGGCATTGTTTTTTGGAGGAACATCACTGTTAATTATGGTTGGAGTTGCAATCGATACTATGCAGCAAATAAACTCTTATTTGTTAAATAGACACTATGATGGCTTAATGAAAACAGGTAAAAATAGAAAAGCAGTAGCTTAATATATAGATGTTATGGCAAAACAAGCAGCAATAGAACAAGACGGTACAATTATAGAGGCATTATCAAATGCTATGTTCCGTGTTGAATTAGAAAACGGTCACATTGTGACAGCACATATTTCTGGTAAAATGCGTATGCACTATATCAAATTATTACCAGGAGATAAAGTGAAATTAGAAATGAGTCCTTACGATTTAACTAAGGCTCGCATAACTTATAGATACTAAACAGGTATAGTCGCAAGATAATATCTAACAGTAATATAGAATAATTAGTATAAGATGAAAGTAAGAGCATCAGTTAAAAAAAGAAGCGCAGATTGTAAGATTGTGCGTAGAAAAGGTAGACTTTACGTGATAAACAAAAAGAATCCTAGATTTAAACAAAGACAAGGGTAAATTATGGCAAGAATTGCAGGTGTAGACATACCAAAACAAAAAAGAGGAGTTATCTCTTTAACTTATATCTATGGTATAGGTAAAAGTAGAGCACAAGAAATTTTAGCAACTGCTAAAGTAGACGAAAGTACTAAAGTACAAGATTGGACAGACGACGAAATCGGATCGATTCGTGATGCTGTGGGAACTTATACTATTGAAGGTGAATTACGTTCTGAAACACAATTAAACATTAAGCGATTAATGGATATTGGGTGTTACAGAGGTATACGTCATAGATCCGGTCTTCCATTAAGAGGACAACGTACTAAGAATAACTCTAGAACAAGAAAAGGTAGAAGAAAAACTGTTGCTAACAAGAAAAAAGCAACTAAATAATAATTAGACATTAGTCATTAGTGTATAGACGTTAGATGAATCTGTTCGAAATCGAAAGGTTTAGGATTCTAACAACTAAAGCTAACAACTACAACAAAATAATATGGCAAAGTCAAGTACAAAAAAACGTAAAGTAATAGTTGATGCTGTTGGAGAAGCGCACGTAACTGCTTCATTTAATAACATCATAATTTCATTAACCAATAAGAAGGGAGATGTAATCTCTTGGTCTTCTGCTGGTAAAATGGGATTTAGAGGGTCTAAGAAAAATACACCTTACGCTGCACAATTAGCTGCAGAAGATGCTTCGGGTGTAGCCCTAGAAGCTGGCTTAAAAAAGGTAAAAGTATATGTAAAAGGACCAGGAAATGGTAGAGAATCTGCTATTCGTTCTATACATAATGCAGGTATTGAAGTAACTGAAATTGTTGATGTTACACCATTACCACATAACGGTTGTCGTCCACCAAAACGTAGAAGAGTTTAATCACGTTTCAATGTGTTTAGAATAAAAAAATTAATAGCATCTGTTTATCAGATGGTATTAATTTTTTGCATAAATTTGCAAACCGAAAAAAATAATATTAACAAGTATCAACGGGAGATTAAAGGTTATCGAAGGATAAGATTAAGACCTTAATTCATAATCGCTCTCAAAAACAATTTAAAATGGCAAGATATACTGGTCCTAAAACTAAAATCGCACGAAAATTCGGCGAAGCTATCTTTGGAGAAGACAAATCATTCGAAAAAAGAAATTATCCTCCAGGACAACACGGAAATAATAGAAGACGTGGTAAAAAATCTGAATACGCAATCCAGTTAATGGAAAAGCAAAAAGCTAAATATACCTACGGTATTTTAGAGCGTCAATTTAGAGGTTTATTCAAAAAAGCAACAGCTGCACAAGGTATTACAGGTGAAGTGTTATTACAATTATGTGAATCTAGATTAGACAACGTAGTTTATAGAATGGGAATTTCTCCATCTAGAAGCGGTGCACGTCAATTGGTATCTCACAGGCATATTACTGTTAACGGTGAATTAGTAAATATACCTTCTTATCAGTTAAAAGCTGGAGATGTAGTTGCAGTAAGAGAAAAATCAAAATCGCTTGAAGCTATTGATAGTTCTTTATCAAACTCAAGTCATGTATACGAATGGATTACTTGGAATAATGATACAAAGTCTGGTACTTATGTCTCTGTTCCTGCAAGAATCCAGATTCCAGAAAATATCAACGAGCAATTCATCGTAGAATTATACTCTAAGTAATACATATATTAATCATATTGGTATTTGGCCAAAGGGTTTGCTAGTGCTCTTCAAACTTTTAAACCGCGCAACCAAATAACAATTAAAACGAAGAAAACATTATGGCAGTATTTAATTTTCAAAAGCCCGATAAAGTAATCATGATTGATTCTACTGATTTCGAAGGTAAATTCGAATTCAGACCATTAGAACCAGGTTACGGTTTAACAGTTGGTAATGCACTTAGAAGAGTTTTATTATCTTCTTTAGAGGGTTTTGCAATCACCTCAGTTAGAGTAGAAGGTGTAGATCACGAATTTTCTACAATTGCTGGTGTGGTAGAAGATGTAACAGAGATTATTTTGAATTTAAAACAAGTACGTTTTAAAAGACAAATAGAAGATATAGATAATGAGTCAATCTCAATTTCAATATCTGGTCAAGAACAAATATTAGCTGGAGACTTCCAAAAGTTTATTTCAGGATTTCAAGTATTAAATTCAGAATTAGTAATCTGTAATTTAGATCCTAAAGTGAGTATCAATATGGAAATCACTATAGAAAAAGGTAGAGGTTATGTACCAGCAGAAGAAAATAAAAAAGCGTCTGCACCGATAGGTACTATTTTTACAGACTCTATTTACACACCAATCAAAAATGTTAAATATAGCATTGAAAATTACCGTGTAGAGCAAAAAACTGATTACGAAAAATTAGTTTTCGAAATCATTACAGATGGTTCAATTACACCGCAAGATGCTTTAACAGAAGCAGCTAAAACATTAATTCATCACTTTATGTTATTCTCTGATGAGCGTATCACTTTAGAAGCTGATGAAATTGCACAAACTGAAACTTATGATGAAGAATCACTTCACATGAGACAGTTGCTTAAAACTAAGCTTATTGATATGGATTTATCCGTACGTGCGCTTAACTGTTTAAAAGCTGCAGAAGTTGATACTTTAGGAGACTTAGTATCTTTTAATAAAAATGATTTAATGAAGTTCCGTAACTTCGGTAAAAAATCTTTAACAGAGCTTGAAGAGCTTGTACACGTTAAAGGATTAAACTTCGGAATGGATTTAAGTAAATATAAATTAGATAAAGATTAAATAATCAACTCTTCTATAGTTTGCTCTCTGTATAAGATGTGGTAGCAAGATAGAAGTTTAAAACAAAGGTCATGAGACACGGAAAAAAAATTAACCATTTAGGTAGAAAAACAGCCCATAGAAAGGCAATGTTAGCAAATATGGCTTGTTCTTTAATAGAGCACAAACGTATTAACACTACAGTTGCAAAAGCAAAAGCCTTAAAACAATTTGTAGAGCCTTTAGTAACAAAATCTAAAACTGATACAACACACAACAGACGTATTGTATTTAGTAAGCTAAGACAAAAAGAGGCTGTTACAGAGTTGTTTAGAGACGTTGCTACTAAAGTAGCAGATAGACCAGGTGGTTATACCAGAATTATCAAATTAGGTAACCGTTTAGGTGATAATGCCGATATGGCTATGATAGAGTTAGTAGATTATAACGAAATTTACAACGCTGGTAAAGCTAAGAAGAAAACTACTAGAAGAAGCAGAAGAGGCGGAAGTAAACCAGTTGCTGTGGCACCAGTTGACACTAACGCATCAAACGAAGAAGAATAAATGTTAATAAGCATTTAATATATAAAGGATAAACTATTTTTAGTTTATCCTTTTTTTTTGAATTTTTGTAAAACTTTTGGGCGTTACCCTCCTATGGTCGGGTCGGGCTTTCGGGAGTCTCCCGATTCTTATCGGGATTCAACAAATCCCTTAATCCCTAACGCAGAAAAAAATAATGGAACATATGAAATATCAGAAGAAACAAAATGCCATCATTCTACTTGCAGATGGTACAATTTTTTATGGAAAAGCAGTAGGCGGAAAACAAGGAACTGCTTTTGGCGAGGTGTGTTTTAATACGGGAATGACAGGATATCAAGAAATATTCACAGATCCATCGTACTTTGGGCAGCTAATGGTAGCTACCAACGCTCACATTGGTAACTACGGTACCAATAAGGACGAGGTAGAATCTGATTCTATTAAAATAGCTGGTTTAATCGTAAAAAACTTTAGTTACGAGTATTCTCGAGATAGAGCAGATGGGTCTTTAGAAGATTTTTTAGATAAAAATAATTTATTAGCAATCTCAGACGTAGACACCAGAGCCTTGGTAAGTTATATAAGAGATAACGGTGCTATGAACGCTGTAATTTCTACAGAGGTTGACAATATCGAAAGTTTAAAGCAACAATTGGCCGATGTGCCAAGTATGAAAGGCCTAGAGTTGGCATCAAAAGTTTCTACCAAAACACCTTATTATTTCGGTAATGAGAATGCCACATATAAAGTAGCTGCATTAGATATCGGTATTAAAAAGAATATTTTGAGAAATATTTCTAGTAGAGATTGTTACATTAAAGTATTTCCATACAACGCTAAATTTGAAGATTTAGAGGCGTTCAATCCAGATGGATATTTCTTATCAAATGGTCCAGGAGATCCAGAACCCTTAGTTGAAGCGCAAGCAATAGCCAAAGAAGTTATTAAAAGAGATTTACCGCTGTTTGGTATATGCTTAGGACACCAAATAATTGCAATTGCAAACGGTGTTACAACTTATAAAATGCATAATGGCCATCGTGGTATAAACCATCCTGTTAAAAATTTAATTACAGGTAAAGGCGAAATCACATCTCAAAATCACGGATTTGCAGTAAACAGAGAAGAAGCTGAAGCTAATGCAGATTTAAAAGTAACGCATGTTCATTTAAATGATGACACTGTTGCTGGTTTAGCAATGAAAAGTAAGAATGTGTTTTCGGTACAATACCATCCAGAAGCAAGTCCTGGTCCTCACGATTCATCGTACTTATTCGATCAGTTTGTAGAAAATATTAAAAAAGGTAAATTATCAACTGTAAAATAACAATTTAATTACTAAAACGTTATAGCTTCAATTTTAGGATTTTATGACAAAAGCCAGATAATTAAAGAATATTTAGACGTAAATTTGAAGTAATAAAAGATTAAAAACAAACCAATTATGAGTATAATAGTTAGCGTACACGCAAGACAAATTCTAGATTCAAGAGGTAATCCAACCGTAGAAGTAGATGTAGTTACAGAAAATGGAGTATTAGGTAGGGCTGCTGTACCATCAGGAGCATCAACAGGAGAGCATGAAGCAGTAGAGCTACGTGATGGTGGAGATACTTACATGGGTAAAGGTGTTTTAAAAGCAGTAGAAAATGTTAACACAACTATAGCCGAAGAATTAGTAGGTATTTCAGTATTTGAACAAAACTTTATCGATCAAATGATGATTGATTTAGATGGTACACCAAATAAATCCAAATTAGGGGCTAATGCCATTTTAGGAGTTTCATTAGCCGCAGCTAAGGCCGCAGCTAATGAGTTGAATATGCCATTGTATCGTTACGTTGGTGGTGTTTCGGCAAATACGTTACCATTACCAATGATGAATATTATCAATGGTGGTTCTCATAGTGATGCGCCAATTGCATTTCAAGAGTTTATGATTATGCCAGTGAAAGCTAAAAATTTCACCCATGCTATGCAAATGGGAACTGAAATTTTTCACCATTTAAAAAAGGTGTTGCATGACAGAGATTTAAGTACATCTGTAGGAGATGAGGGTGGTTTTGCACCAAATCTTGCTGGAGGAACAGAAGATGCTTTAGATACCATTGCAAAAGCAGTAAGCAATGCAGGATATAAATTTGGTGATGAAATTAAAATTGCTTTAGATTGTGCTTCAGCAGAATTTTTTGTTGATGGTAAATACGATTACAAAAAGTTTGAAGGTGATTCCGGAGTTATAAGAACTAGCAAAGAACAAGCAGAATACTTAGCGGAGTTAGCTTCTAAATATCCAATTATTTCAATTGAAGACGGGATGGATGAGAACGATTGGGAAGGTTGGGCTTATTTAACTGAGTTAATTGGAGATAAAGTACAATTAGTTGGAGATGATTTATTTGTAACAAATGTAGAGCGTTTATCAAGAGGTATTAACGAAGGTATTGCCAATTCAATTTTGATAAAAGTAAACCAAATAGGGTCGTTAACAGAAACTATTGCTGCTGTAAATATGGCACATAATGCTGGGTATACTTCTGTAATGTCACACCGTTCTGGTGAAACTGAAGATAATACTATCGCAGATTTAGCAGTGGCTTTAAACACAGGACAAATAAAGACAGGATCTGCTTCGCGTAGTGATCGTATGGCTAAGTACAACCAATTACTTCGTATAGAGGAAGAGCTTGGTTCTGTAGCTTATTTTCCTGGAGAAAATGCTTTTAAGATTAAATAATAATACAAATCAAAAGATTTTGAGTAAAAGGCGATTAATTTTATATTAATCGCCTTTTTTTAGCTTTCATTTTATCAATCTATAAATTAACAAAACCTTATCGTACAGACTTCTTAAATCGAGGGATATTTTGTAAATTAGCAATCCTAAAAAAATAAACACAAAACATATGTCTGATACCGCTATTCTAGAGATTAATGGAGAGAAACATGAGTTTCCAATAGAAAAGGGAACCGAGAATGAGCTAGCAATTAATATTTCAAAATTAAGAACTGTAACTAATGGTATAATTACTATTGATCCAGGTTATAAAAATACTGGATCGTGTGAAAGTGCAATTACTTTTTTAGACGGTGAAAAAGGTATCTTAAGATATAGAGGTTATGATATCGCAGAATTAGCAAATAAAGTTGATTTTTTAGAAGTTGCTTATCTACTAATCTTTGGAGAGTTACCTACCAAAGCACAGAATGATAAGTTTCATGACGATATTAAAGCAGAGTCCGCAGTAGATGAGGATGTTAAGAAGATATTAGATGCATTTCCTAAATCAGCGCATCCAATGGGTGTTATTTCTTCTCTAACAAGTGCATTAACAGCATTTAACCCTGATTCTGTTGATGTAGATTCTGAAGAAGAAATGTATAAGTCTGTTGTAAGATTATTAGGTAAAATGCCAGTGCTTGTAGCATGGACTATGCGTAAAAAACAAGGGCAACCCTTAGATTACGGTGATAATACTTTAGGTTACGTAGAAAATATTTTAAAAATGATGTTTTCTAGACCTAATAGTTGTTATGTGCAAAATCCGGTTTTAGTTGACGCTTTGGATAAACTCTTAATTTTACATGCAGATCATGAGCAAAACTGTTCTACCTCTACGGTAAGAATTGTAGGCTCATCACATGCTGGTTTGTTTGCTTCAATTTCTGCTGGAATCTCTGCATTATGGGGACCACTTCATGGTGGGGCTAATCAAGCGGTTTTAGAAATGCTTGAAGCTATTCAAGCAGATGGCGGTGATACCAAAAAATATATGGCAAAAGCTAAAGATAAAAGTGATCCTTTTAGATTAATGGGCTTTGGACACCGTGTTTACAAAAATTTCGATCCTAGAGCTAAAATTATCAAAAAAGCAGCAGATCAGGTATTACACGATTTAGGAATTGAAGATCCAATTTTAGATATAGCGAAAGGTTTAGAAAAAGAAGCTTTAGAAGACCAGTATTTCGTTGATAGAAAATTATATCCAAATGTAGATTTTTATTCTGGTATTATTTACAGAGCAATGGGTATACCAACCGAAATGTTTACAGTAATGTTTGCTATAGGGCGATTACCAGGTTGGATAGCGCAATGGAGAGAAATGCGTTTACGTAAAGAACCTATTGGTAGGCCAAGACAAGTTTATATTGGTGCAACAGAGCGTCCGTTTGTTGTTGTAGACAAAAGATAAGATATTACATTCTATATTAATATATTTTAAAGCTTCATAACTTAGTTGTTATGAAGCTTTTTTATATTTACAATATGCTAAAACTAAATATACAGAATGAGATTTCAAGATTAAGAAAAGTTGTTCTTGGCACAGCAGAAAGTAACGGGCCTATTCCTAGAATAGAAGATTGTTATGATCCTAAAAGTATCGAACACATAAAAGCGGGAACATATCCAACAGAAAAGGATATGATAAATGAAATGAAGTCTGTTTTAAATGTTTTTAAAAAGTATGATGTTGAAGTTTATAGACCAGAGCTTATAAAGGATTGTAATCAAATATTTTCACGTGATATCGCTTTTGTAATTGATGATATCATGATAGAAGCAAATATTTTACCGCATAGAGAAAAGGAAGTACATGCCATAGATTATATATGGAATAAGGTAGATACGGATAAACGGATCATACTTCCAGAAGAGTGTCATGTAGAAGGCGGAGATGTTATGCCTTGGAATCATTATGTTTTCATGGGGGTATATTCAGGAGACGATTATCCCGATTTAATTACAGCTCGAACAAATATTCAAGCAATTAATGTAATAGGAGATATTTTTCCAAAAAAAAAGATAAAGGCTTTCGAACTTAGAAAGTCTAATACTAATCCAAAAGAAAATGCATTGCATCTAGATTGTTGTTTCAATCCGTTAGGAAAAGGTAAAGCTATACTGCATAAAAACGGTTTTTTGATTGAAAGTGAATATGAATGGTTAGTTAATTTCTTTGGCAAAGAAAATATTTTTGAAATTACAAAAGATGAAATGTATCAAATGTGTAGTAATGTATTTTCAATTTCAGAAGAAGTTATTATTTCAGAAAAAAAATTTACGCGCCTAAATAGGTGGTTGAGAAAACAAGGTTTTATAGTTGAAGAAGTACCATATGCTGAAATAGGTAAACAAGAAGGGTTACTAAGATGCACTACTTTGCCCTTGTATAGAGAATAGATGAATTAGTTTTGCGAGAGCATCTAGTGTTTATATATATACCAATCATCAAATAATGAATGTGTAGTATGTACTCTACTATACCCTTTGGATGATAATAATTTAAAAATCTTTTCTCGTAAACTCGTGTAATTATGTTCTACTGTAATTACTCTAAATTTATAATCATCAAAATTTAAATTGTTCAATATAATATATTCACTTCCTTCTGTATCAATTGATAAATAGTCGATTATTTTTGGTGCTTTATATTTTAATAATAAATCATTTAATGAAATGGTAGTTACTGAATACACCTTTTTGGTATCTCTATCTTGAGAATGAGAATCTGTTTTACCAAAACCAACTACGGTTGAAAGGGTTGAGCTTTGTGCTTCTTGAAATTGTAATTCTTCACCTGTTTTATGCCAAACGCAATTTGTCTCAATAAATGTATCCCTGTTTTCCTTTAAAGCACTATGCCAACACCTACCTGGTTCAGCAAGTATACCCTTCCAATTAAAATCTTTTTCTAATAGAAAGGTGTTACTCATAGAAATACCATCGGTTGCGCCAAACTCAATAAAAAAACCATTTTTTTTAAAATCTAATTCGCACAAAACAAATAAATCTTGCTTAATTTGAGATTTAGAATAACCCTTATATTTTAAGTAATTAGCTCCTATTGTAGCTGGATAGCTTAAAATAAACTCATATTCTTTTGCCATTTTTTGGTCGGCGAATAACTTTCTCAAATTAGATAGTTTAATTAAGTCGTAATTAAAGCTATTTAATATTTTTCTTAATTTTTTTTTCATTTTTCGATTGAAATAAATGCAAATAACCCAGTGTTTATTAGAAACAGCAAAAAACCCAATTTACCGTTTTTAAAATACTTCTGATAAAAATTTCAAATAAAAATACTTATCCTCTAAATAAGTATATTTTTGTAAATAAAAGATATTTATATGCAACAAACGACTAAAACTATATTAATGGTACGTCCAGTTAATTTTAGGATGAATGAGCAAACAGCAATAAATAACTACTATCAAGAATCTATAAAGGGTATATTACCAGAAACTATAAATATTAAAGCACAAAAAGAATTTGATGCCTTTGTATCTAAGCTGCAAAATATAGGTGTAGATGTTATAGTTGTAGATGATTTAAAAGAAACAAATACACCAGATTCTATTTTTCCTAATAATTGGGTGTCTTTTCATGAAAATGGGGATATTGGTCTGTATCCAATGTTTGCAGAAAACAGACGTTTAGAGCGAAGAGAAGATATTTTAGAAGTGCTTGAAAGTAAGGGATTTATTATCAATAATATAATAGATTACACTAGTGCTGAGGAAGAAGGTGTATTTTTAGAAGGTACGGGTAGTATAATCTTAGATCGTAAAAATAGAAAAGCATACTGTGCACTTTCTCCTAGAGCGGACGAAGATTTATTTATTGAATTTTGTGAAGATTTTGAGTTTACTCCTGTAGTTTTTGTTGCTTACCAAACGGTAAATGGAGAACGAAAACCCATTTATCATACTAATGTTATGATGTGTATTGCAGATCATTTTGCTGTAATTTGTTTAAGCAGTATTGAGGATAAAAAAGAACGTAAAAATGTTGTAAAGCATCTAAAAGAAGACGGTAAAGAAATTATTGATATTACTGAAGCTCAGGTAGGAAAATTTGCAGGTAATATGTTACAGGTAAAAGGAGATAATAACCAATCCTATATAATTATGAGTAAAGCTGCTTTAATGGCTTTAACTAAATTTCAAATAAAAAAAATTGAAAACTATTGTAAAATTTTGTCAACCTCATTGGAAACTATTGAAACTTGTGGTGGTGGCAGTGCGCGTTGTATGATGGCAGAAGTTTTTTTACCAAAAGTGGATAGCGATACCTAGTCTTTATTTGGTTTAGATTTTGGTAGTTGAACGTAGAATGTGCTACCTACTCCTACTGTGCTTTCAACCCAAATTTTACCTCCATTAAGCTCAACTAACTCTTTACAAATAGAAAGTCCTAACCCTGTACCTTTTTCATTATTAGTGCCTATTGTAGAATAGGTATTGCTTTTAAATAATTTGTCAATATTTTGTTTTGGTATACCAATACCCGTATCTGCAACACTTATAATGCAACTTCCACTACTAATGTGGTTAGAAACGGTTATTTTATCTCCCTTACGAGAAAACTTTAGGGCGTTGGCCATAAGATTCTGAATTACTATTTCAACCATACTTCTATCTGCATAAGCAAAATCTCGTAATGAATGGTCTACTAACTCTATGCCTTTGCTTTCTAAACGTTGCTCTACTAATTTTATTTTTTCTTCAAAAACTTCTTGAATATCAAACAAACTAGGACTGGGTTTGAGTGATTGCATTTGAGACTTAGACCAATTTAATAGATTAAATAAGAGCAAAGAGGCATTATTTGCGTTTTCACTAAGTTCAGGTATTAGGTTGTCAAACTCTTCTCTTGATAAAGAGCCATCTCTTAATAAATCGATAAAACCATTTATTGATGATAAAGAATCTTTTAGATCATGAGAAACAATGGAAAATAATTTGTCTTTTACATTATTTATGTTTTCTAAATGTTTTGTCTGTTCTGCAAAGGCTTCGTTTTTTAACTGTATTTTAAGGTTTTTCTCTTCTAGCTCTTGCGTGTATTTTAAACTATTGTTTCGTTTTAGGTAAATTAAAACTAAAAACAAACAAACTATTGCAAGTATACCTAAGAGAATATAGAAAAACAGCTTAAATTTTTTAAGCTTATCGTCTTCTTCTATTCTTAAATTTACTTTAGGTGTTGTTTCTGCTTTAACAAATTTTTCATCAAAGTTTAAACTCAAGTCCTTAAGGGAAGTCTCAAATTTTTTTGGAGAAGGCTTATTATTTGTTTTATTTAAGCTGTCTTTCAAACTATAATAGCGGCTTTGCCACATAAACGCTCTATCAAAACGCTTATTGGTAGAATCTAGCGCTTTCATTAAACTGTAATAATTTAAAAGTTCATCTGTATTATTAATTTTTTTAGCTAAAACTCCCGCTTCAAATAATTGTTTTTCTGCTAAACGCAACCTACCTTCATTTAGATTGAGTTTTCCTAGATTATTTAGTGTACTTGCTAAATTAGTTTTATTGTTATTACGACGGTTTAGTTTTAAGCCTCTTATCAAATATTTTGCTGCAGACTTATAATCCTTAAATTCTAAATATTCTCCACCAAGTTTTGGTAAAACGCTACTTCTAATAGAATCTATTTTTCCTTTATCACTATTTAAGACTTTCTCATAGTACTCGATAGATTTTCTGTGTTCTTTAGATTTAGAATACAAATTAGCTAAAAGTAAGCTAGAATTACTTATTCCATCAGAGTCGTTCATTTGCTCTTGTATGTCAAGGGCTTTCATATTATATTCAATAGCTTTGTCTACGTCATTTAATTTGTAATACACCTGACCCAAACTAGCATAAGCAGAGCGTAATTCATGGCTCAAACCTCTTCGCTCTAATTCTCTAATGGCTGATAATGAATATTGTAATCCTTTATCAAAGTTGCCTCTATCCATTTCAATTAGGCCAATACTATTATTAACTTTAGCAATGTATAGTGTGTCTTTTAGTTTGTTAAATAATACTTTAGCCTTACCGTAGCCATCCATGGCATTTATATAATCATTCTTCTCAGCGTAAATGAGTGCCTTGTAATATGTAATTTTTGCAATACCTGTTTTGTAATTAATATCTGAAGATAATTTATCACTTAGTCTAATATACCTAAGCGCGTGTTCAAAATCTTGCGAATTATAAAGAAGATTAATTATTTTAAGAGAAGTATCAACCTTGGATGAATCATTGGTTTCAAAACCTAAGGCTATAGATAAGCTATCCAGCTCTTTGGTTTGAGAATAACCAAAAAATAGGTGTAATAATAAAATGAGAGTAACTATGCGTCTCATATAAATGCTTAGTTATAGCTTTTTGTAAAATTGTTTTTCTAAAGAAGCTTGGTTGAGGGAAATCAAGATATCTTTTGAGATTAGTTAATAATGTTTTATCAATAATAGCTTAGACAAACAAAAGTTAGAAAAAGGGTTTTTATATTCTAATTTATAGGTTTTTCTACCAATAAATTAGATAAAGAGCGAGGTGGGTTTTTTTTAAAAAATCGACGAATAGATTAACTGCAAAAAACATAGAAAATCTACAATATTGATAATTTAATTGGGTTTTAATTTTCAATTTCATAATACATGATTTTACGTTAGTTTTTAATGTTTTTATCATATGAATTTTGAAAAAAATGAAACCAAAGTAAACTAAATTCTACTTTTCATATTAAAAAATATGTATGTTTTTTAAACCTACTCAATGAATATTTCAGAATTAAATAACCGAGATACTTGATTTAAAATTTTATCTTTGATGACTTATAATTTGAAAGAAATGAGTATTCAAGCGTTATTAACTTCTCAGGTAAAACAGGCAGTTTTAGAGTTATATAATTTGAAATTAGATTCTGTTGAATTTCAATCAACCAGAAAGGAGTTTGCAGGAGACATTACAATAGTTGTTTTTCCAATGCTACGAGTTATCAAAGGAAATCCTGTGCAAATAGGAGAATCTATTGGGCAATATCTGGAAAAAAATGTTAACGAAGTCAAGGGTTTTAATGTTGTAAAAGGATTTTTAAATGTTGAAGTAAGTGATGCGTACTATCTTAATCTTTTTAATACTATAAGAGACAATACTACTTATGGGTTTAAAAGTTTTAATGATACAGATAAAGCCATAATGGTAGAGTACTCCTCACCAAATACAAATAAACCTTTGCATTTGGGGCATGTTAGAAATAATCTTTTAGGTTACAGTGTTTCAGAAATCTTAAAGGCTGCTGGTAAAAAGGTATATAAAACTCAAATAATTAACGATAGAGGCATACATATATGTAAAAGTATGTTAGCTTGGAAACGTTTTGGTAATAATGAAACCCCTGAAACTACAGGCTTAAAAGGTGATAAACTTGCAGGAAATTATTATGTTAAGTTTGATAAAGAATACAAAAAAGAGGTACAAGCGTTAATAGCCAATGGTAAAAATGAAGCCGAAGCAAAGCAAGAGGCCCCTATTCTCAGAGAAGCTCAAGCTATGTTACGCGATTGGGAAGCTGGAGATGCCCAAACTGTTGCGCTATGGAAAAAAATGAATGGTTGGGTTTATAATGGTTTTGATGTTACTTATAAAAATTTAGGAGTTGATTTTGATACTTTATATTACGAAAGTGACACCTATTTACTAGGAAAGGAATTTGTTGCTGAAGGTTTAAAAACTGGTGTGTTTCAAAAAGAAGATGATGGTTCGGTTTGGTGTGATTTAACTAATGAAGGCCTAGATAAAAAAATTGTTTTACGTGCCGATGGTACCGCTGTTTACATGACGCAAGATATTGGTACAGCCATACAACGCATAAAGGATAATCCTGATGTAGGGGGAATGGTATATACTGTTGGAAATGAACAAGATTATCATTTTCAGGTTTTGTTTTTAATTCTGAAGAAGTTAGGTTTTGAATGGGCCAAAAATTTATACCATTTAAGTTATGGTATGGTAGATTTACCTAGCGGAAAAATGAAAAGTAGAGAAGGCACCGTTGTTGATGCTGATGATTTAATTGATGACATGGCTAAAACAGCTGAAGAAATCTCTGAAGAGTTGGGTAAATTAGAGGGGTATACTGCAGCTGAAAAACAACAACTTTATAAAACCATTGGTTTAGGTGCTCTAAAATACCATATCTTAAAAGTAGATCCTAAAAAAAGAATTTTATTCAACCCTAAAGACTCTATCGATTTTCAAGGAAATACAGGGCCGTTTATTCAATATACTTATGCTAGAATTCAATCAATTTTACGTAAAGCTGATTTAAAATCTGATCAAATAGATACCAAAAATAGTATCTTGCTCCATCACAAAGAACGAGAGTTAATTAAACAACTACAACTGTTTCCAGAAGTAATTCAAAATGCTGCAGAACATCATAGTCCCGCTTTAATAGCAAATTATACTTACGATTTGGTTAAGGAATTTAATTCTTTTTATCAGAACGTATCTATATTAGGTGCCGATAGTATAGATGAAAAAATCTTTAGAGTGCAATTATCAATTACAGTTGCAAATACTATTAAAAATGCGTTTAGTTTACTTGGTATTGATGTACCAGAGCGTATGTAATCTACCACTTAATAGTATTTTCTATAAATTTAATTAATTCGTTAGCTATGGCTTTCTGTTCTTTGATAGAAGGATGTCCATCGGTTTTCTTGTAAGGTATAAAATGTGTGTAAATTTTTGAGTCTTCCAAAGCATTTACTGCACTATTAACATATTCAGGCCATTTTGAGTTTTCTTTAGTAACATCCATATTACCTAGAATACAAATTATATGAGCATCGGGGTAATGCCCTCTAATAGTATACACAAATGTTTTATAAGCTTCTATTATTTCAGTTTTAGAAGGCGCTTTATTTCCAAAACGAGCTTTAAAGCTTTCATGATTTGAATAGTTTATTAACCAAGAATCGTTTTGGAATAAATTAATAACCACTACATCTGGTTGATACAACTTGAAATCCCAAAGGCTGTTAGGATCATTAGGGTTTAATCTATTATACATTTCTGGCATAATTAAGGTGTCCCAACTTACCATAATCCCAATACCACTTTTGCAAATTGCATTATATTCAGCGTTAAAATGACGTGCTGTAATAGCTGAATAGCTCAAGTAATTATTAGTATATGTGCTATCTGGAACATCCGCACCAGATAAATCTTCAACAGCGTAACCAGCTGTTATAGAGTTGCCATAAAATTCCATTTTCTTTTTTTTAGGAGCTGGTTTTGGTTGTAGTTTAGGATTACCTTTAATTTTAAAACCAAAAAAATCAGTATCCCCATAATGGGATTCTGTTCTTTTAAATAATTCAATATGATGAGTTCCTGAATCTAAGTTTTTAGCCAGAATATGATATTGCTTTAATTTACTTGGTCGTAATACGTATAGGCTATCTTTATCTAAAATCACATTGTAGTAGCTTTTACCTTTACTGTCTTTTAACAGTGCTGATATTGATTTGCCTTTAAAATTCATTGAAATTGAACTTCCAGACCAATATAGTCGAGCACTTTTTGAGTTAATATTATTTATTCTTCCCTCGTAGGTGATATTAGGGTTCGAATAGTTGATAAACAAAGTGTCTTTTGATTTTAAAGAGGAGTTTTTACAACATAAAACTAGTACCATCAAGATAATTATATAGATAATCGAATAATATTTCATTATGAAAATAGATAGGTTATCACTAATAATAGTTTAAAAAATTACTCTAAAGCTAACGTTTGGTGTAATACCTAAAGCTACATTCTCAATAGGTGATACATTGTTATCTTCATCTAAAATATAATACCTGTTTAAAACATTTTGTTGGTTTAACACATTCCATAGTGATGTGCCAATAACAGCTTTAACACCTTCTGATACCTTAAGATTATAAGTTGCAGAAATATCTGCACGTATATAATCTTCTAAACGAGACCCATTAGGATTAGAGTAGTTTATTCGAGTATCATTTTCGTTTTGTATAAATGTTGGCAGTGTAGTAGGTCTTCCAGAAAACCAGTTAAAACCAGCTGCAAGTTTAAAATTTCCATAAGTATAAGTGCTTGCAAAGGTAAGCGCATGCCTAACATCTGCGTTATTAGGAAATGACTGCCCGTTGTTTAACGTTGGAAATGTATACTCATTATTACTATAGGAATACCCCAACCAAGTACTCACAACATCCTCAAAGTGTTTATTTATAAGCACATCTAAACCTTTAATTTCATAGCTCCCGATAGCATATTCAAATTGGTACTGATTCTGAAAACCTTGGCTTCTAGTTGTAATTCCATCTACGTTTTTAATAAAAGCTTCAACACTAATTAAAAACTTATTTTTATTAAAATGAATACCAGCAGAAGCTTGTTTACTTTGTACTACAGGCACAGGAAATAATGATTTTCCATTTTGGATTTCTACTTCACTACGGTCGTTCGCTAAAGTCCATCGTCGTTTTTCAATACCTAAAAAATCATTTTGTAAATCGATAATTTGTGAAGCAGTTTGACTTTTAAATTCACCTAAAAGTTCAACACGAAATACATTTAAAAAGCGCTGACTAAAGTTAAGTCGTGGTTCAAATAATAAGTTATTAGATATATCTAAGTGATTTGCGCGAATACCTATATTTAGTCTCGTTTTAGCATTGGTTGATAAAAAAGCACTTTCAGCATATACTGAATTGCTTCTAGCAACATCACGAACAAAACTCCTGAAATTAGGATTATTTACATCCTCTAGATTACTTATACCAATTTCTGAAAATTGATACCCTAAGTTAAATTTAAAATTTTGATTTGGTTTATAATTTAAATCTAATCTTGCAGAACCATCAAACACTTCATTTTCTTGAATTAAGCGTTGGTTGTTTATAATATCAAAATTTGTAGCATCCAAATCATAATTGGTAACGTATAATTGTGCTTTCGTAGAAAAAGCCGAATTCCAATCTCTGGTATAAGATAATCCATAAGCAAAGTTTTGTTGAGATAGGTTACTGTTAAGCGCTTCACTTCTATCGTTTATTTTAGATTGCTCTTCGTAATTCAACGCGTTGTTTATTGTCATAAAGTGAAGGCGTAATTTATCTTTTTTGCTAATGTTATACAGAAATTTAGTAGTGATATCATAAAATGAAAAGTCTTCGTTTTGTGAAATAATATTATCACTTTGTGCATTATTTGATAAATCAGAATCTTGAAATACACGTTTAAAATATTGATTGTATGTTGGTGTTACAATTGCATCTGTAATAGAGCGTCTTGTAGATAATTGTATTTCTGTATTATGCGATAAGGGAATTTTAGCATACGCATGAGCATTTATTAAATTAAAGCCTGCTCCAGCATTAAATATCCCATCAATAGTGTCAGATAATTGCATATCTATCACACCAGAAACTCCATCGCCAAACCTAGCAGGTGTTCCGTTTTTAGATACATTTACTTGTGTTGTAGTATAAGGATTAAATGCAGAGATTAATCCAAAGAAATGACCAGATTGATACATTTTAATACCATCCCATAATATTAAATTTTGATCGTGTGTACCACCCCGAATATTAATATTTGATACAGATTCTTCAACACTAAAAATACCTGGTAGTGCTTGTATGGTTTGTAAAACATCAGGTTCAATCAATCCAGGTAAAATTCCAAACTTCTCTGGTCTTAAAACAAGAGAACCATCGTTTAGTTTGGTGATACCAGAAGTTAAGTAGTTATTAATAACAACTTCTTCAAGCTGCTCTCGAATAATGGCATTGCTTTGTTTTAGTTTTACAATAGTAACAAAGCGTTTGTTAAGAATGCTAAACTTTAAGTTGGTATCTAATTCTAGTTGATAAATAGCATCTTCAAGTTTTAAATCTTCATCAGGTAATATTGCTTTAATATCAGCAATAGTTACATCTACATACGAAAAGCTAATATTATACCGATCAGAGAGCACGTTTAGAATAGTGATAAGCGGTTGTGTTTTTTGATTGGCTTGCGAGAAACCTTGTAAACCATTCAAAAAAAATAAGAGACTTAAAAGAAAAAGTTGTCCTTTTCTATTCACGCTTTAAAATAATCGTATTGTTTTGTTTGCTATAGGTTACTTGTAAAGGTAATGCAATAGATTTTAATGCCAAATCAATATTATTATGCGTAAACGAGCCAGTAAATAACTGTGTTTCATCTACATGTACCAGAGTGATTTCAACATTATATTGTCTTTCAAACTCAGCAATAACTTGTTTAAAAGGTATGCTTTTAAAATCACTTTCGTTAGTTAACCACGACGGTGAGGCGCGGTTTTCTTTATCTTTAGTAATTAGTTTCCCATCAATTATTAAAAAACTGTTTCCCGGTTTTAATTTTATTTCATTAGAGTTGTAAGTAACCCCAACAAGTCCTTCGTAGCAAATAACTTCAAAATAATTTTCCCGTTGTTTTACATTAAATTGAGTACCATAAACTGTAACGATTCCTGATGTTGTTTTTACTTTAAATGATGATCCTTTAGCCACTTTAAAAAAGGCTTCACCTTTAAGTTCTACTTCGCGATCTTTTTTCCAATCGTTTTTATTGTATGCTAAAAACGATTTTGCGTTGATGGAAACGGTAGATGCATCTGGTAATTCTATAGTTGTTTTTTGTGCCAATTCTGTAGTAATTGTAGTGTCTAGCGTTGTAGTGTAGTAGTACACGCTAAAACAAATAGCAAGAATAGCGGCAACACGCAATAATGGTTTTAACCAATGAATTTTTGATGTGCTTTCACCTTTAATGGTAGATAATACGTTTTCTAATTCGATTGAAGTATCATAATTATCCGCCTTAAAGCGTTGCATATTGGTGTTTAACTTCACTAAATCGGCATAGTCTTCAAGCTTTTTAAAAGCCTCAAGCTCCTCAGTATTTAGGTTGTTATCTAACCATTTCGATATGAGTTCTTTTCTATTCATAATCTTTATTCAATTATATAACAGTTAACTTTTATTTTTTCCTACCTAACTTTTTAAAAAATTCTAATTTTAAAAACTAAATTCCAATTGTTTCAAAGAGATTTTAAGAGATTCACGGAGTGAAAACTTTACGTCTTAGCGCATTTGTAGGAATTGTTTTTTTTTATTTATCATCGGTCTTCCGTTTTTTTCTATAATTCCTTAATATCCTTCCGTAATTTCGTTAAAGCTCCGTAAATACGTTTCTCTACCGCTTTGGTAGAAATATCTAATAACTCAGCAATTTCCTTAAAGCGTTTCCCTTCAACTCTGTTCATCATAAACGCAACCCGTTGTGCTTCAGTTAAATTAGCCAAAGCTCGTTGTAGTTTGTCATTATATTCAGATTCCTGCATTAAAAACTCAGGATTCTCATTAGTACTAAGTTTAGGTTTAGAAGTTTGCTGATGTTTTAATACTACTTTTTGGTGTGCTACTTCATTCAACATTAAATTATTAGCCGTAGTAAATACAAAACTCTTCGCTTTATCAGGAGTAACTTTAGCACAGTTTTGCCATAACTTAACAAAGGCTTCTTGTACTTTATCTTTCGGGTTTAATAGGTCGCCAAATTTGTAATACAAAAAATCATGTAAATTTTTAGAGTGTTTATTAAAAATAGACGAAAATATACGCTCTTCACAAATATTGTCATGTAATTGCTTAGTCATTGGTTTGTTGGTTAACGCTACTAAAATAAGGGTTTTAAGAGTTTGTTTTCGGAATTTATGAATTATTTTATTTAAATTTTTTTCAAACTAGGGTAGGAGTTTTTAAAGCTTATCTGTTTTATAAGAAAAGAACACTTTGTTTAACCCAAAAATATATACCATGAAAACTATTAAAATAGTATTAGCAATACCTTTTTTTGTCCTTTTATTATTCACCTCATGTCAGGAGGAGACAGTTGAAATTTCTTCTCCAGACGAGGCTGAAACATTAGTAGCTAATTCAGAGCTTACAAGTTTTATAAGTGCAACATCTAAAAACGACGGTTCTAAAGATAATATTATAGACGGTACAAGTTGTATTTCTGTAAAACTACCAGTTGTTGTAAAAGTTCGTGGCATTGAAGTTAGAATTGATACCGAAGCTGATTATGCAAAAATTAAGCGATTGTATGATGAGGTTGAAGACGATTTAGATCGCCTAGATATTCTATTTCCTATAACAATTATTTCATCTGACCATGAAGAAATTACTATAGAAAGTGCTGAACAATTAGCAGGATTTATTGCTGAATGTAAAGGTGATGATGACGACGACGAAAAAGAAATACGTTGTGTTGATTTTCAGTTTCCAATTTCATTTTCAGTATTCGATAGAGATTTTGAAGTTATAAATGTTGTAACTATCGAAAACAACAGAGATTTACACCGTTTTATGAAGCGGGTTAAAAACTCTGAAGTATTTGCAAGCCTAAACTTTCCAGTAAACATGGTGCTAAAAGATGGAACAGTACTTACTGCTGAGAATAACGAACAACTAAGACGTATAATAACTAATGCTAAAGATAGTTGTGAGGAAGAAAACGATATCTCTAAAGAGCGTTTAAAAAACTACTTAAAAAGATGCCCTTGGATTGTTTACGAATTTAAAAGAGATAACCAAGATAATACGGGAGAGTTTGGGCAATATGCTATAAACTATAAAGAAGACAATATTGTAACATTACGTTCTAGAAACGGAGATGTATTAACAGGAGCGTGGACGTTAACACAAACAAGACGAGGCGTACTATTAAATATGGAGTTTGAAAACTTAGCAGATTTTACACTACAATGGTTATTGTATGATTTTGAAGATGGTAAAATTAAAATCTTTGAAACTGGAGGTAATAGAATAATACTTAAAAGAAACTGTGATGTTGTTATAGATATTACAAAAGCACGTGTTGAAAATTTCTTAAAAGTATGTTTTTGGAGAGTAACACGATTAAATGTAAATGAAACAGATAATGAGAAAGATTATATAGGTACACCTTTAAAATTCTTTGGAGATAACATCGTTAAAATTAGAATTAATGGCGAGTTAGTTGAAGGTACTTACGAGGTATTAGTAAGAAACGGTGCCATAGGTTTAGAAATAAACTTAGAAGGACGCCCAGATTTAAAACTACAATGGGTTATTACATTTTTAGATGAAGATGCTATTAAATTAAAAAATGCTAATAACGAAATGATTTTAAAAAGAGACTGTCCAGAAAACGACGGCGACGTAAATTTTATAACAGAGGTTTTAGTTAATGGCGTATGGGTAGTAGCATCTTATAACGATCAAGGCGCTGACGAAACTAGCAATTATGAAGGATATGTTATTGGCTTTGATGTAAATGGTAAATTATTTGCTGAAGGACAAGGTAATAATTACAATGGCTCTTGGAGAGGTTACAGATACGATGGCTTAAACCTAGCCTTAAACTTTAGAACGCAAAACGAACCATTTAGTGAATTAAGACACAGATGGAAAATTAAAGAAATTACAAGAGAAAGAATAGAGCTAAAAGATTACAATGCTAATGGAGAGATAGAGCGTATCTTAGTATTAGAAAACGTACAATAAGTGAAAAAGAAAATAAATTGCTTTTGGTTAATAAAAGTGCATCTTAAATATTCATTCAGGTTAATTAACTAAGATGCCTTTATAGGGCTGCTAAATTAAATTTGGCAGCCTTTTTTAGTTTAACAAATTTTATTATTATACGGTATTTAAATGTTCTATTTATAAAATTTTATAGTGCTAGTATTATAGTTAAATAGGTAAACTTCGTGTTTTAGATTTGATATTATGTTTCGAGATTAGATGCAAATCCTGTCACGATCGCAAAAATCCTCACTATTTCTAGTGAGTTTTTTTATTTATATACTCTATGGTATAATATAAATTTCTATATAACAATCCTTTCATTTTTTTGTACAAAATGTTTAAGATTATGTAACCTTTATACTGTTTTTCTTGTAAATGTTTAATAGTATAAGTCCAACAATTTTTAGTCTATAAATTTAGGTTTTTATCAATTGTATCCGATAGCTAAATTTTCAAAATTCAAAATTTTTTTTGTTAAGTTTTTGTTAAAAAATAATTATTAATTACTTGATTATGAGTGATTAAAGTTTTTTTTGTCATCTGAGACTTTTTCTAATCGTAAGTAAATTCATTGCGGTTAGTCTAATAATTATGAAAATTGTCCAAAAACTCTAGAGAAGACAAAAACAAAAATTTCAAAAATATATTAATTTTAAAAAAACCAAAATGAAAAAGTTTAATTTAATGATTGTGACATTATTGTCACTAAGTTTATTCTTCACAAGTTGTGATGGTGAAGACGGTATTGATGGTGAAGACGGTATTGATGGTATAGATGGTCAAGATGGTGAAGATGGAGAAGATGGTGAAGACGGTGAAGATGGTAATACAGTTATGATGATTGATGCAGCAGATTTACTATTAACAAGTATTCAAACTGATGGAGGAGTTCCATTTGATGCTGATAATCCAGCAGTAACGTATCCAGAAGAAGCAAATGTATTCTTTCCTAGTGTATTAGGAGTCGATTATACAGTAGATAGAAATATTGCTCCTGAGGGGCCTACCGTAAGACTTCCATTATTTCAAGGTTGGGAAATAGTAAATGGAACACCAAGAGAGCTTCACTATGTAATCACAGAGGCTTCTGATAGGGAATTAGCAAGATTATTAGGGGTTATTTATGCACCTAGAATGGCTAATTCAATAGGATCTGGAGGAGAACAAAATTCTACTTGGAGTGATGATGGTCGACTTGTTTTTGAAGGGACAGTAGATTTTTCTCCAAAAAGAAGTTTAATACCTGGTGGATTGTCTGATGATGGTTTACTACTTGGATTCCCTCCAGCATCTGTAACTCCTGGTGCAGTAGCAGATGATAACTGGTCTTCATATGTCGTATTACCAGGAACCGATGTAGTTATCAACGCACAACCATTAGCTAATAGCACAGGATTACATGATAGAATTCCTCATGGAAACGGAACAAATTCTGAGCAAGAAGACAATCAAAACAATCCAAATATAGATAGAGATGGTGCAGCTGTAGTATTACAATTACTTGATGGATGGCATAATGGTAGACCTTATTATTTTCACATTGTAACAGATACTTCAGATCCTGGACCTGCAACTATCGAGCTTGGTGTATTTGCTCCAAAATTAGCAAATCTTCCAACATTCGGAGTTTTTCCAGGGGGTTCTATGTTGCCTTTTAGTCCTACAGTAAATGGTAGAGGAGATACTGGAGATGGTTTATTCCAAGGATTAAATACAGCTTCTTTAAGTAACAGACAAACAATGGATCCAACAAATACATTCCCAATAGATCCAAGAGACCCATCATATGCACCAATGTGGGATGCACATTTAACAGAATTTAGAGTTCCTGAAGAAGATCGTGTAATTTTAAAAAGTTTTGATCAAATAAATCAATTGTTAGAAGAAGGTATTTTAAGACCATTCAGAGGTAATTTAAATCAATATCCAGCTTCAAATACTTTATCAAGTTTATTAACTGCAGCAGGTGCTATAATCAATTGTCCTGTAGTTTCTCAACCATTTGGAAGTGCTATTGGTCAACAATATGGTGATCCTACTAATTAATAAGATATATATAGTAAATTAGAATAAATTATTAAGTTTAAATGCCGAACTATTTTAATAGTTCGGCATTTTTTGTACAGTAAACTTAAAAAAATTGATTTAATTTCTTTAAAGACAGTGGTTCTTGTTTTAATTTACATCGTCCATTCTGTAAGGTATAGTGAGGCTAGATCTTGCAATAGCTAAATCTGGGTTGGTTTTATGATGGTGAATATAAAAGTATGTTGAAGAAAAATTAATGAGATTTTATTTGTTTTTTTAACACAGTACTTTGTCGGCGTGTCGTTTTTTATGAAATATAACTTGTCAAGTTCCAAAATACATGGAAAATTATTGAAGGAACAATAGATTTGGATTTATAAAATGAAATTCCGGCGATTAATCCGCCAAATAAGGCTATATAAGCATGATGAAAACTAAAATCCATAAATTCAAAAAACAATGAGACAAATGGAATATGTATAAAAGCAAACAACAAAGATGATATAATTATGGCTTTTATAGGTTTATTCTTTTCTAATAGTCTGCGAAGCAAATAATTCCGAAAGAACAGTTCCTCAGTAATCGGCACAAAGATAATGGAAGCTATGACACTCAGAGAATTCAAATGGTCAAGAGTAAAGTCATAATTAAATGATATTTCCTGATAATATATTATGTTCAGAATCGATTGAAAGAAAACAAATCCAACCCCTAATATTATAGCAATAAAATAATAACCAGGTTCTGGTTTCTTAAACTTTAATAAATCAGGTTGCTTTAACGATTTGAATATTAGAACCAATAAAATTAATGTAATAAATGAGTTGATAAAATGTGATGCTTTTATCAGACCTATATTTTCAATTTCATCTGGTATTAACAGAATCCACATTCCTATTAATTCTAAAAAAAGAATAAATAAAAAAGTATGAAAAAATGCTTTGTGTGTCTTCATTTTCAAATGCACGCCAACGCTATCGGCTATGAGTAGTTGCGTGGTTTAGTACTGAACTTTGCAAGTATGCACCAAACTGAAAATCCGCAAAGATTATTCAAAAGTAGCTGAGAACTAGCAACTATTTATAGCCATTTTGGGTATAATTTTTATTTTTTCAGCTTATTTTTTATGTCCATACTTTGATGTAAAATCCTGTTAATTTCAATTGTATCTTTATCTATAATTTCATAAAACACAATATGTTTTCCCGTTTTGAGTCCACGAAGTTTTGGTTCTACTCCTCCGTAATTCTTACCCAGTTTGGGTCAATCGTAATTTGATTAAAGGATTCAATTAATAAGTCAATAATACTTATCCGCTTGTTTAATCGACCATTTATGAAAAGTATATTCCCAAATTTCGTTTATATCTTGATTCGATAGACTTGTCAATCGATATTTAGTCATCAATTCCGTGTTTGGCTTTTAGATTTTTTAGGTTTTGAACTGGGTCAAAGTCTTCTACTAAACCGCTTTCTTTACCTTTTTTAATGGCTTCCCTTAAAGCAATAACCTTACTTTCTTCATCTTCCAAGAGTCGAAGTCCAGCCCTAATTACTTCGCTGACATTTTTGTATCGTCCAGCAGAAACTTGACTACTTACGAATTGATCAAAATAATTTCCGAGTGATATTGATGTATTTTTCATTTATTTATTAATTTTATCAAATTTACCCAAAATTGGTAAAAAATTCAAATTTTGCTCGTTTTCGCAAATTACAGCTAACGGTCTCGTATAACCGTCAGTTACGGGTTAATTAGCGATTATTTTCGGTTACGCACTGACATTAGCAATTCCGAGTGGATTCGGACGTAGTCGAATCCGCCGTAATTGCGGTTATACATTGTTGTAGTGCGTTTTTTAAAATATTTCTTTTCTTAAGCTGTCTTCTTTTCTTGTCCTGTTTCGTTCATCAATTTCTTCTTGTCTTTCCTTGTTAAGCTCTAATTCCTCTTTTAGTTTCGTTCTTTTTAAAATTTCCTTTTGAAACTTTAACGAAGAATATGTTATAAATAATGACCTACGTTCTTTATTTGAACCCTCTTCGGAATATCCAAATTCAGATAATTGGACGCACAAATTGTCTTTATCCAATAATAATATTGACTATAAGAATCTCTTGTTGTATTAATTTCTTTCGTTAATGAAGTTGGAATATATTCAGAGAAAAATTCCAGTTTCGGATTCCCATATTTGGCAGAAAACAAT
>NZ_JBLFEN010000007.1:0-173887 GCF_047345485.1 Hyunsoonleella sp. 2307UL5-6 | reverse complement strand
GCCGTGTATTACACTTGGAATTTTCATCTACACTATTACCAAACGGATTAGAATACAAAGAAAAAGAGCAAATATTCAATCAAAACTCATAATTAAACCCACAAAAAAAGCGCCCAAATAGACGCTTTATTTATATGTATTAGAATGAAGTTATTATCTATTCATATTCTTTATTTGATCCACAAAATCATCCAAGTCAGCACCATTTTTTACAAGTGTTAATGCTTTGTCGATAATGTATTTTACGTTTACGGCATGAAAACCAAGCCCCACAGCTAGTTTTTTCAAAAGTTCAATTTCAGAATCTCCAGTGATGGTGTCCACATGAATCATACGTACTAAATCGTACAAACGCTCTAAACGCTTGTCATAAGATACTGGCGGATTAATCGGATGCGAATTATAATCTTTTAAAATCTGTTTATAATCGTTTTCGCCAATTTCCAATCTACGTGCCAATCGGTCTAAAAAGGCCTTTTCGTCATCTGTAATCACTTCGTCAGCCATTGCCACACGCACTATTGCTGCAAAATGACTTTCATTACGCTTTTTAAAACCACTATCAAATAAATCTGAAAACGACATATTATATTTCTTTATTTAGTGCTGCAAACCTACATATTTTTTTTAAGAATTTAAACCCATTTTTATAAAATAAACGTAGATAATACTTCTAGTGATTTTGATTTTTTTATCGAAATTGTATCTAGAAGTTGGGCGCTTGCCTAACTGCGGTATAGCAAACTGGTTGCCGCAAGGGTCGGACTTTTATTTTTACGCCATTAATTTAAAAATGGTCTCGTTATAATCCTTAACTAATGTGTTACATCTGATTAATTATACTTGTTAATCAACCCAAAATCAAAAGGTGTCCATAAACAAGCCTTTAAATCAGAAGCTTTAAAGCCCGTATTTACCCAAGAATTACAAGTGTCTAAGCAAGAATAACTGCCATTAGCTTTATAAAAATTATCAAATGCAGTGTAGAATGTGTTTGGAAGTATATCGAATTTATTATCGTTATTTAATTTAAAAGTTTGGAATATGTAGGTGTTTAGTGCATTTAATTCACGCTCACTAAGTTTTACAAGAGTCCAATTATCATCTTTAGTTGTGTAACGCGTTACATGCATCAATGACGTACTTTTTAGAAACATGGCCGAAAACCCATTTTTTAAAGTTAAATCTCCCCAAGTTGGTGTGTTTATGTAAAAATTCTCATCACCCCAGCCAAAAGAAATGTAATTTTCATCTTCTAGAATATAGATGTTTTCTAAAGTTTTAGAACTAATATTATTTTTATGAATAACTATATCTAAATGTACACCATTAGTATGTAAATAAACCGATTTGATGTTTTTTGTTATTTCATCATTTTTATTTACAGTTATAGAAGAAAATATAAGTGAGATAATAATGTAGGCGATTAATGTTGATAATAGATATCCTAACCACTTTAAAATTCGTTTTATATTTTTCAAAACTTATAAACTTTGTGAGACTAATGTAAACAAAGATTTAATATCATTATACTTAAAATAAACCTAAACTGTATATTTGCACCTCAAAACAAAATTAGGTGAGTCAATCTATAATCTCTCAAACCTATTTACAGACTTTGCAAATGCAAAATCTGCAAAATACTATTGCTCAAACTGAAACTAAAACACATTTAAAGGGACTTGTAGGATCATCACTTTCCTTTGTGATTTCAAGTGTATTTAAAACAGCCGAAAAACCTTTTTTATTAGTTTTTAATGATAAAGAGGAAGCAGCACATTACCTTAATGATTTAGAACAATTATTAAGTGAAAAAGATGTGCTATTCTATCCTGGAAGTTATAGACGCCCTTATGATATTGAGGAGACCGATAATGCTAATGTATTATTGCGTGCCGAGGTTTTAAATCGTATAAATTCTCAAAAAAAACCAGCAATAATTGTTACATATCCTGATGCTTTGTTTGAGCAAGTAGTAACACGAAAAGAGCTAGAACGCAATACACTAAAAGTAGGTGTAAATGATAATTTGTCTATAGATTTTGTAAATGAAATATTGTTTGAATATAAATTTAAACGTGTAGATTTTGTAACCGAACCAGGAGAATTCTCCGTACGTGGTGGTATTGTAGATGTCTTTTCGTTTTCACATGATGAACCGTATCGGATTGAATTTTTTGGCGATGAGGTAGATTCAATCAGAACTTTTGATGTTGAAACTCAACTATCCGTAGCACAAATTAAAAAAATCAATATTATTCCTAATGTGGCGAATAAGTTGATGGAAGAAAAGCGACAAAGTTTCCTGAAATACATCGCTCAAAAAACTGTTGTTGGACTAAAAAACGCAGACTTACTTTTCTCTAGGATAGATGATTTTTATTCAAAAGCTGAAGATGCTTTTAAAGAACTTTCTGAAGATATAAAACATGCTAAACCGCATGAGTTATTTTGTAATTCGGAGGTATTGAAAAAACAGCTTCTAGAGTTTTCTATTATCGAATTTGGAACTTCTACTGTTTTTAAAAACAACGTCATTGCGAGTGGAACGAAGCAATCTGCTTCTTTAGGAGAGACGAACTCGTCGCACGCTTCTCTTAATGACGAGATAGTGTTTAACACCACGCCCCAACCCGCATTCAATAAACAATTTAACCTTTTAATTGAAGATTTAAACGCAAACCACGAAAAAGGATACACCAATTATATAGCTTGTGTAAGCGAACAGCAAGCCAAACGATTCCATGATATTTTTGACGATGCTAAGTTGGATGTTAAAGATTATCAAACGGTAATATTATCCTTGCATCAAGGATTTGTAGATCATGATAGTAAAATTGTGTGTTATACCGATCATCAAATTTTTGAGCGTTATCATAAATTTCAAATTAAAAGTGGTTATGCCAAAAAGCAAGCCATTACGTTAAAAGAATTGACCAACTTAGATATTGGTGATTATGTCACCCACATCGATCATGGTATAGGCCGTTTTGGCGGACTCCAAAAAATAGATGTAGAAGGCAAAAAACAAGAAGCCATAAAGCTGATTTACGGCGAGCGTGATGTGTTGTATTTAAGCATCCATTCGCTTCACAAAATCACCAAGTTTAATGGTAAAGATGGTAAACCGCCTAAGATTTATAAATTAGGCAGTAGTGCTTGGAAAACGCTAAAACAAAAAACAAAAGCGCGTGTAAAACATGTGGCTTTTAATTTGATAAAACTCTACGCTAAACGTAAAACTCAAAAAGGTTTTCAGTACAATCCAGATAGCTACATGCAGCACGAGTTGGAGGCTTCGTTTATTTATGAAGACACGCCCGACCAAAGTACCGCAACAGCTGATATTAAAGCCGATATGGAAAGTGAGCGCCCTATGGATAGACTTATTTGCGGCGATGTTGGTTTTGGTAAAACCGAAGTGGCAATACGAGCAGCTTTTAAAGCTGTAGATAATGGGAAACAAGTGGCTGTTTTAGTGCCGACAACTATTTTAGCATACCAGCATTCTAGAACGTTTAAACAACGTTTAAAAGATTTTCCTGTAGTGGTGGATTATGTGAACCGGTTTAGAACTGCCAAACAAAAACGTGAAACTTTAGAGGCTTTAGCCGAAGGAAAAGTAGATATTATTATTGGTACACACCAACTCGTAAATAAAAATGTGAAGTTTAAAGATTTAGGCCTACTTATTGTTGATGAGGAGCAGAAATTTGGTGTTGCTGTAAAAGAAAAATTGAAAACTTTAAAGGAAAATGTAGATGTATTAACCTTAACCGCTACGCCAATTCCAAGAACATTACAGTTTAGTTTAATGGCGGCTAGAGATTTGTCGGTTATTACAACACCACCACCAAATCGCTATCCCATAGAAAGTCATGTGATTCGTTTTAATGAAGAAACTATTCGCGATGCGGTGAGTTATGAAATTCAACGTGGCGGACAAATATTCTTCATTCATAACCGTATAGAAAATATTAAAGAAGTGGCGGGCATGTTGCAACGTTTGGTACCAGATGCTAAAATTGGTATTGGGCATGGGCAAATGGAAGGTAAAAAGTTAGAATCATTGATGCTTCAGTTTATGGATGGTGGTTTTGATGTTTTAGTAAGCACAACTATTGTGGAAAGTGGATTGGATGTCCCAAATGCCAATACTATTTTCATAAACAACGCCAATAATTTTGGATTGAGTGATTTGCATCAAATGCGAGGTCGTGTGGGACGAAGTAATAAAAAAGCGTTCTGTTATTTCATTACTCCAGAGTATTCTGCGATGACGGATGATGCAAGAAAGCGTATCACAGCCTTAGAGCAATTTACTGAATTAGGAAGCGGATTTAATATTGCGATGAAAGACTTAGAAATTCGTGGGGCAGGCGACTTATTAGGTGGAGAACAGAGTGGTTTTATAAATGAAATAGGGTTTGATACCTATCAGAAAATTCTAAATGAAGCCATAGATGAACTTAAAGAAAAAGAATTTAAAGATTTGTATGAAGACGAAGGTGAAGAGAAGGTTTACGTAAAAGATGTAACGATTGATACAGATTTTGAATTGTTATTTCCTGATAGTTACGTTAATAACATTGCAGAACGGTTAAATTTATATACGCAGCTTAATAATTTAAAAACTGAAGCAGAACTAGAAAAATTTAAACTAGAATTAATAGACCGTTTTGGCGAGTTACCAGCACAAGTGACCGATTTATTAAACAGTGTCCAAATAAAGTGGTTAGCCACCAAAATTGGTTTTGAAAAGGTCATTATGAAACAAAACAAACTTATTGGTTATTTTATTACAGATCAGCAAAGTAGTTTTTATCAAAGTCCTAACTTTACCAAAGTATTACAATTTGTACAAACGCATCCAAAGGTTTGCAAAATGAAAGAGAAACAAACCAGAAATGGCTTACGATTATTGCTTATTTTTGAAAATATAACATCAGTAAAACAAGCTTTAGAGGCTTTACAGCCTATTGTGGCGTAATTATTGTTTTATATTAAAATAGAATAAATACATTATCATCTTGAACGTGTTTCAGAACTTAAAACTTTAAAATGGATTTAAAATATTTACTTTTTTTACTTTTTTTAACCCCTGTTATCCTTTTTGGGCAACACAGCATAAAAGGTACATTTGCACCAGCCGGAGAATTTGAAATTGCATTGCTATACAAAGTAGATCCTACACATTCCAATTACGTAACAAACTCACCTATTGCTGCCGATGGTAGTTTCGAAATTAAATTAGATTCAACAGTAACTAAAGGCATGTATCGTATAACTTATGCGGTGCCTCAAGAGGAATATAATTTTGATATTATATACAACGGTGAAGAAGATATTGAGCTTAAATTTAATTCTGAAACAGGGGTTGAGTTTATAGCTTCTATGGAAAATAAGTTACTAGAATCTTATACAAATAGCATGTTGATGATAACTAATAGCATAGGTAATTATTTTCGAGATGGTAGTAAAACTAAAGATAGTTTAGCTTTAGCATCTATTTTTAAAACGCAAAAAGAAACTCAAAATGGATATGAAGAGGCTTCAAACGGTATGATAGCTTCACATTTTGTAAAAGCAAATAGACCTTATATTCCAGAAGATATTATTGACGTAAATACATATGTTGAAGGACTTAAAGCAAATTATTTTAATCACGTAGATTTTAATAATCCGATTTTACAACGTTCTAATTTTTTAACAGAGCGCATGTTGAATTACGTGTTTGGTATGTCGTCACAAAATGGTAATGAAGCCGAAGATTACAAAAGAAATATTGACGTTTTTAGTACAGCAATGCAAAATGCTCCAGATGAGATTAAAAAATCATTATTTACAGATTTATGGGAGCAAATGGTAGATTTAAAACTAGAATCTGTTGCTAACTTTATAGCAGAAAAATATTTGATGGATTTATCGGTTAAATTAAACGACCAGCAATTGCTACAGGCGCTAATATTACATCAAAATATTACTATTGGAAATAATGCACCTGATTTTTCTATCGAAATTACTAAAGATAAAGAAACCGTAAAGACCTTACTAAGTAAATTAGATATTGCAGAACACTATGTTGTAGCCTTTTGGAGTAGTAGTTGTTCGCATTGTTTAAAAGAAATTCCAGAGTTGCATGAATTTACCAAGACCTTTGAAGAAGGTAAGTTAAAAGTAATAGCTATAGGTTTGGAAGATGAGCCTTACGGATGGAAAACTTTAACGTATGATTTTCCTAACTTTTTTCACGTGTACGGTGAAGGTAAATGGGATAACGAAATAGGCAATAGCTACGGTGTAACCGCAACACCAACTTATTTTATTCTAGATAAGGATAAAAAGATTGCTCTAAAACCAGAAGATTTTGAGGAATTAAAACAGTTTTTTGAAACTTCAGATTCACAGCCTTCTATTGAAGATAAGCAATAGTATCTCTTGTTATTTCGAATTTATTTTGGGAGTAGTGGGATGCGAAACGCGCTAAACTTGCAGATAGCAACACGACATTTAAGGACTTTTTGAAAAGTAGGTTATTATGCTGTAGGAAGAATAACTGAATACTCTTTTAGCTAATAAATAGGATGCTTCGCTTCGCTTTTAATGGCATTAAAAATGATAAAACGCATTCTCTAAATGCTCGATATTATAACTGCCTTTTTCTTTAACTATGGCAATAATATCAAAACGAACTTCAACATCTAAATCATTTACGGTAACATATTCATCAACGGCTTTTACTAAACGTTGAATTTGTTTTGGTTTCACAAAATCTTGAGGGTCTCCAAAATCTGCTGTAGAGCGTGTTTTTACTTCAACTATGGCTAAAACATCACCTTTTTTAGCCATAATATCTACTTCAGCTTTATCAAAACGGTAATTACGCTCAATGATCTCGTAGCTGTTTTTCAGAAGAAAATCTACAGCTAGTTGTTCGCCTTTTTTACCGAGTTCGTTGTGTTGTGCCATAAATTAGAAGCTCAATGTTTATAGTGGTTCAAAAACTAAAACCACTTTATTAAAATCTGCTGCACTATTTATTACTGTTCTATATGCTTCGTAATTTTCAACGTCTATAATGTTTTCACGATAATGTTCATCAGCAGTTATTTTTAATAGATTACCATTTAACTCATAATAAGAATCGAATATTAAAATTTCTTCACCGTCTTTGGTAAACAGGTTTTTAATATTAATGTCATCAAGATTTGCAATTTTATAACCATCAGGAATTGTAACTGTTATGGTGCGGTAATAACTTCGTGTAAACTCATTTTCTACAGGTAAAACGCGCTCTTTTTCTTGGTACATTTCCATTTGTCGTCCTATAATTTCGCCTACTTTAAAAAGGTATTTTTTACCTGCTTTTTCAGTAAAGGCTTCAGATTCGAAATCTAGAGCAAATACAATTGGTTTTATTCCAAATAATTCAGAGTTTCCATTCAGAATTTCTTTACTATTAATGGTTACACTTTCATCCAAGCGTTTTGCAAAACTCTCAACTAACTCGTCTTGATTTTCTTGTTTTATAAGGTGCATTACAGGGTGGAAATACATCCCGTAATACCCAGACATGGCGCGTTCTAATTTTATCTTACAATTCTCAATATCATCAGCTTCAAAAGAAATATCTAGCACCATTTTATCAACAGTTTTTTCGGCGGCAATAGGTTTTATATATTTTATTTTACCTAATGCAGAAGTAAAATCGCCCACTTTAACCTCCTTAATAAAAAGACCATAATTATCAGTTAAATAGGCTGGTGGAAATCCGTAACGAGATTCTAATTCACCAGGCGACATGTAGGTTTTGTGCTTATTAAAATATATTAAAAAATCAGTTAGAAAGTTATTGGCTTCAAACTGTTTATCAAATTTTAACTCTTGCCTATCACTCGTTAACACTATTTCGTGTTTTATATCAAGGTATTTAAATAATGCTACATATAGTTTTAAAACTCCAGACTCGCTAGCAACTTTGTTTTTAATAACCTCTTCAAGATCTTTTAAATTCTCATTATTCCCTTCTGTAATAAAGATGTTACTTTTTATATAAAACTCTAGTTTTCTAATAAGAGCTTCTCCTTCAAGATTTTTCTTTCCTGTAGCTTCGGCTATAAACTTTTTAAGTTGCTTATTTGTTCTATCGCTTATTTCAGCATAATAAAAATTATGGATGTTTTGTGCCACTTTACTATATGAAGTAATGTCTTTAGTATTACTAGCAATATTACGATCTAACTTATAAATTACAGCGCTTTTTAGGGCATTGTAAGCAGAGACTTCTTCGTTTATAAGTCCTTTTACATTTTTCATACTTAATTGCCAATGTAATTTGTCTTCCATTATAGTGTCTAATATAACTTCGGGTGTGTTGTTGTATGTTTTAAACTCGAACACTAAATTTTTTGGAGCATATAAATCGAAATCCATTTGCTGTTTGTCGTAACTAGATTGCAAGATTAAACGATTACCACTATATCTGGGATAGCGTTTTACTACATAATAATATTCTATAAAGCTACCTTTGGTAACACCTTCAAACGCAAAATATTTGTAGTTTCTACCAGTTTCTTCATCTTTAGCAGTAAGTATTTTATCGTTTCCTAATTCGATAATTTCACCTGATTTTGTGATTACTCTAGCTTTGTTAACTTTTAATTCTGAAGTGTTATTGTAAGGTAAATACACTTTATTAAAACTTTCTATTTTATCGTCAGAGTTTAGCCAAAGTATTTTGTGTTCCATAAAGTATTCTACAAGGCCGTCATCTTCAAAATAAAATTCTGTAGCCATCTTGTCTTTTATGGCAATTATTGGGTCTTCTGTACCTTCTTCTATAGTATAATTAGGGGTTTTTTCCCAATCGTAATTTTTAAAGAATAAGTCTGTTTGAGCACTAGTTATTTGGCCAACACATAATAGTATTAAAAGTAGTTTTATCTTAAGCATATTAAATTATATTTTTTTGAGTACAATAACTTCCTTGTAAGCTTTATTAATTTTTTTGATGATAGTATTCAATTCTTTTTGCTCGTCTAAATTTAGGTTAATAAAATTTAGTGTCGCAGTATGCGAATAGGTAATAGTTTTTACGTTTTTTTTATAACTAATATCACTAGATACTAAAGTGTTAGAAATAGATATATTTTCAGGAATGTAGTCTACACTATATCCTTCGGGAATATTAAAAGTTGTGGTGTAACTAAAATGGTTTTTATACTCATATTCAATCTCATTTTCCCGGTCTTCATTCATTTTATAAGGCGCTAACTCTTTATTTAAATTAAGGTTTATATAAATTTCATCACCCAGTTTTTTAGCATATCCATTAATATTAAATGTATAATCTATAATAAGGTTTTTATCATAATCAAACTTATTTGTTTCTGTATAATCATCTACTATAAATTTATTATTTCCCTTTTGAAATTGCTTAATATAAAACGTTTTTGTTTTTTGTTTGGTAGTAGCATATTCCAAGATATTAAAGCAATCTAATTTTCTATATCCAGATATTTCTATTTTTGAAGTGCCTACAAGATTTTCACCGTTCAAGTTGATAAATGTTGTATCAATTACAGCATTTTTTTTAGCAGGAACAACAGGTACTTTTTTAATTACAAAACCAGTTTCTCCTTTAGAAATTAGAGCCTCTTTGCCTTGTATAAAAGGTGTAGGATATTCAATGGGGATAAAACGGCCAGTGGCGTCCAAAAAATAAGTATTGTCTTGTTTATCAGTGTAAGATAAAATCATATGATTATCTACAATAGGCGTAGGTACTTCAGCATAACTATAAGGTATTTTTCTGGTGCCAATCCAAGTAAGATCACCTTGTATTCCTGCAATATCAAGCATTTGATAAAGTATACTAGAATTATCTTTACAGTCCCCGTATTTTTTTTTAAAAACATCGTTAGCTTGTCTAGGTACAAAACCTCCCAAAGCATACTCAAATGCAATGTATTTTATGTTTTTTTGAGCCCAATAATATATAGCCTTTACCTTTTCAAAATCGTTAGAAGTATTTGCAGTAATCTCATTTACTACCGCAACAAGTGCTTCGTCAGGTGCATCTTTATTAATGTTTTTTACTAATGAATAATACCACTTGTACAAATCATCAACTTTGTTTGCCAAGGCAATCGTGTTGTTTTTTGTTTTGTATGATGTGATGATTGGTACAATATGAGGGAATATTTTTTTATAAGTTGGTGTATTAGATTCGTACTTAAATTTATCAATATTTTTTAATTCCCACGTGTATATTATATTATTTCGTTTCTCTTGTGTAGTAAACTTAATATCTAAATTATCTGTATTAAATTTTTTGAATTTTAAATTCACATTTTTATCAGTGATAATGGTGACTTTATTACTAACAATTGGAGAGAAATCTGCAAAATAAAAGGGACTTAGAAAGCGTGGATTTTTAACGTTTTCAGAATATTTTAAACGAGATTTGGCACCTTTTTGAAGGTTAGGAAAAATGAAATTTAAGGATTTGGAATCGTCATAGAATGACTGGTCTAACTCATCTTTTTCTGTAAATTCTTTAACTTCTATTTCTTTATATTTTCCGTCTGAAAAAATCAATGACGACGCCTCAACATTTTCTAATTCAAAAAAAGAAGAGAAATGTAACGATCGTTTAGAATTTCTACTTGCGCCTTCATCCAAATACAAATCTTCTTCAATAAACTCTTGAGTAACATTGATGTTTTCGTCGTTTAATTTAATGGTAATTTTTGTTTCTTTGTTTATAGTTACAGAATTTGCATTAGGGTATAAATTTTTAAAGCGTTTAAACTCCTCAGATTGCTGCCCAAAACATGTCATACTTAAACATATGATAATAAAAGATAATATTCGCATCTTTAAAAAGTTTTAGATTTATAAATATCACCATTAAAGTATAATTCTTCTTTGGTTAATTTTCCGTTAGTATCATAATATGTATTTGGGCCATTTAAATAATCGTTTAGATAATTTATTTCTTCTTTTAATGTGCCATTTTCATAATAATACTTAGTTATTCCTTGAAGTTCCCCATGCTCATAATTAAATTCATTTTTCTTATTTCCGTTAGCATAATATTTAATTAATGTGCCATTATATTTTCCATCTATAAATGTCATTTCTGTATCTATTTGTCCAGAATAAAAATACTCTTTATAGTCGTTTACAAGTGCTCCATTTTTATACTCCATTTCTCGGGATACGTTTCCATTATCAAAATAAGCTTTTATTTTGGCTGTTTCATTTTCTATAGCAATCATGGGTAATTCTTTAGAATTCGTATCTAAATAACTGTAACCAATTAGCCTATCATGGTTATAAAAACGAATGAGTTGTAATTTGCCAGATTGGTCATAAAATACTTTTCTTCCATGTACATCACCATAATCATATTCGGTAGTTTGTGATACTTCCCCATTGTCATGATACTCTGTTGAACTTCCTACAATTTTTCCGAATTCGTAGATTTCTTTTTCTTTTAGTTTACCATTTTTATGGTAATTTAAAATTTCGCCATGTAAATTCCCATCACGATAATTTTTAACATAACTTAATGTGCCATCAGGATAATACCATGTCCATTTTCCATTCATTTCACCATTATTGTAAGAGCCTTCTAGTAGGGTATTACCATAATAATCATAGCTTATATAATTTCCATGTTTTGTA
The DNA here is from genome assembly GCF_047345485.1 of Hyunsoonleella sp. 2307UL5-6. Taxonomy (NCBI): domain Bacteria; kingdom Pseudomonadati; phylum Bacteroidota; class Flavobacteriia; order Flavobacteriales; family Flavobacteriaceae; genus Hyunsoonleella; species Hyunsoonleella sp. 2307UL5-6. Next base: position 162,196 of record NZ_JBLFEN010000007.1, on the reverse strand, counting down.
CCATTAACATATGTGGTTTCTAAATCGGTTTTGCCGTTATTAAACGTATAAACTACTTTAAAGTCATTAGTTTCAGGGCGATAATTTATAGTATCTTGTATATTACCATTATTATCAAAATAGACTTCAGAGTATAGTTTACCTTGTTTGTACATATATGTACGCTCAGGTTTTCCATTTACAGCAAATAATTCTTGAGTGCCATATAATTGGCCGTTATGGTAAAAATTATTTTCTTTCAATGTGCCATTAATATAGTAGTTTTTCCATGTGCCATGGGCTGCATTTTTTTTATACCAGCCTTGTTGTTTCATTTTACCATTTTTATGATACTGCACGTAATACCCATGTAACGAATCGTTTTTGTATTGAGATACAGATGCTACTTCACCGTTGTTATAGTAAGTTGTATAAGCCCCATTAATGTTATTATCACTGTAAATACCTTTACTAGTAAGTACACCATTACTTGAATAATATTCCCAAGGTCCTTCTTTTCCTCCTTTAATATCATAAAGACCATCTGAAAATTTTACACCTTGAGGCGAATATCCATTAAATTTAAATTTCCCACCCTTTTTTCTGGCCTCTTTTATAATCTTACCAGCTTTATCAAAGTATTTATATGCAATTATTTCGCCTTTTCTATATAAAAACTCAGTATGTAATTTACCATCGGTATCATAGTATTTATTTAAACCATCAAGAGATCCTTCATCATAATTTTCATCACTCTCTAATGTGCCATCTCTATAGTAAGTTTTAAAAGGGCCATTGTAAAAATTGTTAATACTGATACCTTCTTTCTTGATGTTGCCATTGGTGTGATACGTTTTGTAAGGGCCATTTAATTCACCATTTGCATAACTAATTTCAGAACCTACATTTTTATTAAATTGATATTTTTTTTCAATACCATGCCTTTTTCCATCTACAAAAGGTATTTCTGCATAAACATCACCATTTGCGTAATATTCTTTAGCCATATTTTCAACATCACCATTTTTATATGGAACATGCCATTCTAATAACGATTCTCCTACTTTAAAATAAGATTGGTATAAGCCATCTAATTGTCCTGCTTTAAAGTATTTTTTCTCGTACAAGCCACCTTTGTCGTTATATAATAGGTATTCGCCATCTAATTTTCCATTCTCATAATTCGTTATATATTTTGGTTTACCATTCTCAAAAAAGTATGTATTTTTTCCATTTAGTGTAGCGTTTTTATAAGTGGCTACTTCTTTTATTTTGCCATTAGTGTGATACGAGGTCCATGTACCATCACGTTCTCCATTATTGTTATATACACCTTCTGAAGCCAATTGACCAGTTTCATGGTATATAAGCCATTTCCCAACTGAGGTTTCACCATTCATTTTACCTATAGCTTGTGTGTAATTATCATAATAAAAACTATTTACCTCTTGGGTTTCTCCCTCAAAATCTAAAGTATTAGGGCTTAAAATATTACGCCATTTATCATAGAATTTTTTTAGAAATTCAATAATATTTTTCTCATTACTTTTTATAATTTTAGCATACTTTTCGTTTTCTATGGGGTAACAAAGTGTGTAGATGAAATTTTCAAAATGATTGTTTTCTGCAATCCATTTGTATAGTGTAACATATTTTTTATCCCAAAAGCCACCATTACCTTCAAAATTTGCTATCTGGTCCAGCATTGCATGATTTTGATTTGTTAAAGCTACTTCTATTTTATGCCCTGTTTTGTATTTTTTATTGAGTGCAATTTTGTTGTTTAAAATTAAATCTAACTCATCAAAAGCGTCATCGTCTAAAGAAATCTCTAAATCGGGATTTGCTTCATTTTCATTTTTACTAGATACTGTATTATTTAAAGATTGTAACGTATTAAATGCATTGTCTTCATCAATAATTAAAATTAAATAGATGTTAAAACACATTAATGCTTGTGTAATCCGCTCTTGTTTATAACAAATATTACCTAATTGTAAATGTGGTCTTGCATATGTAGGCTTAAGTATAATTGCAGTTTCATAGGCTTTAATAGCTTCTTTTGTCTTTAAAGCTTTTTCGTAAGCTATTCCTTTACTACACCATAACTCAGCATTTTTAGGATAGGTTTTTAATGCGGTATCGTATACGTTTAAAGCCTTATCATATTCTTCCATAAGTGTATATGTAAGTCCTTTATTAATATAGAATGAAACATCTAAATCGTTACAATCTCCTTTTAGTCCTTTATTTACTGTTTTTAGAGCTTCATCATATTTTTTTGAGTTTAATTGGTAATATGATTTGGATACTAAAACACGACAGTAGGAGGAGTCGTTTTTGCTGATTTTATTAAGTAATTCAATGTTTTTGGCATAGCCTTCAATGGAGGCTTCACGAGATAGTTGTTCGTAAGTTTCATCAAGGTCTATAAAAGGAATTTTTTCTTGAGCTGAGAATTTAAGGGCGCAAAAAATGAGCACCATAAGGGTAGTTAAATTTTTCATTAGGTTTGTTTAGACAAAACAAAGTACGAAAAATTGGCTATTTAACATAAGTCTTTATGCCGAAAAAGTTACCTTTTAGACGAACTACATGGTTGTAATGAGGAATGGAATAACTCCATATGTGATACACGTGTTAGTATTTACAATTTTATAGATATTTTTATTAGGATACTTGTTAGATCAATAAATAATATTACCCTCTAAACAAAAAGAAATCATCCTTCATGTCTTCAATTTGAGCATCTTCGTTAGTGATGATGTAATTGATAGCTTGCGAGGTAAAGTCTTCTCCTTTTTCAGTTAAAGAAACAATATTTTTATCCAATTGAATCATGTTGTTTTTTAATGCTAAATCTAAAACCGTTTTAGAGCGTAGGTTTTGCCAATTGATATGCTCGTTCAGGTGATTGACATGGCGTTCGCGCTCGTCTGTATGGTTTTTTAAATGTAGTAGAAAGGTTAATAATGACACTTCAGTTCGTTGTTGCTTTTCGCGATACATCACCGCTATTACGCCTTTATGCGGAGCAAATAGGTACACCATTAAAAACAATATACCCAACATGGTGGTTATGGATCCAGATATAGAAGCATCTAGCCCATGCGCTAGCCAATAGCCTGAAATGGCACTAAATATGCCAAACCCTATCGCGTAAGTCAGCATGCGTTTTAATTCGTTGGTTAACAAGTATGCCGTGGCAGCGGGTGCAATCATTAAAGCAACTACTAAAATGGCGCCAACAGCATCAAAAGCACCAACTGTGGTTATTGATGATACCGTCATTAAACCGTAATGGAGTATAACAGGAGAAAACCCTAAAGACGCTGCTAAACCTGCATCAAAAGTGCTTACTTTTAATTCTTTAAAAAAGGCAAATAAAAGTCCGATAGTAATAATTAAAATACTACCAATAATCCACAAGGATTTTGGACCTACATCAACTCCAGAAATAAGTAATCTATCAAAAGGAGCAAACGCCAATTCGCCAAGTAAAACAGCATCTACATCCAAATGCACGTCGTTGGCATTTTTGGCAATCATGATCACACCTATACTAAATAAAGCAGGAAACACTAAGCCGATGGCTGTGTCTTCTTTTACTAATCCTGTTTTTTGAATATATTCTACTAAAACTACGGTTAGAATTCCGGTTAAAGCAGCCAACAAAATAAGGAGTGGTGAGTTTAAATCTTGTGTGATAAAAAATCCAATCACAATGCCTGGTAAAATAGAATGACTTATGGCATCACTAATCATTGCCATTTTTCTGAGCACTAAAAATGTACCTGGAATGGCACAGGCTATGGCAACCAAACTCGCAATTAGTTGTATTTCAATTTGAGCGTTACTCATTGTTATCGGTTTGTTGGTTGTATAAGTTTGACGCGGTTTGAAACCCTTCTTCTGTTAAACTCCACATGCTACCCTCTAATTTTACATAGTTTTTTTGTACTAATTTTTGCAAGGTTATTTTGGTGTAGCCTTGAAAATTATTTAATATTTTAATAGCGTGTGGATGCGATATATTCTCGTGACTTTCAACAATGTTGTACATAAACGCCAAGGTTTTATGTAATTGTAAGTCGCGACGGTTTTTGATGAATCTAATTTGTTTGAATAATAAACCACGGCTAGGAGAGAAGATGAATGAGAATAACACGAAAATACTGGCTACAATAACGATAACAGGCCCTGTAGATAAATTGTTTTGGCTAGCACTGATTGCTGTTCCAAAAACCCCTGAGAAAGCACCGAAAATGGCTGCCAGAAATACCATAACACTTAGTCTGTTGGTCCATTGTCTTGCGGCGGCAGCGGGCGCCAATAACATGGCGCTCATTAAAACAACACCAACTGTTTGTAGTCCTAAAACAATGGCTAATACGATGAATGAGGTAATTAGAATATCAATAAATTTTGTATTGAAGCCCAATGTTTTGGTGTAATCAGCATCAAATAATAAGATTTTGAATTCTTTCCAAAATAATAGTAATACGAATAAACAAATGCCCGTAACTATAGTCATCAGCCAAACATCGCTTTCTAAGAGTGTTGCTGCTTGTCCGAATAGATACTTATCTAATCCCGCTTGATTTGCATTGGGTTGTTTTTGGATAAACGTGAGTAGCAGCATACCGAAACCAAAGAAAAGAGATAGAATTAGTCCTAAAGCCGTATCTGATTTTAAATGTGTTTTTTTTATGATACCTCTAATCCAAAATGTTCCTAAAAGACCACTTGCTAAAGCGCCTAAAAGTAGCGTATTACTATCTTTTGCACCAGTAAGTAAAAAGGCTATGGCTATACCTGGTAAGGCAGCATGCGAAATGGCATCGCCTAATAAACTTTGTTTACGGAGTACAGCGAAACTACCTAGCATACCAGTAACTGCGCCTAGAATAGCTGTGCCTAGTGTTATGGTTCTTAGCGTGTAGTCTGTGAAGACGAGTTTTATGTATTCTGTTATGTCCATAATTTTTGCTAAAGCAGGAATCTTGTTCTGTTTCGCAATTTTATTTTTTATTATGTTCATTTTGCCTTGATGCAAAACAAACCAAAAGATCAAGTTCAAGCCGAGGAATTTTTCATTCCGCTATAGCGGAATAAAAACCGATTTGAAAACTCCGCGTCGAACTATTGTTCTCCTGTTCTCGGAGCTTTTCTTCATCTATTCTGCGCCTTGACGATCAATTCTTTGAATTGATTCGGGACTTGATTTTCTGTTTGTATCATGTTTTTATCTCAATTTCCCTCTCTCTTTCATAGTTTTTAGATAATATACTGTAATTTCGAAATATTTTCTTCTTATTTTAAATCTTCAGGAGAAACGTTTTAAGTTTCCCCCTTTAGGGGCTAGGGGGCCTCTACTCTTGGATACTTACTTTATAATTTATACCATAGGTTTTTGTTAAGTTATCATCATTAAAAATATCCTTAACTGGTCCTGTGGCAATCTTTTTTACATTTAAAAAGGTGACCCAATCGAAATACTCCGGAACCGTTTGTAAATCGTGATGCACTACAATGACTGTTTTTCCTGCTTTTCGTAATTCTTTTAAAATGTTGATGATGGCTATTTCTGTTGTCGCATCTACACCTTGAAATGGTTCGTCCATAAAATAGATTGATGCGTTTTGTACCAATGCTCTGGCTAAAAAAATACGTTGTTGTTGGCCACCAGAAAGCTGACTTATTTGTCGGTTTTTAAATGGTAACATGCCTACTTTTTCTAAGGCTTCTAAAGCTGCTTTTTTTTCTTTTTGTCCTGGACGTTTTATCCAGCCTAAACTGCCGTAAGTCCCCATTTTTACAACGTCTAAGGCTGTGGTTGGAAAATCCCAGTCTACGCTTCCTTTTTGTGGCACGTAGGCTACAATTTGACGTTGTTTTTCATAGGGCTTGCCAAAAATTTCTACACTTCCGGCAATGGGTTTTAGAATGTCTAAAATAGATTTTATAAGGGTGGATTTTCCTGCGCCGTTTGGACCTACAATAGCCATGAGAACACCTTCTGGGATTTCTAAATCGATGTCCCAAAGCACGGGTTTGTAGTTGTATGCTACGGTTAGGTCGTCTACTTTTACGGCTATAGCACCTGCGGAAGCAGGTGTCTCTTTAGAATTTTTATTTGTTTTTTGTTCCATTACTATTTTATTTTTAAGTTCATTTTGCCTTGATGCAAAACGAACCAAAAAATCAAGTTCAAGTCGAGGAATTTTTTATCCCGATTTTTATCGGGATAAAAACCGATACGAAAACTCCGCGTCGAACTATCGTTCTCCTGTTCTCGGAGCTTTTCTTTATCTATTCTGCGCCTTGACGTTCAATTCTTCGAATTGATTTGGGTGTCGACTTTCTGCTAATTTTATTTTTTGCTATACATATTTTTTAACTTTCTAAACTCTAAACTCTAAACTCTAAACTCTAAACTCTAAACTCTAAACTTAAGCAAATTTTCTATGATTTGGAACTATAACCTGACCTTGGCTGATGATTTAGCCCTGATAGAAGCGGCATCCTTTTTTGATATTTCTTCAAAAAAGATATAGCGGATAGCAGGATTAGCTCCTAAAAAATTACTTTAATGCATTTACAATGGTATTTACATTATACTCAAACATGCCGATATAGGTACCTTCAACAGTGCCGGCATTACCAAGGGCATCCGAATATAGGGTTCCGCCAATAGTAACGTTATGCCCTTTTGATTTCACGGCTGCTTGCAACGCCTGAATAGTGCGTTTGGGTACCGAACTCTCTACAAAAATTGCTTTGACTTGATGCTCAATGATGAAGGCGGACAACTTTTGAACATCTTGAACACCAGCTTCGGTAGCTGTAGAAAGGCCTTGTAAACCTACAACCTGAAAATTAAAAGCTTTTCCAAAATAGTTGAACGCGTCATGCGCGGTAACCAAAATACGGTCTTCTTTTGGAAGTGTATTTATGGTGGTTTCTATCTGGCTTTTTAGGGTGTTGAGTTTGGCTATATAGGCTTTTCCGTTAGCTTCAAAATTGATTTTTTGTTTTGGAATTGCTTCTGAAAGTGTGTTTACAACGAAATTTGTGGCTTGCTTCCAGTATTCTATATCAAACCATATATGTGGATCGTAATTAGATGCGAAATATTCTGAGCCGATAAGCGTATTTTTGTCTATAGCATCTGAAATGGCAACGGTTTTTTTGTTTTTCATTTTTTCGAAAACTTCAACCAGTTTGCCTTCTAAGTGTAAACCGTTGTAAAATATAATATCGGCATTTGCTAGTTTGGTAACATCGCCTTCGCTGGCTTTGTAAAGGTGCGGATCTACACCACTACCCATTAAACCTTGCATATTGATATGCTCGCCACCAATATTTTTTACTAAATCTGTTATCATCGTGGTTGTGGTGACGATGTTTAATTTGCCGTTTTCTTTTTTCTCGTTTTTGCAGCTCAAAAAAAGTGTTATTGCTAAAAGTACTATAAACTGTTTTTTCATGCTTTCTAATTATTTTTTCTTACTCTATAACTAAATCCTAACCCTAATAATAAATCTTGTCCTTCGGTAATACTTGTGCCTACGTATGCATCTAACTGTAAATCGTTATTTACCAAATAGGTTATTCCTGCATCCCAAAAGTGATTGGCAGAATTATCTTCGGGTAAATCACCATAAACTTCGGCATACATTCCGAATTTTTCTGTAAAACTATAACCGTAAGCTACCGTATAAATAGCAGCAGCTTCTGGAGAGTCATCACCCCATTGCGCTCCAACATTATACCCCAAACTTGATTTTTCATTTAATGTGTGAGACAGTGATAGCCTAAAATCTACACCGGTATACTCTGGACGATAATCTGCTGAGGCACTAAATACGGGAAATACGTGACCAATAAGAGCTATTTCTGGCATGCAGCCATTTTCTTCTGCTATATCTAATTTCATACCAACCAGTAAAGGCGATAAGCCACTTGTCACGTTATTTAACTTATTGTTGTTTATTGTGGTAACACCCTCAACAAAATCCCAACCTAAGCGTAGTTCTAAATTATCTAATATGCCGTAACGAACAAGCATAGTATTGAATGTATAATCTTCGGATTTTACATTATTTGCTTCAAAAGATTCATATAATCCTCCAGTTTCAAATTGTAAAACACCTTTGCCTACGGTTGACGATGCTTCTGTAGCATCAGGTCTATCAGTAACTAAAGGGTCTAAGGTATCATTTTGAGCTACAGCTGAAAATGATATTAATAAAGTTGCAAAAATGAGTGTGTAATTAATTTTGTTCATTAACATAAATTATTGAGGTGAAATCTTCGTTTAAAAGAATGGTATTATTATTTACTAAAATTTGAGTCATTTTATTTTTACTGAATTGCTTTGATACCAAAACGGTGTTTCCGTATTTTAATCCGTGTTGCGCGCAGAAATCAAAAAACTCTTTATCATCACTCATTAATCTAGAGATGATATAAGTTTTACCCTCAATAGTATTTGAAAGTGGAATAGAATTATCTACAGTAGTGATTTCACCATTTGCATTAGGAATAGGGTCTCCGTGAGGATCAAATTTTGGATTGCCTAAAAATTCACTGATTTTGTCGGCTAGCAAATCCGATGTTTGGTGCTCTAATAATTCTGCTTCACGATGAATATCATGCAAAGATAAATCGAACAGTTTAAAAAGAAGCGCTTCCCAAAGACGGTGCTTGCGTATCACATTTAATGCCATTTTAGTGCCTTTATCCGTAAGTTTTAACTCCTGATATTTTTCATAATGTAGAAGGTCTTTTATAGCTAGTTTTTTGGCCATATCAGTTGCTGCAGCATTGGATATACCCAATTCTTTAGCGATATTACCCGGTTTGGTGTCGTTATGGTCTCGTTTTCCGTTTTTGTAAATCGCTTTTACAAAATTTTCAATAGCTACAGACATTTGTTTGCTTTAATTAATTTTTAAGTGAGCTTAAAATTTTTTCAAATGTAACTAAAAAAAATAAAAGTTGGCTTTTTATTATAAAAAAAGCCAACTTTTAATGTAGTTGTTTTGAACTAATAATACTTATTACTTGAGTTTAATAGCTTTTAAAATAAACTCTGGGAATTCAGTAATAGACGTTACGGACATATTTTTATAATAACACTCCGCAGCTTCAGATTGTATTTGTATCTGCCCTTCAATTAAAGGTGTATTGGTTTCAGGATTCATAGCATTTTCAACCACCATAACAATTTTACCGTTTACCACATGTACCGCATCATTACCAATTACGTACAATTCTAAATGATTCCAACTCCCATGAGGATTTTGCGGCTCTAACGCTGCGTGTATATACCCTTTTCCTTCAAAATAAGTGTTTAAATTAGGGTCGTATTTTTTAGGATCAGCATTGGCATCGCCTCTTATTTCAACCTTTGGCCCTTTAACTTTTGGTGTAGCCGTATTGCCATTTAAGGAAATAAAATCACCTAAATCTGTTTCCTGTACCTGGAATTCCAAACAGGTTTTCCAAGTATTCCAAAAACGACCATAATTACCATAACTATGGTATAAAATACCTGAATCCTTTCTTCTTTCTAGTCTTGGTTCCCATTTTTTATGTCCCCATCTAAAAAGGGTGCTAAAATGATAATTACCGTAGGTTTCTTTTGTGGTAATGCTTCCATAAACTTCACCAGAAATATTCAATATGGTTTCACCATTTATATTGGTTGTTGTAAAAATATTTTTAGGGTCATTATTTAGACCTAGCGGTGTACCTTTTCTAACGTTATCAGATTGATATGTGCCTTCTGGTAAGCCAACTACTGTGCTGTGGGGTACGCCGATATAGGTATTGAAGTTGGTTAAATTTGCATCTAATAATTTGGTGGTATTGCTTTGTGAGTATGTCGCAGTAATACTAGTTATAGCTATGACACTTAAAAATAGTCTTTTTTTCATTTTAATAAATATTAATAGTATTTTTCAAGTCTAGAGCAAATTAGCTATAAATTTTGGAATGCTACCATATTGGAGCAAAGGTTTTTAAATATGTAGTTTAATCACAACCACAACCATCATTACCACAAGCTTTTTTTGCTTCAGGTTTTTTCCAGAAGAATTTTTTAATTAAAAATAAAACCGCCAAGGCAACCGCAGTAAAGGCAAATATATTTTGGATGATGTGGTTCATAATACTTTAGTCGAATTTAAAGTGGTTTTATTTCAAAAACTGGAAGGCAATTAAAGCTACAATATAGGCAAAAAGCGTCATTATCACCAGTTGTAAGGTTGGCCATTTCCAGCTGTTTGTCTCCTTTTTAACAATGGCTAGTGTACTCATACATTGCATAGCGAAGGCATAAAATAATAATAGTGAAATACCCGATGCAAAATTAAATAACGGACCACCGAGAATTGGATTTACTTCTGCAGCCATTCGGTTTTTAATGGTAGCTTCATCGTCATTTCCAACACTGTAAATAGTAGCTAGTGTACCCACAAAAACTTCACGAGCAGCAAATGAGCTTACAATGGCTATGCCAATTTTCCAATCGTATCCTAAAGGTCTAATTACAGGCTCAATAGCATGACCAGCAATACCAATAAAAGAATGTTCTAGTTTATGCGATGCTATTTTTTGTTGTAACTCGTCTTCATTTAAATTTTGAGATGCATATTCAATAGAAATAATAGTTTCAGCATTATTAAACTGTTCTCCAGGGCCATAAGATGCTAAAAACCAAAGAATAATAGAAATGGCCAAAATAATTTTACCAGCACCAAATACAAAGGATTTTGTTTTTTCAATAACCGTTAAAGCCACATTTTTAAACATGGGGAGTTTGTAGTTAGGCATTTCAACAACAAAAAACGTTTTACTTTTAATTTTTAGAATTTTATTTAAAATAAAAGCGGAAACAATAGCCGTTCCAAAACCAATTAAATACAGTAGCATTAAGGTTAACGCTTGATAGCTTAACCCAAAAAATCGCCCTTCAGGAATGACTAAAGCAATAATAATAAGGTACACAGGTAAGCGTGCAGAACAGGTTGTAAAAGGTGTTACTAAAATAGTAATTAAACGTTCTTTCCAACTTTCAATATTACGTGTTGCCATAATAGCAGGAATAGCGCAAGCCGTACCAGAAATAAGTGGCACAACACTTTTGCCGCTCAAACCAAAACGCCTCATAATTCTGTCCATTAAAAATACTACGCGACTCATGTAACCACTTTCTTCAAGTACGGCTATAAATAAAAATAGAAATGCAATTTGCGGAATAAAAATAACAATACCACCCAAACCAGGAATAATACCTTCAGCAATTAAATTGGTAAAAGCACCTTGGGGTAAACTATTTTTTATCCATTCGCTTAAACTAGCAAATGCCCCATCAATAAAGTCCATGGGTACACTAGACCAATCATAAATAGCTTGAAAAATTGTTAATAGAATAAAACCAAAAATAAGATATCCCCAAACTTTATGCGTTAAAATTCTATCTAATTTAATGCGTAAATCTTTGGCCTGACTTAAATCTATAGTTTGCCCTTTAGCTAAGGCATTATTTATAAATTGATACCGTTTTATAGTTTCTTTTTGCTGTAAACGTTTTAGATCGCCTTTACTTTTGGTCTTAAAATCGGCAACCGCATCAAAATCATTTCTGTCTGTTTTTCCAAAATTAACATCTTGGGTAATTACTAACCAAAGTTTATATAATAATTGGTTAGGAAATGCCTTTTTTAAATTTCCAAAATACGTTGGGTCAATACTATTAGTATCTAAACAAGGCTTTACCGATACCTCTTTATAGTTTGCAATTAAGGTTTTTAGTGTATCGATACCCTTATTTTTTCGTGTACTTATAAGTGCAATTTTAGTATTAAGTTGCTCTTCTAAATAATCAATATTTAAAGAAATACCTTTGTAACGCATACGGTCTGCCATATTTATCACTAGTAGCGTCGGTATTTCTAAATCTTTAATTTGGGTGAATAATAAAAGGTTCCGTTTTAGGTTTTCAACATCGGTTACCACCACAGCAATATCAGGAAAATCCTTATCGTTTTTATTCAATAAAAGTTCAATAACGACATTTTCATCAAGCGAAGACGCATTTAAACTGTACGTTCCTGGTAAATCAATAATATGCGCCTTAACACCACGGGGTAATTTACAAATACCCTGTTTTTTTTCAACCGTAATACCGGGGTAATTGCCAACCTTTTGGTTTAAACCCGTTAAAGCATTAAAAACCGAAGTTTTTCCAGTATTAGGATTGCCAATTAAAGCAACGTTTATCTGTTTACTCATGTGCTACTTTTTCAATTAAAATAAGGGCAGCCGTTTCTTTTCTAATCGCTAGATGCGAGCCATTTATATTTAAATACATCGGGTCCTGGAAGGGTGCCACTTGCAAAAGTTCTACCGAGTTACCAGGTAAACACCCCATTTCAAGTAATTTTAAAGGAATTTCAACAGAGGAAACATCAGTAATAATGCCACGTTCTCCACGTTTTAAATGTGCTAAAGTGTCTTGCAAGCTTATTTAGATTGATTTTAAAGAAGCAAAAATACAGCAAACTTTATAAGTACAAAAGTTAAAGTGTAATTATTTGGGCGTTACCCACAAGGGGTCGGGCTTTACGTTACTAGTCCTCGCACCTCCTGCGTCGGGCTGTGGGCTATACACTGCAATCCCTAACGCGGGGCTTGCCAAGGTAGATTTTACTAAGTTAACTAGTTACTTAACTGCCTTAGCCTTTGTTTTAGCAACTTCGTTACGTTCAATTTTGTGTTCTGGTCTCGTCCATTTAGGCTTTTCACCCAAAGCTTCAAATTGAGAATCCTTAGCCTCAACCGATTGTGGTTGTGTTTTTTTAATAAATGGCTTTTGCGGATTTAAGCCTAAGAGTTTAAACATTTCCATATCCTCATTTACATCAGGATTTGGAGTAGTTAATAATTTATCGCCCGCAAAAATAGAGTTAGCACCCGCAAAAAAGCACATGGCTTGTCCTTCTCTACTCATTTGTGTTCTTCCAGCACTTAAACGAACTTGGGTTTCCGGCAACACAATACGCGTGGTAGCTACCATACGTACCATTTCCCATATAGACACTGGTGTTTGGTCTTCAAGAGGTGTGCCATCAACAGCGACTAATGCATTAATAGGTGTAGATTCTGGTTGCGGATTTAAAGTAGAAAGCGCTACCAGCATACCAGCTCTATCTTCTATTTTTTCTCCCATTCCAATAATACCACCACTACAAACAGTAACATTAGTTTTTCTCACATTATCAATAGTTTCTAGGCGATCTTCGAAACCACGAGTAGAAATCACTTCTTTATAATACTCTTCAGAAGAATCTAAATTATGATTGTAAGCATATAAGCCGGCTTCTGCTAAACGTTGTGCTTGGTTTTCGGTAAGCATGCCTAAAGTACAGCACACTTCCATATCTAGTTTATTAATGGTACGTACCATTTCTAAAACCTGATCAAACTCTTCGCCATCTTTTACATTTCGCCATGCAGCTCCCATACATACGCGAGAACTTCCAGTAGATTTTGCACGTAACGCTTGCGCTTTTACATGCTGAACGCTCATTAAATCATTACCTTCAATATCTGTGTGATAACGTGCTGCTTGCGGGCAATACCCACAATCTTCAGGACATCCTCCTGTTTTTATAGATAATAATGTAGAAACTTGAACTGTATTTGGATCGTGATTTACCCTATGTATTGTTGCCGCCTCGTAAAGCAACTCCATTAAAGGCTTATTATAAATATCAAGAATTTCCGCTTTTGTCCAGTTGTGTTTAGTCACGCTCATAAATCTATCAGTTAGTTGAAATCAAAAATAGTAATTAAAAGATAAAACTTTTAGTTTTTACTTAATAATATAGAAACTGCATTACCACCAAAACCAACAGCATTAATCATCACGTTTTTAATAGACTTTGGAGATTTTTGAGGTTTTAAATAAGGGATATCTATAAATTTCTGATATTGAATCATTAAAATTGCTAGTTCTAAACTTAAAACACCAGATGCACCAAATGTATGTCCAATTTTCCATTTATTGGATGTTACTGCTGGTAGCTTATCTTTAAATACGTTTTGGATGGCCTTATATTCTGATGTGTCACCTTTAATTGTGCCTGGTGCATGCATGACAATAACATCAATCTCATTAGGATTTAAGTTTTTTAAAGCCATAGCCATAGATTTTTGAAAGCACTGGGCGTCACTAGATATCGAGATGTTGTGTTTTAATATTTCGGTAGCATACCCATAACCCGTAATTGTTGCTATGGCATTAGTTTTTTTACCTTCTTCTAAACACACCATTGCAGCGCCTTCTCCTAAAAGCATGGTGTTTTTAGTCTTTTCAAAATCTAAAGCACGACAAGGATAGTCACCGTTTTCTTTAGAATAGATTTTTAAGGCTTGCATTTGTGCAATAGTAAACGGCGTTAATGGTGCTTCGCTACCACCAACTAAAAACTTACTGCACATACCAGAATTTATCCAAGCAATACCATTTAGTATGCTATGTAAAGCAGTAGAGCATGTTATGGAATGGCTAATTTCGGGACCTTGTGTTTGCAAATCGTGTGCTACCCACGAGGAAATATTTCCTAAAGTAGTAGTTGGCGAACTTAAGGTTTCGGCTTTATTGTGTTTTAAAAATGACTCATGATAGGTTTCAAACAAACGAGTAGCACCGCGAGATGAACCAATATTAATTCCGAAATTATCAGAGGCATTCCAACCTGCTTTTTTTATAGCTTGCCTAGAAGCGTATATAGCAAAAAGAACAGTGTCATCTAGCGTTTTGTATTTGTTGTCTGATTGTTTTAATAGCGCAATCTCATATTTGGCGTCTTCTGAAATTTGCGATACCAAAACTGATTTTCCAGAATATGTTTCCTCAGAAATACAAGGCGAGTTACTTTGATAGCTTTTCCATGTGGCGTCTAATGATGTTCCTAAAGGAGAAATGGACGCTATGGCTGTTATGGATATTGGTGTATTCATGTCGGTTTGTTGCATATAATCAACATGCACTATTTTAAAAGGCAAATTTAGGGCATTGTTGTACAATTTATGCCAATTGTTTCATGTTTTTACGGGTTTTGATTTGCGTTAGGGATTGAGGGATTTGTTGAAGCTCCCCGACGCAGGAGGGAGCGACTCCCGAAAGCCCGACCCCTTTTTTGGGGTAACGCCCTAAATAAAATGTAACGCATCTTGAATAGTTTGATACACTTTTTGCAATTCGGCTTTTGAAATCACATAAGGCACTTGTATATAAATGGTGTTTCCGAGCGGGCGTAAAAATACACCTCTGTCCATAAAAAACTTTAGGAGTTTATCGCGTAAATCGCCGTAACGTGCCATTTTAACGTTGAGGTCTATGGCAAAAATAACGCCTAAATGCCTTGTTGTTTCAACTTTGGGATGGTTCTTTATTTCTGTGTTAAACTTTGAATGCGATTGTTCTATCCACTTTATACTATCTTGAATTTTAGTAGAGGTGAGTAACTCAATACCAGCAATTGCGGTAGCACAGGCCACAGGATTTGCAGAGTAGGTGTGGCAATGGAAGAAGCCTTTTGCAACATCGTTACTTAAAAATGCATCATAAATTTCTTGTGTACAAGATGTAATAGCCATTGGCAGTAAACCTGCTGTGAGTGCCTTACTTAAGCACATAATATCGGGTTTAGTTTCCAAATAATCTGATGCAAAATTTTTGCCTGTTTTACCAAAACCTGTCATTACTTCATCAGCTATGGTGAGGATGTTATGCTGTTTGAAGAAATTCAGAATTGTATTTAAGCCTTTGGCATCATGGGTTTTCATGCCTGCCGCACCTTGAATTAGCGGTTCGTATATAAAACCAGCAATATTATGGTGTGACACTAAAAGTTTAAGTTGCTCTAATAGGGTTTTGGTATTGCTTCCGTTAGGCGTAGGAATGCGTTTTACATCGATTAAAAAATCTTCAAAAGGGTCGTTATACACAGAAAGCCCCGAAACACTCATGGCGCCAAAGGTATCGCCATGAAATCCGTTTTCAAAAGCAATAAATAACGACCGTTTTTCGCCATTATTAAAATAATATTGCAATGCCATTTTTATCCCAGCTTCTACGGCGGTAGAGCCATTATCATTAAAATAAATTTTGTTTTGGTTTTGGGGTAAAATTTTAATGAGTTCTTCAGAAAGTTTTATAACAGGTTCGTGTGTAAAATCGCTAAACATCACCTGGTCTAATTGCTGCATTTGTTTGTACGTGGCTTCAACAATATACTCGTTACAATGCCCGTACATACAGGTGTACCATGAGGCAATAGCATCAATATACTCGTTACCATCTTCATCAGTTAGTATACAGCCTTTTGCTTTTACAATAGCTAAACTGTCTGGGTTTAGTTGGTGCTGCTTTAGCGGATGCCACAAGTGTTTTTTATCTCTTTTTTGAAGACTCATAATTTGTCTTTAAACAGTTCTGCATATGCTTTTACCACATTTTTATCAAAATAGGGCTCTTCATCAATTCTTCCGAGTATGGGCACTTGCGTCATTTTTTTTATAATATCTTCAGTAGTGTTATGTTCGTCTCCGCTAAAGATAATGGACACATCAAATCCTTTATTTTTTAGTGCTTGCACCGTTAAAAGTGTGTGATTTATGCTTCCTAAATAATGTCTGGATACTACAATAACTTTATAATCTGGTTGTATGATATCAAAAATAGTTTCTGTATTATTTAAAGGCACTAATAAACCACCTGCACCTTCTATAACTAAATTATTCTTAGTTTTTGGTGGCTTTATCGTTTTAATATCTATTGTAATTCCATCAATTTCTGCTGCACCATGCGGACTCATAGGTGTTTTTAATGCATAGGCGTTGGGGTGAAATTTAGATTTAGAATTAGAGACTAAGCGCTCTACTTTTTTTGTGTCACAATTATCTAATTCTCCCGCTTGTACTGGTTTCCAATAATCGGCTTCTAAAGCTTCAGTGATAATTGCAGAAGCTACTGTTTTGCCAACATCGGTTGAAATGCCTGTGATGAAGTATGTTTTCATTTTAAATCAAATTCGGTTTTACAAGCTTCACATCTATATTTATGTCTTGTATAAAATGGAAGCGAAGAAAATAATACACCAAAAATAAACCAGAATAATGATTTAGCATCTTTTATTGTTGAAAATAACTCAATATGGTTTCCATGGCAATTGGGGCAACTTATTGTATTGCCATCATCGTCAATGGAGTATTTGTTTATTGATGCTAAAATATGTTGTGCTTTTAAAGCATCGGTTGATAGCACTTTTAGCTTTACGCCACCAATAGCGTTACTTACCAAAGGATCGGTATCTATAGTTAAATGATCACTTAAGAATACTTGAATCCCTTCGGCTTCTAAACGACCTTTTATAATTTGAGCTTCGGTTGAATATTGGTATCTAGCAATGGTTTTAAAAGTATCGCTCATAAATAGTGTTTAGTTTTTTTAAGCTATTGAAGCAAGTTCAACGTTAAGATGTTACAAAAGTAGCGAGTAACTTTAAGACTTCTGAGATTTCTTTTTTAGAATTATAGCTGTGTAAACAAAAGCGTAAACGTTCCTGACCACTTGGTACGGTTGGTGAAAGAATAGGCTTAACGTTAAACCCATGATGTTGAAGATTTTTAGAAATTGATTTTACATTAGCATTCCCAGAAATAATACAACACTGAATAGCAGAATGTGATTCAATAAATAAGTGCTCCAGTTTATGTGTTACTATTTCAGCTTTAAAATATCTGATATTTTCATGTAGCTTGCCAATGGCTGTACTGTGTTTTAATTCTTGATAAGCCGTATATATAGTTGCTAAACTATGTGGCGGTAACGCAGTAGTGTAAATAAAACTACGCGAAAAGTTTATTAAATACTGTTTTAAAATATCGCTACCTAAAATAGTAGCACCATGGCAACCTAAAGCTTTACCGAACGTGATAATACGTGCAAAAATAGCGTCTTCTAAATTTAAGTGTTGAATTAGGCCAACGCCTTTTTTTCCAAAAACACCAGTAGCATGGGCTTCATCTACAACTAAAAACGCATTGTGCTGTTTACTTACCTGTGCTATTTTTTCCAGATGAGGTGTATCGCCATCCATAGAGAATACAGATTCTGTAACAATATAAATGTTTGTTTCTTTTGAATTTCTATGGCGTTCATGTTCACATTTTTTTTCTAATGCGGCTACATCATTATGTTTAAACTTATATCCTTTTGCATGACTCATAGAAATGCCATCTCTTATGGATGCGTGTATATATTCATCATATAAAATAATATCACCACGTTGCGGAACCGATGAAAAGAAGCCAATATTAGCATCGTAACCCGAATTAAAAATTACAGCAGATGGACTATGATGAAACTCACATAGTTGTTGTTCTACCTCGTAATACAATTTATGGTTTCCAGAAAGTAATCTGGAGCCTGTTGCACCGTTTTGAGTAATATTATGGTCTTTTAAAAACTGATGTGCATTTTTGAAAATGATGTTTTTTTTAGAAAATCCTAAATAATCGTTTGATGAAAAATCGATTAAATTATTGGGAGACTTAAGCAAACGTAGCGCATTATTTGTTCTACGCTCATCAAGTTTGTCTTGTAATTTTTTTGGAAAATCTTTCATCTAAAACAAATATAAATAATGCTTCCGTTATTCTGGAGTTTAAAATAGTTTTAATTAATATTATTGTTTTTCGATAATTTTATTTATTTTTGTTATTGTTAAACAATAATTTTAGGCGTAATGACTAAAAACACACTTCTCAATATTGCAATACTGTTGTGTAAAATTTTTAAGATAGGGCTAGTTGTAATAGTAATAGCGCTAACAATATTTTTTGTTCATCTTCAAATAGATAAGAATTATTATAAGGGTAAAGAATTACAATTTAATACCAAACAATATAATTATTCTATATCATATAAATTGAAAAAAGATGACTTGATGGAAGATAAAGATGTTTACACAATAGATCATATAACGACAGGATCTCTTTATATTAATTATTTAAAATATATTGCTGTATTTGCGTTGGTTTTTATGGCTCTTAAAGAATTTCAGAGCGTAATGATGTCGGTAAAACGTGTTGAAACATTTGGGATGCAAAACGTAAAATCGTTTAGACGCATTGGGATGTATCTTTTGATTTATATCATACTAATTAGTTATTCCTCAATTAGCTTTGAGTTAGGAGGATTTAAAGGTTTCAGACTTTCTATTGGTCCATTTATTCTAGTTTTAGTAGCGTTTATAATGGCTGAAGTTTTTAAAGAAGGAGGTTTATTAAAACAAGAAAACGATTTAACGATATAACGAAATGAAAAAACTCGCTTACGTAACATCCAAAATACTGTTTTATACTATTGCCATTGTATTGCTATTTCTATTCGTATTTTCAATATTCGCTTTTTTAGAATATAAATTTGAACTAGATATACTTTTTGTAGATGTTATAGACAACAGAGGGAAAGTTCACGTACCTGTATTAGGGCTAAATATTAACGTACCTTTTAATTATGCTATTTTTATTATGTGGATTGTTATGGCATATTACATTATTTACTTTTATGCTTTTAAAGAATTTTTGAAAGTTTTTGTGAAAAAGGAGCTATTCGATAAAAGGAGTTTAAAACGATTACGTTTATTTCTAATACTAAATATGCTTCCGTTAGGTTATATTATAATATTTACTAGCTCTTTTTTGATAAAAGGAGTTTCAATTCGTTTTGGAGATGATTATTTTATTGTGTTTGCCCATTTGGTTATTGCTTTTTTAATTTATCTGTATTTAGATGTTTTGAAAAAAGGGAGATATATTAAAGAAGAAAACGATTTAACCATATAGTTATGCCAATAGTTGTAAATCTGGATGTTATGCTAACCAAACGCAACATGAAAAGTAAAGAACTTGCTGAAATTATTGGTATTACTACTGCTAATCTCTCTATTTTAAAATCTGGAAAAGCCAAAGCAGTTCGGTTTTCAACCTTAGAGGCTATTTGTAAAGCACTAAAGTGCCAACCCGCTGATATTTTAGAGTATGTTGAAGATTAAGTTGTATTTTTGAGTAACCGTTTGAATTTTATAATTTTTGCTATGAAATCATTTATCTTGTTTTTTGTTTTATTCACTTCCTTTATCAGTTTTGCTCAAGATAATCACATTGTAAAAACTGATGATGGTAGGCGAGTATTATTAAAAGCAGATTTTACTTGGGAGTATATTGATATTAAAGCAGCAAATGCAAAATCTAATATTAAAACGGTATCAACATCAAAAGAAAACACGAAATGTAGTTTGCCAAAAGATTATGTAGAACCTAAACTTAACGGTAAAATACAAGCACAATTAAAGAAGGGCAGAGCTACGATGAATCATGTAAAAAACAAAGTAGCTAAAGAATATAATTGTAATGTAGAAGATGTTGTGCTTTTATCAGTTTCAGAACAAAAAGCAAAAGGCGTATATACCTTTTGTGCAAATGGGCAAGAAGTTATTTATAAACGTATTGGTACAACAATTATAAAAAAGAAGACATTATTTTAGGCTAGATGTTTTTATATACCATTTCGCCTTTTTTCATAGAAGCTTCTTTATTTATCCATTTATAATTATTAGGAATAGTTGCATCTAGTATATCTATTTGTAATAATTCTGAAATTTCGTAACCAATTACAAAAGCTTCCTTAAAATCATATTTTTTATACAATTCCCAGTGTTGATTTCTGTTGTACCATAAATTTATCTCATATACTTTTTCACCATCTATGAGAGGTTGATGAAATATAGAAACATACTCATAATTATTAATAGCTTTCCATTGTCCAAACTTAATAGGTCCCACTTCAAACGTAGCACGAAATCTTGACTTTTTTACATCTATATAAACACTTTTGTTAAAGGAAAATCCAATACCTGCAACAACAAGATATACTACAGTATTAAAATTATATCCTATGTTTTTTAAGTTTTTATCTGTCCAGTTTGCATTATAAATTATATATACAAATAATGCTAGAGCTGTTGTAAAAAAAATAGAAGCAACAAAACGTTGCCAAAAAGGACGTTGATTTTCTGAAACAATTATATCTTTTTTCATGCACTAAATGTAAATAAATCTGTAATTTTATACTATGTATGCCTTAGTAGATTGTAACAACTTTTATGCGTCTTGCGAGCGGGTATTTAACCCCGTTTTGCAAACCAAGCCTATTGCTGTTTTAAGTAATAACGATGGTTGCGTTATTGCTAGAAGTGATGAAGCTAAAGCGTTAAACTTACCAATGGGAGCTCCTATTTTTAAATGGGATGGGTTTTGTAAAGCAAATGGTATTACCGTATTATCTTCCAACTATCCATTATATGGCGATATGAGTCATCGAGTTATGACAATTTTAGAGCAGTTTACACCAAATGTTGAGGTGTACAGTATAGACGAGGCTTTTTTAGAATTTAAAGGTTTTGAAAACTATAATTTTGAAGATTACGGCAATCAAATACGGCAGCGTATTTTAAAATGGACGGGCATACCCACCTGTGTAGGTATAGCACCAACAAAAGCATTAAGTAAAGTTGCTAATAAAATAGCGCGTAAATTTCCTAAGGAAACAAAAGGGGTTTACGTTATAGATTCTGAAGAAAAACGAGTTAAAGCCTTAAAATGGATTGCCATTGAGAATGTTTGGGGAATAGGGCGTGGGTTTCAAAAGAAATTAAATGCTAAAGGCTGTACAAAGGCGATAGATTTTGTAAACCTCCCTGACGCTTGGGTGCGTAAAAATTTTGGTTCTACAGGCTTTAAACTAAAAAAGGAGTTAGAGGGTATTGCGCAATTACAACTTGATGAGCCTACAACAAAAAAAGCTATAGCCACCACACGTAGTTTTGATTATAGTTATGATGATATACACTATATAAAGGAGCGTGTATCTACCTTTGCCACGCGTTGTGCCGAAAAATTACGCAAGCAAGGGTCTAGCTGTTATATGGTGTATGTAACCTTAGAAAGCGATAGGTATAAAAAGGATATGGCGCAGCATAAAGCGAGTAGAGTAGTAAATTTTCCGTATCCAACAGATTCTAATTTAATTATTAGTGGTGCTGCTGTTAATGCGGTAACGCAACTTTTTAAAACAGGTATTAAATACAAGCGTGCAGGTGTTATTGTAATGGGATTAGTACCTACAAATAATCAGCAATTGCAAATGTTTGATGCTGAAAACCCTAAACACAAACCCTTAATGAGCGCTATTGATAAATTAAATAAAAAGTATGCAACTCATAAAGTAAAATTAGGTAATCAAGATTTAAAGCGTACTTGGAAAATGCGCCAAGAACGATTATCACCAAAATACACTACTGATATTAATGATATTATTGTAGTAAAATAATATGGTCGTTTTAAGTTTTTGATGCGATAATAAATACGTAAAATTTGTATCGAGAAGCTTTTTTTAACGAAAATTTTGTAAGTTTTTTAATATATTATTATCAAGAAAACAGTTGAATATACATTCTGTAAAACGTTGTAAGTTAAAATACAAAATGACTTATAACTGTATTCTATTATCTTTGTGAATCAATAGCAACCCTTTACATGAAGCAATCTTTAGTAGTTTTAGTTCTCACGCTTTTTACAACATTTATATTTTCTCAAGAAATTACAAGTAAAGTTGTAGATTCTCTATACAAAGAAGATCAGATTTATATAGGAACAACATACAATGTATTGATAAATAGACCAGATGGTTTAAAGCAGAATAGTTTTTCGCTTGGGTTTCATTTGGGGTATATTAAAGATATGCCAATTAATAAGAGACGAAATAAAGCTATCGGTATAGGTTTAGGATATTCTACCAATTCATACATTCAAAATATGCTAATACAACAAGATAATTCAGGAACTTTTAATTATAGCATTATTGATGATACAACTATCAACTTCACTAAAAATAAATTTTCAGAACACGTAATAGAGTTACCTATAGAATACCGATGGAGAACCTCTACAGCAACAGATTATAAGTTTTGGCGCATATATGTAGGTGTAAAACTAGGCTATGTGTTTTCAAATAGAAGTAAATTTGAGGGCGATTTAGGCGAATTAAAGTATAGTAACAATCCTGGTTTTAATAATTTTCAATACGGTCTCACCCTAAGCACAGGTTATAACACGTGGAATGTATTTGTGCATTATGGTTTAAATTCAATTTTTGATGATACTGCTCAAATTAATGGAGAACCAATAGATATGAATGCTCTTAAAGTTGGCTTAATATTCTACATTCTTTAAAGCCATTTTGTAATCAAAATAAGTTGAGGAAAGAACCCAACAACAATACCCATAATTAATTCAGGATACGTATGTGCTTTTAAATGCAATCTTGATGTTGCTACAGCTCCAGTAATAATACACATTAGTGCCAACGTACCATTAATATTAATACTAAAATGAATACTAAGTGCAATAAAAAACATAAAAACACCAGAAATAGCAATCATATGTATGCTTGCTTTAAACTTAAAAAACGCTAATATTAAGCACGTTAAAGTAGAAATTAGAATACCCACAAAAAAGTAGTAGAGTTCTATATAAGGATCGGGCCTTAAAATTCTTTGAATGACTAAAATAACTACTACCGCATTTAAAATTAAAGGCATAATACGCTCTTTAGTGCTTTTTAAATCAATAGAGTTTACTTTACCTAATGTTTTTAATAAAAAATACAAAAGTATAGGTAGAATAATAGTAAGAATAGAAAGTGAAATAAGTTTTGCCCAAATAACTGTTTTATCAATAAACCGTGGTGTTTTAGCAAAATAAAAAACAACACCTGCAATGGGCATTATTAAGGGATGAAAAACACCCGAAATACTCTTTAAAATATGGTGCATTAAATTTTCTTTCTTAAACGAGCCACAGGAATATCCAATTGTTCTCTGTATTTAGCCACAGTTCGTCTAGCAATAGGGTATCCTTTTTCTTTTAAAATTTTAGCTAAACCTTCATCGGTAAGTGGTTTCTTTTTATTTTCTTCCTCAATAACAGTTTCTAATATTTTTTTAATTTCTCTAGTAGAAACATCTTCACCTTGATCATTTTTCATAGATTCAGAAAAGAATTCCTTTATCAATTTAGTGCCGTAAGGTGTATCAACATATTTGCTATTAGCAACCCGAGATACTGTAGAAACATCCATATCAATTTCATCGGCAATATCTTTAAGAATCATAGGTTTTAATTGGCGTTCATCACCAGTTAAAAAATAATCTTTTTGATAGTGCATAATAGAACTCATAGTTACAAAAAGCGTTTGCTGTCGCTGTTTTATAGCTTCAATAAACCATTTTGCAGCATCTAGTTTTTGCTTAATAAATAACACTGCATCTTTTTGAGATTTACTTTTATCTTTTGCATCCTTGTAACCCTTTAGCATATTATTATACTCTCTAGATACATGAAGCTCAGGTGCATTTCTACCATTAAGTGTTAATTCTAATTCACCATCAACAATTTTTATGGCAAAATCGGGTACTACATGCTCCACAATGCGGTTATTACCAGCGTAAGAACCACCAGGTTTAGGGTTTAAATGTTCAATTTCAGTAATAGCATCTTTTAGCTGCATTTCTGTAATATCAAACTTTTGCAACAGTTTCTTATAATGCTTTTTTGTAAATGCATCAAAAGCATTATCAATAATAGTAATGGCTAAATCAGTATCACTAGTTTTTTCTTTTCTATGTAATTGTATGCTTAAACATTCTTGTAAATTACGCGCACCAACACCAGCAGGATCTAACTGATGTACAATTTTTAAAACACTTTCAATTTTATCTTCAGTGGTATATACATTCTGTGTAAACGCCAAATCATCCATAATATCAGAAAGTAAACGCCTTATATAGCCACTTTCGTCAACACTTCCTACTAAAAACTCAGCAATATCACGTTCTTCATCATTAAGTCTATAGGTATTTAACTGATTTTTTAAGTGTTGTGTAAACGAGGTGCCAGCAGCATACGGAATAGATTTTTCATCATCATCACTACTGTAATTATTGGCATGCGTACGGTAATCAGGTATTTCATCATCACTTAAATACTCATCAACATTAATATCATCGGCATTTATAGAGTCACTATCATCAAACTCATCAGTACTATTTTCAAACTCCGCATCAAAATCAGCCTCTTTTTCCTCTTTACCACTGTCAAGCGCAGGGTTTTCCTCTAATTCCTGTTTAATTCGTTGCTCAAAAGCTTGCGTAGGCAACTGTATCAATTTCATTAATTGAATTTGCTGTGGCGATAGCTTTTGCGATAATTTAAACTGTAAATATTGCTTTAACATGGTTATTTGGTGTTAATCAAAGATAGAAAAAGCAATACGTAAACCAAAGGTCATGCCAAACAATTCTCATCAAAAAAAATCAAAACTATTGTTTTTTGGGCGCTTCCCTGTCGGGTCGGGCTTTTCGCTGCAAGTCCTCGCTTCGTACCTCGCTGTGGGCTTTTCACTGCAATCCCTAGCGCGGGTATACTTGCAAGTGTAAGTACACATTCAAAAAATTGTAATGTGTTTGCGTGGTTGTATTTTTAAAACTGTTTAGAGACGCTTAAAACTCTGCATTCTGTGGTGTTCTTGGGTAAGGAATCACATCTTTAATATTACCCATACCTGTAACAAACATAACCAAGCGTTCAAAACCAAGACCAAAGCCAGAGTGTACCGCTGTGCCATATTTACGTAAATCTAAATACCACCACAATTCATCTTCAGGAATATCTAATGCATCCATTTTTTCTTTTAGCACTTCTAAACGTTCCTCACGTTGAGAGCCGCCAACCATTTCGCCAATACCAGGAAACAAAATATCCATAGCACGAACTGTTTTGCCATCATCATTCAATCGCATATAAAATGCTTTGATATTGGCAGGGTAATCAAATAAAATCACAGGGCATTTAAAGTGTTTTTCAACTAAAAAACGTTCATGTTCACTTTGTAAATCACATCCCCATTCGGTAATTGGATATTTAAACTTTTTTTTCTTATTGGGCTTGCTATTTCTCAGTATATCAATAGCTTCTGTGTAGCTTACACGCTTAAAATTATTGTCTATTATAAACTTTAATTTTTCAATTAAAGCCATATCACTGCGTTCTGCTTGTGGTTTAGTTTTTTCTTCGTTAAGTAAACGCTGTTCTAAAAAATCCAGATCATCTTTATTATGCTCTAGTATATAGGATAGAACGTACTTTAAAAAATCTTCAGCTAAATCCATATTCCCTGGTAAGTCCATAAAGGCAACTTCGGGTTCAATCATCCAAAACTCAGATAAGTGCCTAGAGGTGTTAGAGTTTTCGGCTCTAAATGTAGGGCCAAAGGTATATACTTTTCCAAGCGACATAGCGTAGGTTTCTGCCTCTAGTTGGCCAGAAACGGTAAGATTAGTTTCCTTTCCGAAGAAATCTTTAGAATAATCAACATTGCCATTATCTTTTAAAGGTGGATTTTTTTCATCGAGTTTGGTTACCTTAAACATTTCTCCAGCACCTTCAGCATCGCTTCCTGTAATTATTGGCGTATGCATATAGTAAAAGCCATTATCATTAAAATATTTATGTATAGCAAATGACAATGTAGAGCGTAAACGCATTACCGCACTAAACGTATTGGTACGTGTGCGTAAATGCGCATTTTCACGTAAAAATTCAAAGGAGTGTTTTTTAGGTTGGATAGGAAATTCTTCAGCATCAGAATCGCCTAAAACCTCTAAATCGCTTACTAAAATTTCAACACTTTGTCCTTTTCCTTGGCTTTCAACCAACTCTCCTTTAATATGTAATGCAGCACCAGTAGTAATTCGCTTTAAAAGATCTTCATCAGTATTCTCAAAATCTACAACGCACTGAATATTCTTTATTGTCGATCCGTCATTTAAAGCAATAAATCGGTTAGCTCTAAAAGTTCTTACCCAACCTTTAATTTCTACTTCTGGTAACCTATTTTCTTGTTTTAATAATTGCGAGACAGAATACAGCTGCATATATAAGTGTTTTGGACAGTAAATATAATAGTTTACATGTTTAAAATTCAAATAATAAAATGTAAAAATTCAATAAATTTAGGATATTTCAGCTATTAAGGTTTTGAATTGTAATTAATGTTGTTTTTTGATACATTAGTTAAACATCATTATCATCTTCTTCTGGAATAATATTAATTGGTGGTTTTTTAAGCACTTGTTTATTAGCAATACTTCTTTCTAAGGATAATAATAAAGAAGGTAATAGCAATAAATTTGATAACATAGCAAATAATAATGTAGCCGATACTAAAGCACCTAAAGCAACTGTGCCTCCAAAATTTGAAATGGTAAATACAGAAAACCCAAAAAATAGTACAATAGAAGTATAAAACATACTTACACCTGTTTCTCTTAAAGCACCGTAAACTGATGGTTTTATTTTCCACTTATTGGCTTGTAATTCTTGACGGTATTTTGCTAGAAAATGTATAGTATCATCTACCGAAATACCAAATGCTATACTAAACACCAAAATGGTAGATGGTTTTATAGGTACACCAATATAGCCCATAACACCCGCTGTGACTAGAAGCGGTAATAAATTAGGGATGAGTGATACAATAATCATTCTAGCAGACCTAAACATATATGCCATAAATAACGAGATTAATAATATGGCTAAGGATAACGAAATAGCTAAGTTTTTTACTAAATATTTTGTGCCTTTTTGAAACACTAATGCTTTACCAGTCATGGTGACATCGTACCGTTCTTTAGGAAATACTTTATCAATTTTATCACCTAAATTTTCTTGAATACGCTCCATTTTATCTGTACCAATATCCTTCATAAATGTAGTGATACGGGCAAACTGACCTGTACTATCCACAAAGTTTTTAAGTAAATCTACATCTGATGTAGAGTTTTTAGCATACGATAAAATAAAACTGTTTTCTTGAGTTGTTGGTAATTGGTAATATTTTGGGTTACCGTTATAATAGGCTTGCTTAGAGTATTTAACTAAACCAACCACCGATATAGGTTTAGATAATTCTGGAGTTTCTTCAATATAGGCTTCAATATTATCCATACGTTTTAAGGTAGATAATTTCATAACACCTTTTTTACGTTTAGTATCCACCATTATTTCTACGGGAAGAATACCGTCGAATTCTTCTTCAAAAAAGCGAATATCGTTTACAAACTGAGAGTCTTGTGGCATATCTTCAATTAAGCTACCAGACACCTTAATTTGGTAAATTCCAATAATACTTACGGTTAATAATACAACAGAAATAGCATAAATAGCAATACGTTTTTTACGTACCATACGCTCCATCCAATTTACAAAACCACCTATCCATCGTTTATTTAAGTGCTCTAAATGGCGGTCTTTTGGAAATGGAAGAAATGTGTATATGATAGGAATAATAAGTAAACATAATATAAAAATAGCTAAAATACTTAGCGACGCCACAATACCAAATTCCTTTAAAAGTGTACTTTCAGTTAAAATAAATGTAGCAAAACCAGATGCTGTAGTAACATTTGTCATTAACGTAGCGTTACCAATTTTAGTAATAACACGCTGTAACGATTTTACTTTGTTACCATGTAATTTTACTTCGTGTTGGTATTTATTAATTAAAAAAATACAATTAGGAATTCCTATAACTATAATTAATGGAGGTATTAAAGCAGTAAGTACTGTGATTTCATAACGCAATAAACCAATAATTCCTAAAGTCCACATAACACCAATACACACTACTATTAGGGAGATAAACGTAGCTCTAAACGATCTAAAAAAGAAAAAGAAAATTAGTGAGGTTACAAGTAATGCGGCAATTACAAACTTCCCAATTTCGCCAATAATGTTTTCTGCATTTTTGGTTCGTATATAAGGCATTCCAGAGATGCGAATATCTAAACCGTAATTTTTTTCAAACTCGGTTATTTTTGGCTCTAAAATATTGAGTACAAACTCTTTTCTAGCAGAGGTGTTAACTAACGATTTTTTAAAATATAAAGCAGTACGTATGGTTTTCGTTTCACTATTAAATAAAAAATTATCGTAAAATGGATATTTATTAAAAAGTTCTTCTTGTAGTGTTTTAATTTCTAAAATACTCGCAATAGAATCTTTTAAAAAAGGCTCTAGTGCAAATTTTTCTTCTGCGGTATTTTTTACTAGTTTTTGTAAATCCTTTATAGAAATTACATCCTCAATAGCCTCATGATTCTTAAATACGGAACAAAATGAATTCCATGCATTTAATTTTTCAACGGTAAAAAGAGAGCTATCTTTTACACCGATAACTATTAAATTTCCTTCTTCACCAAATTTTTTTAAAAAGTTGTTATACGTAATATTTGCTTCATGGTCATCTGGTAATAAATTGGCTTCTGTATTACTAAAACGCATATAATCCCATTGGGTGCTAAAAAGGTAAGTAGCAATGATAATTCCTATTAAAATAAAAATTTTATTCCTAAGAATTAATCGTGCACTAACATCCCAAAAGTTCTTATTAAATAATTTAAACATGAGGTTTTGTAAAAGATGCGCAAAGGTAGAAAAAACAATGTATTAAGTGCTGTTAATCAACTATAATGTTAGGTTAAAAGTAAATTTAAAAGCAATGTTATCTTCAAAATTTGGCAGATGGTAACCACCGTAACGATAAGTAAAACTTAGGCCAAAACCAAAAAGTAGTTTGTTGATTTCAAAACCAGACTCTGTATAGCCTTTTCGTAAAGAACCAAATGAAATATTTTCATGACGTTCTGGGTTGTTAATATCACCTATGGCAAAACGAGAAATAAGTACCAACTGTGGTTTATAGCGCTGCGAAATATTAAACGGTTTTAAAAAGTGTTTTAGTTGAACTGTAGTGAATTTATCAGAGAAAAACTCATTAAAAAACATAGTTTCAAAACTTGTTATGCCAGCAACCGAAAAACGTTGTAAAATAGTTTCTTTATTAATGTTGTTTGGGTAGGCATGATACAAATGTGTTAAAGGCACATCACCTCTTGCTATACCTGAGACTAAAGTAAACTCTGATACATTTTTATTTTTGTGTAAATGCCGATGGATGGTTTTAAAATCCAATTTTGAAAAATTAAAATCACCTTTTAAAACGTCTTTTATACTTCTAGAATATTGTAATGTGAATTTTGGGTACCCCTCTTTTATGTTTTTATATACATTATCAGCTATTCTGAATTGGCTAAAGGGACTCCATTGCATTGATAAAGTTGCCGTAGTAAATTGAAACTTATTAAATTGTTCTCCATCTAAATTAAACACATAGTTATAGGTAGGTTCTACATTGCTTGAAGAAAATTGAGTTTCAGTAGATAATTTGGGGTGAAATTTATGCGCTATAGAAATGGCTTGCGTGATATGGCGATGAAACAAATCTATATTTAGTAGGCGAGGTTCGAAAAACTGAAAAAAACGTGTGTCAGTTAAGAATTTAGAACTTCCTGTTTCTTGTAAATCATCAGTATATGATAGGTTTAGCCACGTATTAGTGCTTTCGGATAATCGAACACTACCACCAATACTAAATTTATAAGCATCATCTCTAAATCCATAAACCGTGTAGCCGTTTATCTTATATTTTTCAGAAAAATTTTTATTTGTAACACCTCCAAGCCCCGTTCTTAAGCCTTCAAACTGATTGTATTTTACTAAGTATCTTAAATCAAAATCAAAATATTTAGTAGGGAAGTAACCGTTGCCTATTTGTTTTAAAAAAAAACTCTTTTTTACAGAATCTTGTTCAATTTTTAAAAAATTAATCGCTGAATTTTGAGCTTGCACCAAACTAATAGTTAAACAAAAAATGAGGGTGCAAAATTTAAACATTGGTTATAATAGAAAGCTATAGATTAAAGAAAAAAAGCGACTTTAGTGTCGCTCTTTATTTTATACAGTCATGATTTCTTTTTCTTTATTATCAAAAAGGTCATCGACATTTTTAACGAACTTATCCGTCATTTGTTGTATGTCAATCTCAGCATTCTTTTTTAAATCCTCTGATACATCATCATTCTTTTTTACATCGTTCATGGCGTCTTTACGAGCAGTTCTTATACTTACCTTAGCATCTTCAGATTCAGATTTAGCTTGTTTTGCTAAGTCTTTACGACGTTCTTCAGTTAATGGTGGTACATTAATAATAATAGTATCTCCATTGTTCATAGGGTTAAATCCTAAATTTGCGTAGGCAATACCACGTTCTATTTCCTGTAGCATATTTTTCTCCCAAGGCTGTACAGTTATTGTTCTACCATCGGGTGTGTTTACATTGGCAACTTGACTTAGAGGTGTTTGAGATCCATAATAATCTACCATAACACTTCCTAACATAGCAGGACTTGCTTTACCAGCTCTTATATTTGTAAATTGTTTTTTAAGATGTGCAATGGCATTATCCATAGCTTCTTTTGTTGTGTCTAATATAAATTGTATGTCTTCGTTCATTTTTTAAAAATTTTAATTAACCATAAAGATTCAAAAATTAAGCCATATTTAAATATTAACTTCTGTACCTATAGATTCCCCAGAAACTACTTTAAGTAAATTTCCAAGCGTATTCATATCAAATACAATAATAGGTAATTTGTTTTCCTGACTTAAGGTAAAAGCAGTTGTATCCATTACTTTTAATCCTTTTTTTAGCACATCATCAAAAGAAATAGAATCAAATTTAACAGCATTACTATCCTTTTCGGGATCTGCGTTATAAATACCATCTACACGAGTACCTTTTAAGATCACATCTGCTTCAATTTCGATAGCGCGTAATACCGCAGCAGAATCTGTAGTAAAATAGGGGTTTCCTGTACCACCACCAAAAATAACAACACGTCCTTTTTCCAAATGACGCATTGCTTTTCTTCTAATAAAAGGTTCTGCAACTTCATTTATTTTTATAGCAGTTTGAAGGCGCGTAGGGATATCTGCATCCTCAAGGGCACTTTGTAATGCTAAGCCATTAATAACGGTAGCTAGCATCCCCATGTGGTCTCCTTGTACACGATCCATACCGTTACTAGCACCAGCAACACCTCTAAAAATATTACCACCACCGATAACTATGGCTACTTGTACACCTTTACTGGTAATCGTTTTTATATCTTGAGCGTATTCAGCTAGTCGTTCTGGGTCTATACCATATTGGCGTGTACCCATTAAGGCTTCACCTGATAGTTTTAGGAGTATTCTTTTGTATTTCATTAGATAGTTTCTATTACTATTTTATTGTCTCATATTATTCGCCAAAACACATATAATCTTAAATCAAAACAATTGCTAAGGCTCATGTCTTTATGAATTTTGTGCTTTAACAAAACTAAACATTTTTTTTATACCTTAAATGCTATATTATTTAGATTTTAGGTATAACAATAAGCGATCAAAACAACAGTCATCTTATTTATTATATTTGTTATTAGTCAAATATTAACAATATTCTTATGAAAAAATCAATCTTAACTAAATTTTTAATTTTAACAGTAATACTATTTACATCGATTTCATGTGTAGAAACATGTGAAGGAGAATGTGATGTAAGATCAGACGGAACTTTAGATTGCCCATGTTAATTAGGTAAACTAAAAAACCCACCAGTTTAAAATGGTGGGTTTTAATATGCGATGCTAAACGGGTTATTATCCTAAAGTAACACGTTTAAAGCCAGTAATTTCAGTAGCACCGTAAGATGCCACATAGGCTTCAACAGTTTTCTTTTCGTCTTTAATAAAATTCTGATTTAATAAACACTGCTCTTGATCTAAAGTGGTATTATCAGAAATAAAACGTTGCATTTTACCTGGTAAAATTCTATCCCAGATTTGCTCAGGTTTACCTTCTGCTTTTAATTCAGCTTTGGCAGCTTCTTCAGCTTTTGCGATAACCTCTGGTGTTAATTGCGCTTGAGAAATGTATTGAGGTACATTTTTAAGTGTTTTACCTAAACGTTCTAACTCAATATTTTCTTTTTCGATTACAGCAATCCTCGCTTCGGTTTCAGATGCTACATAAGCAGGATCAAAATCTTTATAAGATAGTGTGGTTGCTCCCATAGATGCAATTTGCATTGCTACATCTTTACCTAAAGTTTCAATATTATCTACAACGCTAGAAAATCCTACTATAGCAGCAATTTTATTAATATGTACGTAAGATCCAACATAAGCAGCTTCTACTTTTTCAAAAGCTTTTATGTCTAACTTCTCACCAATAACACCTGTTTGCTCAACTAATTTATCAGCAACAGACATACCATCAAAATCGGCAGCTAAAAACTCATCTTTAGATGATGTTGTTATAGCAATATCTCCTAATTGACTTGCTAAAGCTAAAAAGTTTTCGTTTTTACCAACAAAGTCAGTTTCACACCCTAAAACTATAGCTACACCAACTGTATTGTCAGCATTTACTTTTGCTACAGCAGCACCTTCGCTAGATTCTCTATCTGCTCTTTTAGCTGCAACTTTTTGTCCTTTTTTGCGTAAAACTTCAATAGCTTTATCAAAATCGCCTTCAGCTTCAACTAAGGCTTTTTTGCAGTCCATCATACCTGCGCCTGTAGCTTGTCTTAATTTATTTACCTCTTGGGCTGTTACTTTTACCATAACTTAAAAATGTTTTTAAATTGAAAAAAGTCGTTTAATTTATTTCAACAAAGAAAGAACTAAACGACTTAATTATGTTTTAATACTATAATTTATTCTTCCTCTTCTTTTTTAGCAGGTGCTGCTTTTTTAGCTTCTGCTTTTGGGGCTTCTTTTGCAGCTGCTGCAGCTTCTTTTTCAGCCTTTCTTTCAGATAAACCTCCTGCTACCGCATCAGTAACATGGGTTAAAATCTTACTTATAGATTTAGAAGCATCATCATTTGCTGGTATTACATAATCCACTTGGCGCGGATCTGAATTTGTATCTACCATTGCAAAAATTGGAATATTTAATTTCTGAGCTTCTTTAATGGCGATATGTTCACGCTTAATATCTACAACAAAAAGTGCTCCTGGTAAACGTGTCATGTCGCTAATAGAACCTAAATTCTTTTCTAATTTAGCTCTTAAACGGTCTACTTGTAAACGCTCTTTTTTAGATAGTGTCATGAAAGTACCATCTTTCTTCATTCTATCAATCATAGCCATTTTTTTAACCGCTTTTCTAATAGTAACAAAGTTAGTTAGCATACCACCTGGCCATCTTTCTGTGATGTAAGGCATATTTACGCCGCCAGCTTTTTCAGCCACAATATCTTTTGCTTGTTTTTTTGTAGCAACAAATAAAATTTTACGTCCTGAAGCTGCAATTTTAGCAAGTGCTGCTCCAGCTTCGTCAATTTTAGCTGCTGTTTTGTAAAGGTTGATAATATGGATGCCGTTACGCTCCATATAAACATAAGGTGCCATGTTTGGATCCCACTTACGTGTAAGGTGACCAAAGTGTACACCTGCTTCTAGTAGTTCTTTTACTTCTACTGCCATTTTTGTAATAGTTTACGTTCTGTTGAATTAGCAATGTTCCGTTTGGCTTTTAGCAGATTACTATTAGCTTTTGGCTTCATTTAGATGCTAAACTACATCTTTTCGCAAATGCGAAATAGACAACAATAACTGGTTTTAATTTGCTGAACTTTTCAGCGATTTTAATAACATAAAATAATTCAGAATCTGGATTAAGAGATTCTGAATTAGATGTTTTTGAAGATTAACGTTTAGAGAACTGGAATTTCTTACGCGCTTTCTTCTGTCCGAATTTTTTACGCTCCACCATTCTTGGATCTCTAGTTAATAAACCTTCTGGCTTAAGGATACCTCTGTTTTCAGCATCAATTTCGCACATAGCGCGCGATAATGCTAAACGTACAGCTTCTGCTTGACCAGTGATACCACCGCCATATACATTTACTGTAATATCAAAGTTGCCGTCATTGTTAGTCAAAACCAAAGGTTGCTTTACTTTGTACTGTAAGGTACCTGTAGTAAAGTAATCGGTTAAGGCTTTTTTATTAATCGTAATGTTTCCTTTTCCTTCAGAAACATAGGCGCGAGCAACAGCCGTCTTTCTACGGCCAATTTTGTGAATTACATCCATTTATTTGAATTCATTTAAATTAATTGTTTTTGGTTTTTGAGCTTCGTGTTTGTGCTCTGAACCAACAACAACTGTTAGGTTACGGAATAAAACAGCACCTAATTTGTTTTTAGGTAGCATTCCTTTTACTGATTTTTCTACTATACGAGCAGGATTTTTTCCAAACAACTCGGTAGCAGTTAAACTTCTTTGACCTCCTGGATAACCAGTGTGACGAATGTAAGATTTGTCATTCCACTTGTTTCCAGATAAGTTGATTTTTTCTGAATTGATAACAATAACGTTATCGCCGCAATCAACGTGTGGTGTGAAGTTTGGCTTGTGCTTACCTCTTAAAAGTTTTGCAACTTTAGAAGACAAACGACCAAGCGTTTGATTTTCAGCATCAACAACAACCCACTGTTTATTTACAGTCGCTTTGTTGGCAGAAATCGTTTTGTAGCTTAATGTGTCCACACTTTTTTATTTTTCTGATTAAACATTTTGCTCTTAAAAAAGAGTTTGCAAATTTACGATTATATATTTGATTACCAAATAGTGTGGGGTATTATTTTAGACAATATATTTGATGTTTTTTTAATTTGAAATTGATGAATAAACACCCAATTAGTAATTGCTATAGAGCGCAAAAACTGATTGAGTATTTTTTTTAGTTTAAATCTATTGACATTCTAAACATCTGATAACAAGTCCTGAAATATTTCCAAGCATCCAAGTTGAATTATTAGCTGTATTAAATATACCTGATAGTTTTGAAGTTCCAGAATTAGTGTTTTCTTCATAATTGAAAATATCAAACGTGCCAGCACCACCTGTGAAAGTTGAGGAATTATCTACATATCTAATGGTAGCATAAAATGATTTTGATGTATCACCAAAAGGAAATTCATTTTCATTAACCACAGCTTTAAAGTCATCATCCTTATCAACTAGTGTAAGTGTTAATTCTCCGCTACCTCCTGCAGTTCCAGTAATGGTAATGGTTTTAGTATCACTAAAGCTATAAAGGTTTGTAACAGTGGCATTAACGTTTTCAACAATAAAACTTCTGCCGTCGGCAAATGTAAAGCTAACAGCGCCTTCAGTTTGTTGTTGTTCTTCTTCTGTGTCTTCTTTTTCAGTGCATGAGAAGGATACTAGTAATAGCAAAACGAATAGAGTTTTAAGTAATTTCATTTTTATTTTGTTTTAAGATTATATCTATACATAAAGAATTTCTTAAAACATCATCACAGTTCATTTAAATACTTAAAATTATCTTAGTTTTGAATAGTGTTTTACAGGCAATACATTATTAATGCTTAATTGGTATTGTAGATTGCTTTTAAAACTAGGAATTTAATAGTATACTTTAAATATTGATAATGGGTAAGTATAGTTGAGTTGCTACCAGTAACAGCTAATAGGAATTAAAATCGTTTTTTTATGAATTATTTTTTTCGTTGAAATTATCTTTAACAATTTTCAATAATTGTTCGCTTAATAATGGTTTATTTCTATAGTCAGATACTATATTCCAATCATCTGCTTTTGCTTTATCTTTCGGGTTTAACGATGTAGTAAGCATAACTAATAATAAATCGCTATGTTTAGATATATTGATTTTTTCGTACTCTTCTAAAAACTCCCAACCATTCATTATAGGCATGTTAATGTCTAAGAAAATAATATTGGGCTTTATATAATCTTCACTATCTGTATTTTTTAAATAGCCTAAGGCATCTAAAGCAGACGAAAATATTTTTACATGCTTTGTGCAATCTGCAAGTTTAGCATTTCTTTCATGTAAATAATTAGTAGCAAAATCGTCATCTATAAAAATAATTAAATCTAGTTTAGTTGTCATTATTAAGTCTTTTTTTTAAGGTTGTTTTAAATGTACTTCCACCATTTATGTTGGTGTTTATAATAATTTCTCCTTTATGTAATTGGGCTACACGCAAACAATGTGCTAATCCTATGCCTGTTCCCTCGAATTCTGATTTGTTATGAAGTCTTTGAAATATATCAAAAATACGTTTTTGGTGCTCTTTAGGAATTCCAATTCCATTATCTGAAACTGTTATTTCCCAAAACTTTTCCGTTTCTTTAGCGTCTACGTAAATATTGGGTGTTACATTTGGTTTAACAAATTTCATTGCATTAGATAATAAATTTTGAAATAATAACTTTAATGGTAAACTGTAGCCATTTATTTCTGGTAAGCTTCCAATAGTTATCTTAGCATTGCAGCTATCAATTTTATTTTTTAAATCTGATATACAGTCTGTTAATACGTTTTGTAAACTTACTTGTTCCAGTTCATAGTCTTTACCTAATCTAGAATAATCTAAAAGATCTCTTATTAATATATGCATTCTATCTGTAGAATCTTTTATAAAACGTAAACTATCTTGTCCAGTACTATCAAGTTTGTCGTAGTATTCCTGATATAGCAGGTTTGAAAAACTCGTTATCGTTCTTAAGGGTTCTTGTAAATCATGAGAAGCGACATACGCGAATTGCTCCAATTCATGATTGTTTTTCTCTAGTTGTTTTACATATTTTGATTGTAATATATTTTGAGCCTTTTTGCGTTCTGTAACATCAATTTTTATACTTAAATACTCATAAGGTTTTCCAGATTTTAGCATAAAAGGAATAACGGCTGTATTTACCCAAAATGATTTCCCATTTTTTTTGATGTTTTTAATATCTTTAACCCATATTTTACCAGAATTTATGGTATCCCACATGTCTTGAAAAAAAGTATCTGGATGATACCCAGAGTTTAAAATACTGATGTTTTTTCCTAGTATTTCCTCTTTAGTGAAGCCAGAAATTTCACAAAACTTTTCATTAACAAATTTAATATTGCCTTTTAGGTCTGTTGTAGATATAATTGCAATTTTATCTAAGCCTGTTTTAAATTGTTTTAATTCTTTATTATTTGATTGTAATTTATCTTCAAGTATTTTTCTACGCCTGTCAGATTTATTTATTTTTATTGAAATTGCTGTAAAGTATATTAAACTAAAAATGATGAACGATACGCAATATAGTACTACTCCAAAGCTAATTTTTACAATATCGTTGTTTACCAGATATAAAATTATAAAGCCTAAAATTATAGGTAGTAATACTACAACTGGTAGGCTAACCCATAAAAGGCGATTGCCTTCATAATTACTTGTAATGTATTTTACATAACCAATATCTGGTTGTTTTAACAAAACAGCTGTAGTTAATAAAAAGAATAAAATTGAAGTATGGATTGCCATTGACTCAAAAAAAGTTGTTTTATCAAAAGAATTTAAATTTAGTATATAAGAGATAATAGATACTGTAGATAAGAGTAATACTATAAAAAGTAGTATTTGACAAAAACTTATTATATTTTTTTTATTGGTTTGAAAGCCAAATATTGCTAAACCAAGACATAAAAAAGAACAACAAGTACCAACACCCATTCTTCCAGGAAATGTTATTGAATACGTATCGGATATAAAAAACGTATCAAGGTCAAAACGAAGCTCAGTAATATAGGATATTAATGTGTATACTGTTATAAATAAAAGCACCCCATTGGTTACTATGTTTAGTACAAATAAAAAATCATTCGATTTATGTATGCAGAATACAGCAATTGCAGATAAAAAAAATAGTAATGCAGAGTTAAACTTCATTGTTGCACTACTTGGAATAATTTCTAGAACAGGTTTAAGCTGTAAAAACCAACCTAGCATTACTGTTAAACTAGTAATTATTACCAAAATAATAATATTATTAATTATAGTATTTAGAATACTTTTTTTCATTGAAAGCCAATTATTTTAGTAAATATAATAGAGTTAATTAGCTGTATCTAAAGTAAGAATTATTTGTAAATAATGAAGGAAAAAGTAAAAATAATAAGGAGTTATTTTGTTTTTGCTCGACTTAACCTGTCGTTAATCGATTTACCTAATCCAGTATCTGGGAAAATTTCAACGATAATAATATCTAAATCACTATTATCTAATCGATGAAGAGCACCATATAGTTTTGATGTGGCTTCTGCTAAATCGCCCCTATTGGATAAAGTAATTTGGTGTTTTACAACATTACTTTGAGAATGTGAAGTAAATTCAATAATACCAATACGCATATTGGGGTATTTTTTTATGTCTTCTGAAATATTTGTAGATAAAACTGTACGTGTTATAGGCGCATAGTGTTTATCTAACATTCCTGGAGCTTCAGGATTATGCTCTTTTTTGTTTTTCACAGAAATTTCACCAATTACAGCCTTAATATCTTCAATGGCGATTGAGCCTAAGCGGTAAATAATGGGTTCGTCATGCTCAAAACCTACAATAGTAGATTCTATACCATTTTTACAAGCACCACCATCTAAAATCATTTCTATTTTGTCCTTAAAATACCCTTCCACATGTGCTGCTGTAGTTGGACTAATTCTGTTAAACGGATTTGCACTTGGGGCAGCCAAAGGAAACTCAAGTTGTTTTAAAAGTTTTAAAGTTAACGGGTGATTTGGCACACGAACAGCTACAGTAGGTTTACCCGCTGTAATTATATCTGGAATTGTATCGCTTTTTGGCAGGACTAAAGTTAAAGAACCAGGCCAGAAAACACTTGCCAATTGCTTTGCTTTTTCTGGAACATAACTAACAATAGTATCAATATTTTTTATTGAAGCAATATGCACAATTAAAGGATTAAATAAGGGGCGCTGCTTAGTTTCAAAAATTGCTTTGATAGCTTTTTCACTATAAATATTACCAGCAAGACCATATACCGTTTCAGTTGGTATAGCTACTAGTTTATCTGCACTTAAAAGAGCTTTCGCTTTCTGTATGTCTGTTGAAATGATACTCAATAACTTTATATAAAACTGTAAAACTAAATAAAATAAAGCAGAAACAATAGACTAAATATTAGGTAGTAAAATAGAGTAGCGTATTTAATAATAAATACAGGCAAATTTAATTGTTGTTTAAAAGTAGGAGAAATATTGTGTCATTTATAAATATACTATAGTTACAGATAATCTTGTATAACATCTATAAGCGTGTTGGCATCTTGCGCACCACTTTGTCTCCATTTCATCTCTCCGTCTTTATAAATAATTAATGTTGGAAGATCTTTTACGCGAAGAGCATCGGCAAGTTCTTCATTTTTTTCTACATCAATCTTAATAACTTTAGCTTTATCACCAAGTGATGCTGCAACATCTCGTAGAACT
Source organism: Hyunsoonleella sp. 2307UL5-6 (assembly GCF_047345485.1). Classification (NCBI taxonomy): domain Bacteria; kingdom Pseudomonadati; phylum Bacteroidota; class Flavobacteriia; order Flavobacteriales; family Flavobacteriaceae; genus Hyunsoonleella; species Hyunsoonleella sp. 2307UL5-6. Next base: position 121,747 of record NZ_JBLFEN010000007.1, on the reverse strand, counting down.
GGATGCATAGCCGTAGATTGCTCGTTCCATTCTGCATAAAAATCGAATAGCACTGGAACTGTAACATCAATTAGCTCTCCAAATTTTGACATACTTATAATGTTTTAGTCTAAGTAGTATTTTAAAATTCTGATTAAAATTTGAAAACACTATTATAAATTTACTTTTTCTAGCGGGTTACTTCTAAGATGTTTATAAAAATAACGAATTTTAAAGTAAATATAACATTTCCATGAAATTAGGCGTTATGTGTACCTTTTTTAAGTTCAATAACTGTTATTTCTGGCCAAATACCTACACGACCTGGGAAGCCCAAATAGCCAAACCCTCTATTTACGTTTATATATTGCCCCATTTCTTTGTAAATACCTGCCCAATGTTTGTAACGCCATTTTACAGGGCTCCACTTAAACCAACCTGGTATTTCTATACCAAATTGCATACCATGCGTATGCCCACTTAACGTTAAATGATAATGATAATCATCTTTAATTACTTGTTTTTCCCAATGTGAGGGATCATGACTCATCAATATCTTAAAATCATTAGCATTAACGTTTTTTGAAGCTTTTTTTAAATCACCAGCTTTTTTAAAACCACCAGCGCCCCAATTTTCAACACCTATCAATGCTATTTTTGCTCCATTTTTCTCTATATATCTGCTCTCATTAAGCAATAAATCAAAACCAATATCTTTTTGAATGGTTTTTAAAAGTTCCAAATTAGTTGCTTTAGCTTCAGGTGTTTCCCATCTTAAATAATCACCATAATCATGATTTCCTAAAACGGAATATAAACCGTCTTTAGCACTTAGTTTGCTAAAAATATCTATATATGGTAACATTTCTTTAGATTCATTATTTACCATATCACCGGTAAACAGAATTACATCACTTTGTTGTTTATTTATTAAATCTATAGCATAGGCTACTTTCTCTTTATTATCAAAGCTTCCAGAATGCACATCGCTAATTTGTGTTAGTTTATACCCATCAAAGGCTTCTGGTAAATCTTCAAAACTTAGTGTGTATTTTAAAACTTTAAAATTGTATTTCCCTTTATAAAGTCCATAAAGTATAGCTCCAAAAGGAATTGCTGCTATACCTAATGCTATTTTAGAAATAAAAGCTCTACGCGATGGTAAGTAGTTTATACTTTTGTTAGGGCCTTCGGTAAAATATCTAAAAATAGCCTGCGGTACTCTAAATACATCTTCGGCAAACATTACAGCTATAATTATTAGTTTTGGTACTAAAAGTGCAATTAAAAATCCAAATGCGAAGGCTTGAGGGTTTCCATAATCGGCTCTTGTGATACCGTATAATCTGAAGAAACAATTACCCATTACTAATAATGTAATAGTCCAATATAGTAAGCTAATCCATATATTTTTAGATATAGCGCGAAATGCTTGAAATGCATAAACTTCAATAACGATAAAAATGAGTAATATAATAATCCAACGCACGGTTTTTTTGGGTAAAGATAAGTATATACAAAATCTTAAAATCTTATAGTTGTGTTAATGCTTTGTTTAAATGAATACTTCTAAGGTGTTTTTTTAATAAGTATTATTTAAGTTCATTATTAGTATATTGGTGCTTCAAAATTATAATAGTGTTTCTTTATGACAACCAAAAACAACAAATCAGCCCTTGCCACATTAGTAACCGTATTTTTCTTTTGGGGTTTTATTGCTGCCTCTAATGGGGTATTTATTCCGTTTTGTAAAACGTATTTTAATATAGATCAGTTTCAATCTCAACTTGTAGACTTTGCATTTTATGGCGCGTATTACATTGGTGCCTTATTACTTTTTATTATGTCTAGTGCTGTAAAACGAGATATTCTAAATAATTGGGGATATAAAAATGGTATTGTGTATGGCTTGTTACTATCTGCCATTGGAGCATTTATAATGTTTCCTGCCACTTCTGGCGCAGAACAGGGGCAAACTGCAGTTTTCTATTTTGTACTTATCGTATTATTTACGGTTGGTTTAGGTTTTTCGTTACAACAAACGGCTGCCAACCCATTTGCTATTGCTTTGGGCGATCCCAAAACAGGGTCTCATCGTTTAAATTTGGCAGGCGGGATTAACTCTTTTGGAACTACTATTGGCCCTGTAGTTGTTAGTCTTGTAATATTTGGATCTGCATCTTGGTCTACTAGTGAATTAGCTGGTATGATAAAGAATAATGAAATTACACTAATAACGGTGCAATGGCTTTACGTTGGTGTAGGATTACTTTTTTTACTCGCGGCTGCTTTATTTTATTTTTCAAAAAAATTGCCAGACCTTAAATCAGATACGGTTTTTGAGCCCGCTAATAAAGCGAGAAACTTATTAATAGTTTTAACACTAGTTATCATTGGCTGCTTTGGTTATATTTTTAGCACCTATTCAGGAGATGCTATAGCAACAGAGGATTTAGAACAACAACGTTTACTTGTGCTTTTTGTAGCTCTTTTAGCAGTAGTGGTAGCCATTTTTGTAGCCAACGCTAGTGCTTCTAACAAACCAGAAGGTTGGGGCGCCATGAAATACCCACAATTGGTTTTAGGGATGCTAGCTATATTTACTTATGTTGGTGCTGAGGTTACTATAGGTAGTAATTTAGGAGAATTATTAAAAAAGAGTATAGGCGATTCTGGTTTAAACGGTATAGGATTACCTGTTTTAAACGATTCGGAATTAGGTAAATATATCTCATTGTATTGGGGCGGTTTAATGATTGGCCGTTGGGTAGGCGCAATTACTGTGTTTAACCCTAGTAAAGGATTAAAAAAAGCACTTCTTATTATAGTGCCCTATATCGCACTTGGAGTTATAGTTTTAGTGAATTCTATAAAATATGTGTTCACTACAGATGAAATTTTATTTTTTTCGGTATGTATTGCTGTTCAAATTTCAGGCTTTTTCTATGCGAAAGATAATCCTGTAACTACATTAAAAACATTTAGTTTACTTGGAGGTATCGCTATGTTAATCGGTTTATTTTCTTCTGGAAATATTGCTTTATTTGCATTTTTATCAGGAGGGTTATTTTGCTCTATCATGTGGCCTTGCATTTTTACTTTAAGTATTGCTGGTTTAGGGAAATACACTTCGCAAGGTTCAGCTTTTTTAGTGATGATGATTCTTGGAGGTGCCATTATTCCGCCGGTTCAAGGAAAATTAGCCGATGTTTTTAGTATTCAGTCATCCTACTGGATTGCTGTAGCTTGTTTTGCCTATTTAGTGTTTTATGCCTTTAGGACTAAAACTGTTTTAGATAAGCAAAATGTAACGTATTAAACAATTACATCAGCGTAATTAAGTTAACTTTTCGTAGCTTTGGTTTTCTATCAAAACACTCAAAATGTCAGACCAAAAACGCCTTTTTCTAGTAGACGCTTATGCTTTAATTTTTCGCGGATATTACGCTTTTATTAAAAACCCTAGAATTAATTCTAAAGGAGAAGACACCTCAGCTATTATGGGGTTTATGAATTCGCTTTTAGATGTGATAAAACGTGAGCGACCAGACCATTTAGCAGTTTGTTTTGATAAAGGCGGAAGCGCTGATAGGGTAGAAATGTATGAGGCTTATAAAGCCAATAGAGATGAAACGCCTGAAGGCATTCGTACCGCCATACCGCATATTTACAATATTTTAAAAGCCATGCATATTCCTATTATGGTAAAGGAAGGGTATGAGGCTGATGATGTAATTGGAACGCTTTCGCGACAAGCCGAAAAAGAAGGTTTTAAAACCTTTATGGTAACACCTGATAAAGATTTTGCACAGTTAGTAACTGATAATATTTTTATGTACCGCCCTGTATTTGGTGGCGGTTACGAAACTTGGGGCATTCCCGAAGTACAAAAAAAGTTTGAAGTTACGGAGCCTATGCAAGTAATTGACTTTTTAGGGATGATGGGAGACTCTAGTGATAACATTCCTGGTTTACCTGGTGTAGGCGAAAAAACTGCCAAAAAGTTTTTGGCACAATTTGGCAGTATGGAAGGACTTTTGGCAAATACCGATCAGCTAAAAGGAAAGATGAAAGAGAAAGTGGAAGCTAATGGTGAATTGGGGTTGCTTTCTAAAAAACTAGCCACCATTATGCTTGATGTACCTGTTGAATTTAATGCAAAGGATTTTGAATTAGACCATCCAGATGTAGACAAAGTAAAAGCCATATTTGAAGAGTTAGAGTTTAGACGTTTAACGGATAATTTTGTTAAAACGTTTTCAACGGAGACACCAACTACAAACCAAACCACTAAAACTTCTACAACAAATACTAAAGAGACACCTACAGAAGGGAAATCTGCTGGTGCAGGACAATTTTCTTTATTTGGTGGTGATATTGCTTCCGCGGAAGCGAAAACAGAAAATACCCGAAAAACTGCTGAAACTACATCACATTTTTACCAAAGTGTAGCGTCTGGTATGGCAACTAAATTATTTATTAAAAACTTAACGAGCCAAACCTCAGTCTGTTTTGATACAGAAACCACAGGTTTAAACCCATTAACTGCAGAGTTGGTTGGTATTGCGTTTTCTTGGGAAATTGGTAAAGGGTTTTACATGCCTTTTCCAGAAGATAAAGATGAAGCGCAAGAGCTCATTGAACAACTCCGTCCGTTTTTTGAAAATGAAACAATTGAGAAAGTAGGTCAGAATTTAAAATATGATATTAAAGTTTTAGCAAAATACAATGTTGAAGTTAAAGGCAAGTTATTTGATACCATGTTGGCCCATTACTTGATTAATCCAGATATGCGGCATAATATGGATGTATTGGCAGAAACCTATTTAAATTACACGCCTATATCTATAACAAGTTTAATTGGTAAAAAAGGGAAAAACCAATTATCGATGCGCGAAGTACCTTTAGAACAACAAACTGAATATGCGGTTGAAGATGCTGACATTACCTTACAACTTAAAGCGCATTTTCAAAATGAATTAGGCGAAGCCAATACTCAAAAACTATTTGATGACATAGAAATTCCGTTGCTTAGTGTTTTAGCCGCAATGGAGTTAGAGGGTATTAATTTAGATGAGACGTTCTTAAATTCTTTATCAGAAGCTCTTAATACTGATATTTTAAATCTTGAAAAAAGCATCTATGAAACTGCTGGTGAAGCATTTAATATAGCATCACCAAAACAATTAGGTATTATTCTTTTTGAAAAAATGAAATTGGTTGATAAACCTAAGAAAACCAAAACAGGACAATATTCTACTGCTGAAGATGTATTGAGTTATTTGGCTAAAGACCATGAAATTATTCAGAATATATTAGATTATAGAGGTCTTGCAAAACTAAAAAGCACCTATGTAGATGCGTTGCCAACACAAGTTGAAGAAGCCACAGGGCGCGTACATACCGATTATATGCAAACCGTTGCAGCTACAGGACGATTAAGTAGTAATAACCCAAACTTGCAAAATATCCCGATTAGAACAGAACGTGGTAGGCAAGTGCGTAAAGCCTTCGTTCCACGAAGCGAAGATTACACCTTACTAGCTGCCGATTATTCTCAAATAGAACTTAGAATCATTGCAGCATTAAGCAACGAAGAAACGATGATTTCTGCGTTTCAAAACGGCGAAGATATTCATGCCTCAACCGCTTCAAAAGTATTTAATGTGCCCATTAATGAGGTTACAAGAGAACAGCGTAGTAATGCAAAAACCGTAAACTTTGGTATTATTTATGGGGTTTCTGCCTTTGGATTAAGTAACCAAACTGATTTGACTAGAAGCGAATCTAAAGAATTGATTGATACGTATTATGAAACCTATCCAAAACTACGTGCTTACATGAGCGAGCAGGTTGATTTTGCAAGAGATAATGGCTATGTACAAACCGTTTTAGGGCGTCGCCGATATTTAAAAGACATTAATTCCAGAAATGCTGTAGTGCGTGGTGCTGCGGAACGAAATGCCGTAAACGCACCCATACAAGGTAGTGCTGCCGATATTATTAAAATTGCCATGATTAACATTCACAACAAACTAAAAGAAGGTAATTTTAAAACTAAAATGTTATTACAAGTACATGATGAATTGGTGTTTGATGTATACAAAACTGAACTAGAAACTATCAAAACTTTGGTGAAAACCGAAATGGAAAATGCATTTAAAATGGATGTGCCTTTAGATGTTGAGTTGGATATTGGCGATAATTGGTTGGAGGCGCATTAGGTTATAGTAATTTGTAAATCATCATCTTGTACGAGTTAAAATAATAATCTGAAAGCTTAGAGATCATAAGAGAATCCATGTTTTCAAGCAAATACAAGGAAAAATAATAATCAATGTCTTTTTTATCCACTAAAAAACTTTTTATGTAATTATATGGTTCAAAAAAAGTATTTGACCCACCAATATATTTAGGTTGCATTGGGCTAAAAGCCCTAATCAGATTTAATCTTGTTTTAGCTTTCAAATTATTTGCTCTTACGTTCAGATTATTAACTATTGAATCTAAAGGGGCATCTAAAAAGTCCCTATCTAAATCAAATACTAGCCCATTGTTTTGAGGGTTATTTACTAAATCCTTGTAGATTACCTTCTTCAATTCTATGTTAAAAAAATCTTCGAATATTTCCTTTCTAAAATCATAAGCAATTAAAAAGTAAAGTGTAAAAATAGTCTCAAAAAAATTACCGTTTTTCTTATCTATTATATCTGGAATTAAGCTCAAATGATTACTATCTAATTTCTTACTTGATTTCAAATTTCTAAGAACTTGATATTTATTCAGGATTTTTTTTACCCTTCTAGGATTTGTAAACCTTATTGTATAAAAGAAATTGGAAATACTCCAGTTTAATTTATCTCCTAATATTTCAATTTCCCTATTATCAAAATACTGACTAACTAATTTTAATAGGTCATCATACTCTGGCATATTAAATGAAATATCAAATATCTTTTCTAAATATTCATTGGCTTTGACTATCTCTCCATATTTGGTTTTAACCGCTTCGTTTACCGCTTTTTTATCCACACCACAAAAGAAAATGGTTTTTTCACCATAAGTGAAAAACAATTTTAAAGCAGATAATAAATTCAATACATTTTCTGGTTCGCATCGATCTAAATCGTCTACAAAAACAATATTATATTTTGGATTCTTTCCTTTAGTTATTAAATCTTCCCACCTTATGAATTCAGTTTTAAATTTCTTTTTTAACTGTAAAAATGTTTCCTCTGGTTCTTCTTCTATAGTCTCTATTATTTTACTTCCATCAATACTTAATCCAGGAAAAGTGATTCTCATAGATTTTGAAAATCCTTTGAATAATTTACTCGCTATTTCAACAATTTCTCCTAAAGCTTCTTCAGTTGAATCTTGACTTTCAGTGGTAAGAAATTCTAATAAAGACAATGATAAATTTGAATCGCTTTCAAACTCCCAAGCCTCAAAAAAGAACGTATTAAAATCACCTTTTAATTCTTTTTGAAGATATTTCATCAAGGTACTTTTTCCGCTTCCCCATTCTCCATAAAGCGAAAACATTTTAATTTGAGAAAACTCTTCTGTATTGGTTTCTAAAAAGGCTTTAATGATTTCACCTTTATCAATAACTCCTAAATAATCATTCTCCTCAGTAAGGTCTTCAATTGGAAGGTTTGGTAAAAGTTTAGACATAAAATTGAATTTTCTTAAAAGTAAGAAAAATCAAAATATTATCTTAATTTTATAAAATAAAAACACCCCTAAAGTCCCCTCAATGGGACATACCTAAACATTAAACTTATCGCAAACTATAAATATTATAAAGCGTTATTAATTTAGAAATAAACTAAATGCAAATGGATTTAAACGTTATAAGCGCACAGATATGCCGTAGTAATTGTCCCCTCGAGGGGACTTTAGGGGTGTTCGGGAATAAAATTAAGACCTACAATAAAAGTACGCTAATAATTCGTTCATATTATTATATTTCAATAAGTTTCTCAAAAACAAGTTCTGAGGCTACATCACCTAATTCACCAAAAGGCTCACTTGATACAATGGCTACGCGAGAACCCTCAAACCTAACTGTTGACGAATCCGATAGACTACTTGACGACATTAGCGTAAGTGTACCTTCTTCAAAACTCCAAGTACCTTCTTGGGTTTGGCGGTCTACACATAAAAAAGTTGATATTTTAGAGTTTGCCGAATTAGAAATTTGTTCAACTTGAAACACCTCTAAAGTTACAGTATTATCTGTTCTTAAATCTAAGGATATCAAATTACAGTCTAAATCTCCTAAAGCCTCTTTTAACTCTTGTGCATCTAATTGTTCTTCTACAGGATTACTTTCATCAACAATAATATCGGTTAACACCCAGAACCCAACAATATTAGTGTTCTCAATTTCAACTTCGTCGTCTGATGATTTTGAGCATGATAATGTAATTAGAAATAGAGATAAAACAGCAATTTTAATAGTTTTCATATTGGTTTAATTTATGTTCATATATAAATACATCAACATAAATCAAAAATGTCATCATTAAAATTTAAAAAAAGCAGTTGTAGAACATCAATTAGCGCCTCTTCTTCTTACTCCTAAACTTAGTTTTATTTTTTCTTTGATTAAAAGGCACTGCATCGTTAAAGGTGTTTTTAGCCTCACCTTTAGGTTTATTTTTACGCCATTTCTCAGTTTTTGCAGGCAATAATACATCCAATAAATCTTGACGTCCCAATTTATTCAACGTCTTTTTTATCCAAGCTTTATTTTCATCCTTATACCAAAAGAAAAAACGATGTTGCTCGTCTTTTTCTTTTCTAGTTTTTGGCGTTCTTACCTTTTTTAGCGTGTAGGGATGATAACCACTGTAATAAATTACGGTTGCTACCGTCATTGGTGTGGGTGTAAACCCTTGTACTTGCTCTAACTGAAAGCCCATATCTTTAGTTTCGGCAGCTAAATTTGCCATATCCTCTTGCTCGCATGCTGGGTGATTTGATATAAAATAAGGAATCAGTTGTAGCTTTAATCCCTTCTTAATATTAATCTTATCAAAACGCTCTTTAAATTTATGAAAGTAGCTAAAAGACGGTTTACGCATCAGTTTCAAAACAGGATCGCTAGTATGCTCTGGTGCTACTTTTAAGCGTCCAGAAACATGTTTTGTCATTACTTCTTCGGTATAGTCGTCCAATTCTTTAGGGTCGGCATTTTTATTAAATTCTGGTACTAGCATATCATGACGAATACCACTTCCAATAAACGATTTCTTAACTTTAGGATGACTATCAACCGCTTGGTATAATTCCGTTAATGGTTTATGAGACGTATCTAAGTTACTACAAATTACTGGCGAAATACATGAAGGCGCTACACACTTATCACAAATCTCTTGTACCTTACCTTTCATTTGATACATATTAGCACTTGGACCACCAATATCACTTAAATAGCCTTTAAAATCCGGCATATTTGCCACAATATCTACTTCTTTTAAAATAGATTCCTTACTACGGGAAGCAATAAATTTTCCTTGGTGCGCAGAAATGGTGCAAAAACTACAACCCCCAAAACAACCACGATGAATATTGATAGACGTTTTAATCATTTCAAACGCAGGTATAGGCCCACGCTTATTATATTTTGGGTGCGGTAAACGTGTGTAAGGCAAATCAAAAGAAGCATCAATCTCTTGCTCTGTCATTGTTGGATATGGCGGATTAATCATCAACATATTAGTCCCCACTTTTTGAAAAATTCTACGTGCCGCCAATTTATTACTCTCTTGCTCAATCACTTTAAAGTTAGAAGCGTACTTTTTTTTATCTTTCAAGCAAATGTCGTGCGATGCTATCTCCACATCCTCCCAATTACTGTTTTTAGGAATTTTAGCAGTGGCATCCAATAAAACCGCTGTTTGTTTTACAGTAGTAATACTGCTAAACGGCACTCCTTTTTGCACTAAGCGTACCACTTCGCGCAACGGCTGCTCGCCCATACCATACACCAATAAATCTGCTTTAGAACTTTCTAAAATAGTAGGCATTAAGGTATCACTCCAGTAATCATAATGTGTTACTCTGCGCAACGAAGCTTCTATACCACCAAGTAAAATAGGCACATCGGGCCATTTTTCTTTTAAAATTTTAGAGTATACGGTAGATGCATAATCAGGTCTAAAACCAATATCACCATTTGGCGTATACGCATCTTTGTCGCGGCGTTTTTTATTAGCGTTGTAGTTGCTAATCATAGGATCCATACAACCACCTGTAACACCAAAAAATAATTTTGGAGCACCCAATTTTACAAAATCCTGAAGGTTATCATTCACATTAGGTTGCGGTACAATAGCTACCCGTAATCCTAAACTTTCTAATAACCTACCAATAACGGCAGGTCCAAACGTTGGATGATCTACGTAAGCATCACCACTAAATAGAATAACGTCTAGCGCATCCCATCCACGTATTTTCACCTCTTTGTTTGTGGTAGGCAACCAATCTGAAAGTTTTAATTCTTGCATAGCACTGCAAAAATAAGCAAAAATAGCCGCTTGTACTATATGCTTAAATTTTGGGTTTATTTACCTGTTAGCAAAATGAATTATGGTAAAAGAGGTTTTCTTAAAAAGCAAAGCACTTAATTTATTAGAATAATGTACAAAAATCTATTTTAAACTCTTAAACGCATACCCTTTTTTACTGTAATACTCTAAAACTTTAGGAAGCGCATATTGCATGTTTTTTGAAGCTTTAACGCTATCATGAAACACAATGATACTACCTTGTTTTGCTTTTGAAATCACGTATTTTAAGCAATTTTCCTTTGAAATAGTTTCATGCCAATCAAAAGACAAAATATCCCACATTACAATAGTATAGCCTAACGTTCTTAGTTTTTTACTTTGATTGGGTGTGATTTTTCCGTAGGGCGGACGAAACAAATTAGACCCTAACATTTGGTGATACTCCAATAGAGAGTTTATAATGTCTTGTGCTTTTTTTGTGTCTGCTAGGTAGTTTTTGGTGCTTGTTTTCCAGCCTTTAACATGGTGTTGCGTGTGGTTACCAATACGATGTCCTTTTTGTAGAATATTCTGAAAAATTTCAGGATATTTTTCAACATTGGCGCCAATACAAAAAAATGTAGCTTTTGCTTTATATTGTTCTAAGATATCTAAAGTCCAGTCTGTAATCTCAGGCGTAGGACCATCATCAAAAGTTAAATAGATATCTTTTTTATCAGTATCAATATCCCAAACATAATTTGAGAATATAGTTTTTACAAACTTAGGCGTTTTTACAGGGGTTATTGGCATGTGTAACCCGTATATTAATCGTTGGCTTTAATGGTTGTATCACTATCCAAAGGTATATCTACATCTGTTCTTTCTGTGTCTACTTCATTTTCGTTACCATAAAAATATTTAAACAATCTTAAATAGTTATTGAATGTATCACCTTCTTTTTTTGCTAGTTCAATATCATACTGCTCTAATACATCAATTAAACCTTTATAACGTTGTATGTCTACATAAATATCCTCAAATAAACGCTCTTGATTATCTTGAGATAAACCGCTGTAATAGGTTAAACTCTCTTGGTATTTTTTACTCACATCAAAATATAAATCGCGAGCTTTATCTTTAGCATCTACTTCATAGTAGGCACTTATATATGGTTCTAATAAGGTATAATATCCAAAAAATTCAACAGGCATATTGGTCATAGCAATATCTGCTATTTCTTCAGCTTTTTCTAATTTGTCTTCATTAATTAGTGTTTCTACTAATCGAGCAAGATTACCTCTGTATGTAATAGAGTTTTTACGTGTTTCCACATCATGATAAATATCAGGACTACCACTATTTCCCCAATTCCATTTTTTAACCTTTTCATACATTAGGTCTGAATCTATACGCCCCATATCAAAAGGATTAGCTCTATCAACTTCGGTTCTAATTGGTACTAGTTTATAACACATGCCATCTAGTTGAAGGTAATCTTTCATCCAAATATAATCGTCATCACCAAAACTACCGCCAGTAAAATAAATAGGACGTTTCCATTCATTATTTGCAACAATATCTAACATTAGTAAACGGTTTTTATAAATGGCATTACCGCTAATTTCAATATCTATATATGGTACAATTTTATCTGCATCTTTAGGTTTAACAATGCCACTGTTTAAAGCATTTTCTTTATTAACTGGGATGCGTACAGACCTTGTATATAGATAGCTGGCTTCTAAATCTTGATTTCGAAGATTAGAGATATCATATCCCTGTTTCTGCATAAAATATTTGTATTTAGATTTTTCATCATCTCTTTGAATAAAACCAAGCGCTTGTTTTAATGAAATAGTATCTTTTGTAAGTGCTTCTATTCTAACATAATCGTTAGTACCATATTGGTAGTCTTTGTGTTGTAATTGTGATGGAATAGGGTCGCTTTCATATGCTTTTCGTTTCATTTGGTCTATATACCAATCGGTTTGAAATAAGCTGGTGTTTACAACACGAACATCTGTTCTGTAACCTTCAATTTCTTGTGCATACCATAATGCGAATGTATCATTATCGCCAATAGTGAATAGTATAGCGTTTTCTGCGCAAGAATCTAGATATTTTCGTGCCATGGCTTGTGCAGTGTACTTGCCAGAACGGTCATGATCGTCCCAGTTGTTAGCAATTAAAATACCAGGTACTAATATTAAACACAAAATACTTATAGCTGGTGCCGCTATAGCTTTAGGTAGTTTGTTTTTTAATGTATTATAAATAGCATATACACCAATACCAATCCATAATGCAAATACGTAAAAAGAACCTACTACAGAGTAGTCTCGCTCTCGAGGCTCAAACGGACGAACGTTAGTATATACTTGTATAGCTATCCCTGTGAAAAGAAAAAATACCAACATTACCCAAAACCTTTTCTTATCGGTATTTAATACAAAAAAGAGGCCAATTAATCCTAATAATAGTGGGAGGAAAAAGTAAGTATTTCTAGCTTTATTATGCTTTACATCACTAGGTAAATTATCTTGAGAAAAGCCCAAATGCCACTCATCAATGGGTGTAATACCGCTTATCCAATTACCATTATTATCTAGTCTACCTTGTATATCATCTTGCCTACCCGTAAAATTCCACATAAAATAACGCCAATACATATAGCCTAATTGGTACTCAAATAAATACCTGATGTTACTAGCTAAATCTGGTTTTTCTATATCTAGATATCCTTGGTAACGTTTTAAAAAAGCATTGTAATCTTCATAATCAACATTACCTTGTGCTACTTGGTTTCTAAAATCAGTAACTAGCTTACGCAGTTCGTTCTGCATCTTGTATTCTGGCTTTAAATTAAAATTTAAAAAGCCTGTATACATCATATAGTTTTCTGCATGTTCGCCACTCCACATGCGTGGTAAAATAGAGGCATGCTCAGAGTTATAGTTTTGTTTAGCATTTTTCCAATCGTTTACAATAATATATTCACCCTTAGTTTCATCTTTCTCATATTTTGGCTTATCATCAATGTAAGGGCTATTTTCGTCTAAATAGGCATACATATCTGTAAACTGTGGTCCAAAAAATAAATGAGTTTCAGGATACTGCTCTAAATTATAGTAGGCTAAAAGTTCTCTAGCACTAGAAGGATTGTTTTCGTTAATGACCACATTGGCATTAGCACGAATAGGTAACATTAACCAAGTTGAAAATCCAATTATTACAAATGTTAAACATAAAACGCCAGTATTTAAATGCACATAATTTTTTTGCCTTGTGTAGCGCAATGCATAAAAAATGACACCTACCAAAAGTAAACCTGCAATAATAGAGCCTGAATTAAAAGGTAACCCAACACTATTCACAAAGAAAATTTCAAAAACACTAAAAACCTTTAAAATGTTAGGTGCTAGTAACTTAAATACAAAAAGTAAAATAGCAACTGAAACGATATTAGCAATAATAAAATTTTGTATGGTAATCGTTTTATAATTTTTAAAATAATAAATAAGGCCTATAACAGGGATTGTTAATAGCCCCATAAAGTGAACCCCAAAGGAGAGTCCGATTATAAAAGCGATAAGTATCAACCAACGATTTCCTCTAGGTTCATCCATATCCTGTTCCCAACGAAGTGCTAACCAAAATAACGCAGACATGATTAAAGTAGCCATAGCATATACTTCAGTTTCAACAGCGTTAAACCAAAAAGAATCTGTAAAAGCAAAAGCTAAACTACCTACCAAACCACTTCCTAAAATTGCGGTATATTGAGATTTAGATACAAGTGATGACTTGTTGATCTCGGTTTCCTTATCTTTTTCAGAATTTAAATGCGTTACCAGTTTTGTTAGTAACAATGTGATGGTCCAAAACATAAATAGTATAGTAAAAGCACTCGCAACGGCACTCATCATATTCATCATCCATCCAATTAGTTCGTTGTTACCAAAGGTAAATGTAGAGAAAAAAGCACCTAGCATTTGAAATAAAGGAGCTCCTGGTGGATGGCCTACTTGCAGTTTAGACGATGTTAAAATATATTCTCCAGCATCCCAAAAACTTACCGTTGGTTCTACGGTTAAGCTATAGGTAATTAAAGCTATTAAAAAAGAGAACCAGCCTAATACAGTGTTCCATTTTTTAAAATTAAAATCCATCATTTAAATCTGTGTTTGTTAGCTGTGGCGAATTTAATAATAAATATCAAACAAGAATAAATATTATAGTACCGTTAACATTAACGCTATAAGGACACATAGATTATAATTAAAACGTATCTTTTTTTTTGTCTAACTATTAATTTTCTAAAAAAATACTTGCGCAAATAAAACTTTGTGCTAAATTTGCATCCTCAATTAAAATTGGCCCATGGTGTAACTGGCAACACGTTGGTTTTTGGTACCAAAGAGTCTAGGTTCGAGCCCTAGTGGGCCAACAGTTTTTTAAGAAGTCTTCAAATCTAATTTGAGGACTTTTTTGTTTTAATATGTTAAGGAACGTTTGTGTTGAAAAAAGTAAAGCAACAAACGATTAGTTGAGCAAAAACTAATAAGGTGTTTTTGAAAGTATTATTTAAATTTAGGTTTTGTAATGCTACAAATATTGAATTTATGCTTAATCAATTAATTACTCATACTCATTGTGTATTTAGACAAAATTCTGTCAATTCGAGTGAATTTCACGATTGAAATGAGTGAAATTTGTATCGAGAATAAGAATTTTTAATATGAATTGGTTCTCGATACGATTTTTTTATCAAAAAAATCACTCGAACTGACATTACACTGTTTACTTCAACTCAAAATGTACAACGGATTACTCATAATTAACATTTTGAATCAAAGTGATCTGATTAATAGTTGTGTAATTATTGTTTCTGTTAATAATCGTTGTAAATAAGTGCTGTTTTTTAAATTAATCAGAAAAAATAAGCTAATGGTTAAGATTTTTATAAAAATCCAAACGGTAGATGGATAAAAACAGATATAAGTTCTTTAAAAATCAATTAAATATATTATATTTGCCGCGTTGAAAAGGCGAAATTAAATATGAGGGGACGGAAAGTCCCCTCTTTTTATACTAATATGTTTAAGAAAACTGTACAAGATTTACTAGATAAAGCACTTGAAGAACGTCAAGATTTATTTTTAATAGATTTTGATATTAATTCTGCAAACCACATCAAAGTAATTGTTGATGGTGATAAAGGGGTGCTTGTAGAAGATTGTATGTTTTTAAGCAGAGCTATAGAACACAATTTAGATAGGGAAGAGCAAGACTTTTCTTTAGAAGTAATGTCTGCAGGTGCAAGTTCGCCTTTAGTTAATAAAAGACAATACAAAAGACATTTAAATAGAACCTTAAAAGTTAAAACAACTTCAGATAACATAGAAGGTGTTTTGGCAGAAGCTAGCGATAATAACATTCTTTTAGAGTGGAAAACTAGAGAACCCAAACCAATAGGTAAAGGTAAGGTTACTGTTAAAAAGCAAGCCAATGTGGCTTACAGCGATATTGTAGAAGCAAAAGTTATGATTAAATTTTAATTCAAGTAGAGTTATGGAGAATGTTGCGTTAATTGAATCTTTTTCAGAATTCAAAGACGATAAGTTAATTGATCGTGTTACGCTAATGGCGATTTTAGAAGATGTTTTTAGAAGCGCTTTAAAGAAGAAATTTGGAGATGATGATAATTTTGATATTATTGTAAATCCAGATAAAGGCGATTTAGAAATTTGGAGAAACCGTATTGTGGTTGCTGATGGTGAAGTAGAAGAGCCTAATCAAGAAATTTCATTAGCCGAAGCTAGAAAGATTGAGCCAGATTTTGAGGTAGGTGAAGACGTGTCTGAAGAAGTAAAATTAGTAGACCTTGGAAGACGTGCTATCTTAGCACTTCGCCAAAATCTAATTTCTAAAATTCATGAGCATGACAATACCATAATCTATAAGCAATTTAAAGATTTAGTAGGCGAAATTTATACTGCTGAAGTACATCATATTCGTCATAGAGCTGTAATTTTATTAGATGATGAAGGTAATGAAATTGTATTACCGAAAGATAGACAAATACCTTCAGATTTTTTTAGAAAAGGTGATAATGTAAGAGGTGTAATTGATAGTGTAGAGCTTAAAGGCGCAAAACCTACAATCATTATGTCGAGAAGCTCTCCTGTATTTCTTGAAAAATTATTTGAACAAGAAATACCTGAAGTTTTTGATGGTTTAATTACTATAAAAAAAGTAGTAAGAATACCTGGTGAAAAAGCAAAAGTAGCAGTAGATTCTTATGATGATAGAATAGACCCTGTAGGTGCTTGTGTTGGTATGAAAGGTTCTAGAATTCACGGTATTGTGCGTGAGTTAGGAAACGAAAATATTGATGTAATTAATTACACCAATAATCTACAACTATTTGTAACTAGAGCATTAAGTCCTGCACGTGTAACTTCAATCAAATTAGATGAAGAAACAAAACGTGCTGAGGTAATTTTAAAACCAGAAGAAGTTAGTAAAGCTATTGGTAGAGGCGGTCATAACATACGTTTGGCGGGCCAATTAACAGGTTATGAAATTGATGTATTTAGAGAAGGCGCAGAAGAAGATGTAGAATTAAGTGAATTCTCTGATGAAATAGAACAGTGGATTATATCAGAATTCAGTAAAGCAGGATTAGATACCGCTAAAAGTGTCCTAGAACAAGATGTTAACGATTTAGTGAAAAGAACAGACTTGGAGGAAGAAACAATAAACGACGTTATTAGAATTCTTAAAGAAGAATTCGAAGATTAATACCAATTCTATTTTCTAATAAATTAGAACAGAATAGGTAATCATATTATATTTGAGATTATAAAGGCAATTTATGGCTGACACAATTAGATTAAATAAAGTTTTACGCGAGCTTAATATTTCTTTAGATCGTGCTGTGGAATTTTTAGATTCCAAAGGCATTGATATAGAGAAGCGTCCTACTACAAAAATTTCGGAAGAAACATATAATGTGCTTTCAGATGAATTTGAAACAGATGCGAATAAAAAAATGAAGTCGCAAGAAGTTAGTGAAGCTAAGCTGAAAGAAAAAGAAGATTTACGTATAAAGCGTGAAAAAGAGCTAGAAGAAAAGCAAAAAGCACAGGAAGCTAGAGAAAAAGCAAAACAAGAGGAAGTAGTTAAAGCTTCTAAGTCGCTTTCAGGGCCTAAAACTGTTGGTAAAATAGATTTAGAACCTAAAAAAGCTAAAGAAAAGCCTGTTGTAAAAGAACAGCCAGTTGCTAAGGAAGAAGTAAAAGAAGCACCAGCTAAAGCCGCTAAAGTTAAGGCGCCAGAGAAAAAAGAAGAAACACCTGTTGTAGAACAGAAAAAGGAAGTTAAAGAAACGCCTAAGCCAGTTGTTGTAGACGGAGAATTAGTTACTCCTGACGAAAAAGTAAAAACACAATACAAAAAACTTACAGGACCTAAAATTGCAGGTGATAAAATTGACTTAACAAAATTCAATAAACCTAAAAAGAAAAAGGAAGACAAGAAAACTTCTGATAAGTCTAACGATCCCAAGAAAAAACGTCGTCGTATAAGTAAAGCTGGTCCAGGTGGACAAGGAGGAAATAACCAAAGAGGTGGTAACCGAAACGATAGATTTAAAGGAAAAGGACAGGGGCGTCGTAATGTAGTTAAGGAAGAACCTAGCGAAGAGGATGTAAAAAAACAAGTAAGAGAAACACTTGAGAAATTACAAGGAAAATCTTCTAAAGGAAAAGGTGCTAAGTATCGTAGAGAGAAAAGAGACCAACATAGAGATCAAACCGAAAAAGAATTACAAGCAGAAGCAGCAGAAAGCAAAATACTTAAAGTAACAGAATTTGTTACTGCAAGTGAGGTAGCAACTATGATGGATGTTGGTGTAACCGAAATTATTTCGGCATGTATGTCTTTAGGTATGATGGTAACAATGAACCAGCGTTTAGATGCTGAGACCCTATCAATAGTAGCTGAAGAATTTGGTTATGAAGTAGAGTTTGTTACTGCCGATATAGAAGAATCTATTGAAGAAGTAGAAGACAAACCAGAAGATTTAAAATCTCGCGCACCTATTGTAACGGTAATGGGACATGTAGATCATGGTAAAACATCACTTTTAGATTACATACGTGAAGAAAACGTTATAGCAGGAGAATCTGGTGGTATTACCCAGCATATTGGTGCATACGGTGTTACATTAGATAACGGACAAAAAATAGCATTCTTAGATACACCAGGTCACGAAGCGTTTACCGCAATGCGTGCGCGTGGTGCTCAAGTTACCGATATTGCTATTATTGTAGCAGCTGCAGATGACGATATTATGCCGCAAACTAAAGAGGCAATTTCTCACGCACAAGCAGCAGGAGTACCAATTGTATTTGCAATTAATAAAATTGATTTACCAGCAGCTAATCCTGAAAAAATTAAAGAAGGTCTTGCTAATATGAATTTATTAGTTGAAGATTGGGGCGGTAAAGTACAATCTCATGATATATCTGCTAAAGTAGGTACTGGAGTAAAAGAGTTATTAGAAAAAGTGCTACTTGAGGCAGAATTACTTGAATTAAAAGCTAATCCTGAGAAACCAGCTTTAGGAACCGTAGTTGAAGCCTTTCTAGATAAAGGTCGTGGCTACGTTTCAACAATATTAGTGCAAGCTGGTACGCTTCGTGTTGGCGATTATGTATTGGCTGGACAGCATAGTGGTAAAGTTAAAGCTATGCATGATGAGCGTGGTAATGATATAGAAGAAGCGGGGCCATCAACACCAGTATCTATTCTTGGTTTAGATGGTGCACCACAAGCAGGCGATAAATTTAATGTTTTTGAAGATGAGCGAGAAGCAAAACAAATTGCAGCAAAACGTTCGCAATTACAACGTGAGCAATCTGTTAGAACACAACGTCATATCACACTAGATGAAATAGGCCGTCGTATTGCATTAGGCGATTTCCAAGAGTTGAATATTATACTAAAAGGTGATGTGGATGGTTCTGTTGAAGCATTAACAGATTCCTTCCAAAAATTATCTACTGAAGAAATACAAGTAAACATACTCCACAAGGGTGTTGGTGCTATTACTGAAAGTGATGTATTATTAGCTTCAGCTTCTGATGCTATTATTGTAGGATTTAATGTGCGACCAGTTGGAAATGCAAGAGATATAGCTGATAAGGAAGAAATCGATATCAGAACATACTCAATTATTTACGATGCAATTAACGATCTTAAAGATGCGATGGAAGGCATGTTATCTCCAGAGCTAAAAGAAGAAGTTACTGGTACAGCAGAAATTAGGCAAGTATTTAAAGTATCTAAAATTGGAAGTATCGCTGGTTGTATGGTAACAAACGGTAAGATATTTAGAAACTCTAGTATACGACTTATAAGGGATGGTGTAGTAGTGCTTACAGGAGAATTAGCATCGTTAAAACGATTTAAAGATGATGCTAAAGAAGTTTCTAAAGGTTACGATTGTGGTATGCAAGTGAAGAATTATAACGATATCAAAGAAGGTGATATTATAGAAGCCTTCCATGAAGTAGAAGTAAAGAAAAAATTAAAGTAAATTTTTCAATCCATAAAAAAAAGCGGGCTAATTTTAATTAGCTCGCTTTTTTATTTTTGTATAGTTTTAAATTTTACAATCTAGTTTTTCTTAGGCTTAAAAATAAAAGCAGCAGGAAACTTTCGTTTTATTTTCTTTAAAGCTCTATCTGCCTCCAAGCGTGTTGTAAAATTACCAGCCCAAACCTTAAAATTGGGTGTTTCATAATGCATCACAGGCTGCCACTGTCCAAAAGTACCAGAAAAATTGTTTTGAGCGTTTTGTGCACCACTTCTATTTCCAGAATACACCTGAATTTTATAGCGTTTAGGATCGGTTTCGTTTCTATTCATTTTCTTTTTCAGCTCTAAAAGATCAGAGATTCTATCATCTTGATTTATAATAACTTTGCCTTCTTGTGTATGTCCAAACTGCACTAAAATTGTTGTAAATACTACAGTAAAAAATATGTTTTTTAAATTCATTTTTCTATTTTTATTAACTTATACAAATATATACGAGATAAACTAAAACATGAGATATATTCTTATTTAGAATATATCTAAATTATCAATTAACAGTTCGCTAACATTTTACAAATCGACTTTAAGTATTACTTTTGCATGAGTTTTACAACTGTGTTTTTTCACTATATTTATGAAAAAATCGTACCAAAGTTTAGAAGTTAATATAACTAACAATATGAAACAGGTGATACACCGAAGATTAAGCAACTCCATCCTTCGTTTGGGCTTAATTGTATTATTAGCGTTTACCACATCAATTTCTGCGCAGGAAGGAGACCCTGCAAAGGGAAAATCTCTTTTTAATGCAAACTGTGCTGCTTGTCACCAATTAGATAAGAAGATGACTGGTCCTGCATTACGAAATGTTGAGACGCGTTTATCAGAAGAAGAAGGGTTAACGAGAGAGTGGCTTTATGCTTGGATAAAAAATAGTGCTGGCGTTATCAAATCAGGTGATGCTTATGCCAACAAAATTTACAATGAGTATGGTGGTGCTGCAATGACTGCTTTTCCTCAGTTTTCTAATGAGGATATTGATAATATTTTAGCATACACTGCTCAAGAAAAAAAGGCACCTGCTGCTACTGCTGTAGCTGCTGCTCCACAGGGTGGTGCTGGTGATAACTCAGGTGGGCTTTCAAATACTATTATTTTAGGAGCTCTAGCAATTTTGTTTGCACTTTTAGCAATAGGGTTGTATCTAGTAAATAAAACATTGCGCCGATTTGCATCTGCTCAAAGTATCGAGTTAGAAGAAGCTTCTAAGAGAACACCACTCTGGAAAGCTTTTGTGCAAAATCAATTTTTAATGATTGTTGTTGCTATTTTCTTTTTACTATCAAGTGCATATTTTGTATATGGGTATTTATCGCAAATAGGGGTAGATCAAGGATACGAACCAGTACAGCCAATACATTATTCTCACAGAATACATGCTGGTGATAATGGTATAGATTGTAAGTATTGTCACTCTTCAGCAAGAGTTAGTAAGCATTCAGGTATTCCTTCTTTAAATGTTTGTATGAATTGTCACAAGTCAATTTATCAAGTAGCAGAAGAAACACAGCAAGAAGGTTTGCTAGAATATGGTGTTGACTACAATGCTGAAATTAAAAAGCTTTATGCTGCTGCAGGATGGGATGATGAAAATCAAAAATATACTGGAGAATCTAAACCTGTAAAATGGATTAGAATACACAACTTACCAGACTTTGCATATTTTAATCACTCTCAACATGTTACGGTTGCTGGTGTAGAGTGTCAAACATGTCATGGTCCAGTTGAAGAGATGGAAGTTATGTATCAACATGCGCCATTAACCATGGGTTGGTGTATCAACTGTCACAGAGAAACAAATGTTGCTGTAAAAGATAATGCCTATTATGAGAAAATTCATGAAGAATTATCAAAAAAATATGGTGTAGAGAATTTGACTGCTGCTCAAATGGGTGGTTTAGAATGTGGTAAGTGTCACTATTAAAAAATAGATTTATCTTTTCCATGGAGATGGAAAATTTTAAGTAATTAATAAGAAGTAATTCAATTATATAATATGTCATCAAACAAGAAATACTGGAAAAGTGTTGAAGAGCTAAACGAAAATAGCTCTATTGTTGAGACGCTAAAACAAAACGAGTTTGTTGAAGAAATACCTACTGATGAATTTTTAGGTGATAAAGATACATTAGAGGCTACTTCTACTTCACGTCGTGATTTCTTAAAATATGTTGGTTTTACCACAGCTGCAGCTTCTTTAGCAGCGTGTGAAGGACCAGTAAAGAAATCAATCCCTTACGTAGTGCAACCTACAGAGATTATACCTGGAGTTGCTAACTACTATGCAACTACAATTGCTAATGGTTTTGATTTTGCTAGTATTTTAGTAAAAACTCGAGAAGGTCGTCCAATTAAAATAGAAAATAATAAAATGGCAGCCACTAATGGTGGTGCTAATGCTAGAGTTAATGCTTCTGTTTTAGGCTTGTATGACAGTTTGAGAGTAAAAGGCCCAAAAAAGGAGGGTAATGATATTTCTTGGGAGACTTTTGACGCTGAAACATCAAAAATATTAACCGATATAGCTGCTGCTAACAAACCTATTGTGTTATTGACACAAACGTATGCAAGTCCGTCTACAAATAAGTTGGTAACTGAGTTTTCTGAAAAATACGGTAATGTAAGTCATATTCAATATGATGCAGTTTCAGAATCTACTGCTTTAGATGCTTTTCAGGCTAAATATGGCGAAAGAGGTTTAGCAAACTATGATTTTGCTAAAGCAATGACTATTGTATCTGTTGGAGCAGATTTTATTGGAGATTGGCAAGGTGGTGGTTTCGATGCTGGATATTCTAAAAATAGAATTCCAGATCATGGTAAAATGTCACGTCATGTTCAGTTTGAATCTAATATGACATTAACAGGTGCAAATGCAGACAAGCGTGTACCTTTAACACCATCACAACAAAAACAAGTTTTAGCAAAATTATACAGTTTAATAGTTGGAGGTTCAGTATCTACAGATCTACCAGAAGATATTAATACAATAGTTGCTAAAACAGCTTCTGAATTAAAGAAAGCAGGAAGTAAAGGTGTTGTAGTAACTGGTTTGCAGGATGTGAATGCACAAACTGTAGCTTTAGAAATTAATGAAACCTTACGTAGTAAAGCATTTGATCCTAAAACACCAGTTAAAACGAGACAGGGTAATGATGTATCTGTTATGCAATTAGTTGCAGATATGAAAGCCGGTAAAGTTGGTGCCCTAATTATAAGCGGTGTTAATCCAGCTTATACGTTGCCAAATGCAGATGGTTTTTTAGAAGGATTAAAAAACACAACATTATCAGTTGCCTTTTCTCAAAAAGAGGATGAAACGGCTTCAGAATGTCAATATATTGCTGCAGCACCTCATTATTTAGAATCTTGGGGAGATGTAGAATTAAAGAAAGGTCATTACGCGTTAACACAGCCTACTATTAGAACTTTGTTTGATACAAGACAGTTTCAGGAAAGTTTATTAAAGTGGTTAGGAAATGACAGTTCTTACCATGATTATATTAAATCAACTTGGGGTACTAATATTTTAGGCGAGAGTTCTTTTAACAAAGCATTGCATGATGGTGTTTATGTTGGAGCGATAGCAGAAAGTGTTGAGTTAGCTGATGTTGAGGATAAAAATATTGAATCACCTTCTGGTAACGCTGCAAGAGCATTGGCTTCTTCTGCAACATCCAACGGGTTAGAATTAACACTATATACTAAAGTAGGTATGGGTGATGGTCAACAAGCCAACAACCCATGGTTACAAGAATTCCCAGATCCAATTACTAGAACATCTTGGGATAACTATCTAACAGTTTCTAAAGCAGATGCTGAAACTTTAGGGTTAATAAACGAGAATGTTGCCAATGGTGGTTTGAATAGTAATTATGCTAAAATTACTGTTAACGGTGTTTCGGCAATTACTCCTGTAATAATCCAACCTGGTCAAGCTAAAGGTTCAGTAGGTTTAGCATTAGGTTATGGAAAAAAACTTGGATTAAAAGAAGAAATGCAAACGGGAGTTAATGCGTATCCGTTATATCAAAACTTTAATACTGTTCAAAATGTTTCTGTAGAAGCGGTATCAGGCACACATGAGTTTGCTTGTATTCAATTACACAATACTTTAATGGGGCGTGGTGACATTCTAAGAGAAACTACTTTAGAGGTTTTTAACACTAAGCACAGGGATGTGTGGAATAAAGTTCCAACAGTGTCTTTAAATCATGAAGAGACTCCAGTAACATCTCCAGAAGTTGATTTATGGGATGAGTTTGACCGTTCAATAGGACATCATTTCAACCTATCAATAGATCTAAATGCTTGTACAGGATGTGGTGCTTGTGTTATTGCGTGTCATGCTGAAAATAATGTACCAGTAGTTGGTAAAACAGAAGTACGACGTAGTCGCGATATGCATTGGCTGCGTATAGATAGATATTACTCATCAGATGAAACATTTGAAGGAGATAATACCAAGAAAGAAGATATGTCTGGTTTATGGGGCGATAATGGTTCTTTAGGTGGATTTGGTGAAATGGAAGATCCATCCGCTAATCCTCAGGTAGCATTTCAACCTGTAATGTGTCAGCATTGTAATCATGCACCTTGTGAAACTGTCTGTCCTGTTGCAGCAACTGCACACGGGCGTCAAGGTCAAAATCACATGGCATACAATAGATGTGTTGGTACACGTTATTGTGCTAATAACTGTCCATATAAGGTGCGTCGTTTTAACTGGTTTTTATATACTGGCAATGACGAATTTGATTATCATATGAATGATGATTTAGGACGTATGGTATTAAATCCTGATGTAGTAGTTCGTTCTAGAGGTGTTATGGAAAAATGCTCTATGTGTATACAGAAAACACAAAAAACAATTCTTGATGCTAAACGTGATAGACGTGTTATAAAGGATGGTGAATTCCAAACAGCGTGTTCTGCAGCATGTAATAATGGTGCTATGATATTTGGAGATATCAATGATAAAGATAGTAAAGTTGCAAAACTTAAAGAAGATAACCGTATGTATCACTTATTAGAAAGTGTGGGCACAAAACCAAATGTGATGTACCAAACTAAAGTGAGAAATACAACTGAAGTATAAATCAAATTAAAGAATCAATTATATAATTATGGCGTCTCATTACGAAGCACCTATTAGAAGACCTTTAGTTACAGGCGAAAAATCATATCACGATGTTACCGTGGATGTAGCAAAGCCTGTTGAAGGAAAAGCCAATAAGCAATGGTGGATAGTTTTCGGTATTGCACTTGCAGCTTTCCTTTGGGGAATTGGCTGTATTATCTACACTGTTTCTACCGGTATTGGAACTTGGGGTTTAAACAAAACAGTAAACTGGGCTTGGGATATTACTAACTTTGTTTGGTGGGTAGGTATCGGTCATGCGGGGACATTAATTTCCGCAGTACTTTTATTATTCCGCCAAAAATGGAGAATGGCAATTAACCGTTCTGCGGAGGCTATGACAATTTTCTCTGTAGTACAAGCAGGTTTATTTCCAATTATACACATGGGTCGTCCATGGTTAGCATATTGGGTATTACCAATTCCTAATCAATTTGGGTCTTTATGGGTTAACTTTAATTCACCATTACTTTGGGATGTATTTGCAATTTCAACATATTTATCTGTATCATTAGTATTCTGGTGGACAGGATTATTACCTGATTTTGCAATGCTAAGAGATAGAGCTATCAAACCTTTTCAAAAGAAAATATATGCATTATTAAGTTTTGGATGGTCGGGTAGAGCAAAAGATTGGCAACGTTTTGAGGAAGTATCACTAGTATTAGCTGGTTTAGCTACACCATTAGTACTTTCTGTACACACTATAGTATCTTTTGATTTCGCAACCTCTGTGATACCAGGTTGGCATACCACAATATTTCCACCTTATTTTGTTGCAGGTGCTGTATTCTCTGGTTTTGCTATGGTAAATACACTTTTAATTATAATGAGAAAAGTGTGTAATTTAGAAGACTATATAACAGTTCAACATATAGAATTAATGAACATCGTAATTATGATTACTGGTTCTATAGTTGGTGTTGCATATATTACAGAGCTATTTATCGCATGGTATTCTGGAGTAGAATATGAGCAATATGCATTCTTAAATAGAGCAACGGGACCTTACGCTTGGGCATACTGGATGATGATGTCTTGTAATGTATTCTCACCACAATTTATGTGGTTTAAGAAATTAAGAACTAGTATCATGTTTTCATTTATTATTTCTATAGTAGTAAACGTTGGTATGTGGTTTGAGCGTTTTGTAATTATTGTAACGTCATTACATAGAGATTATTTACCATCATCTTGGACTATGTTCTCGCCAACATTTGTAGACATAGGAATATTTATTGGTACTATTGGGTTTTTCTTCGTGTTGTTCTTACTATATTCTAGAACTTTCCCTGTAATTGCTCAGGCTGAGGTGAAGACTATTTTAAAATCTTCTGGAGAGCGTTATAAAAATATTAGAGAGTCTGGTAAAAGTTTAGTTGGAACTGGTGCTGATGAGAGAACTTCTAATAAAGTAACGCATGTTATCGCAACAGAACCTACAAAAACAGTAATTGAAGGTGATAAATCAGAAATGACAAACTCATTACTTGAATCTATAGGAACTTTTGATCCTGCTACTCAAACTTCTGATGATTTGAAGAAAATTAGTGGCGTAGGTCCTAAAATGGAACAAGTATTGAACAGTATTGGTATTTTTACATTCCTACAGGTAAGTAAAATGACCAAAAATGAATATGATTTGTTAGATAGCATCACAGGATCTTTCCCAGGAAGAGCAGAACGTGATGATTGGTCTGGACAAGCTAAAAAATTAATAAACTAAACATAGTCAATGGAAGCTTCAAGAGTTATTCACGCTATTTATACTGATGATGACGTTTTAATGTCAGCCGTTAAAAAGGTTAAAGCAGCAAGACATCACATCGAAGAAATATATACACCATTTCCAGTTCACGGGCTAGACAAAGCCATGGGGTTAGCACCAACACGTATAGCTATTACAGCTTTTATGTATGGTTTGGTAGGTTTAACAGTAGCAATCGTTATGATGAATTTTATTATGATTGAAGACTGGCCTCAAGATATTGGTGGAAAACCAAGTTTTAGCTATATAGAAAATATGCCTGCTTTTGTGCCTATTATGTTTGAACTTACAGTATTTTTTGCAGCACATTTAATGGTTATCACATTTTATTTAAGAAGTAGAATGTGGCCATTTAAAAATGCTGAAAATCCAGATCCTAGAACAACAGATGATCATTTTTTAATTGAAATTGCGGTTCACGGTAATGAGAATGAATTACAAAGTTTACTTGCAGAAACTGGAGCAGTCGAAGTTAATTTAGTAGATAAAGAAGCGCATTAATATAATTATGAAAAGCTTAATTAAAATTTTAGCAATAGCAGTTATTTTTGTTGCAGTATCGTGTAAAAAAGATACAGCACCTAATTACCAATATATGCCTAACATGTATGAGTCTGTAGGTTATAAAACTTACGGTGAAAATCCATTATATGAGAATGGTATGGCAGCAAGAACACCTGCAGAGGGAAGTATCCCTAGAGGATTTGTACCATTTGATATTGAAAATTCTACGGAAGGCTATGATATAGCTAAAGCTACACTTAAAAGCCCTTTAGCCCCACCAATACCTTTAGATCAATTTGATGCTGAAGATAAGATAGACGCAACTAAAGACAGAGTTGATTATGAAAGAGGAGGTCCTCTCTACACAATATATTGCGCCATATGTCATGGAGTAAAAGGAAATGGTAAAGGAAAACTAGTGATGCGAGAAAAAATACTAGGTATTCCTAGTTATGATGACGTAGGTAGAGCCATAAACGAAGGTAGTATATACCACACCATATATTATGGTAAAAACTCAATGGGTTCTTATGCAAATCAGTTAAGTGAAGAAGAACGCTGGCAAGTGGTTGCTTATGTGTTAAAGTTAAAAGCAGATTTAGAAAAGTAAGATTGATAAGATTATTATAGATATGTATACATTTTCAAATAAATTAAAGACATTTTCTATCATTCTAATGGTTCTTGGAGCTGTAGGTGTTGGAATTGGTTTTTCAACATCTCATAAATCTTTTGAAGAAGTAGAGCAATTACTTGCAGAAGAATCACATCATGGTGGAGGACACGGTGAAGAGGTTGCTCATGATGAGGCTAGTCATGGTGCGCATGCAGCAGTTGATACACATGGTGATGCCCATGCAGAAGGATCTCATGGTGAGGTTGATGAACATGCAAAACATATTGAGCATGTACAACATCAAATAGCTAACAGACCTTGGTCAGCTTTATACGTGGCTGCATTTTTCTTTATGATGATAGCATTAGGAGTTTTAGCTTTCTATGCAATTCAAATAGCATCTCAAGCAGGATGGTCTCCAGTATTATTTAGAGTAATGGAAGGTATGACTGCTTACCTATTACCCGGCGCATTAATTGTGTTGGCTATAGCAGCTGCTTCACACTTTATAGGTCATAACAATATATTTATTTGGATGGATCCTGAAGTTGTAGCTCATGATAAACTTATTCAAGGCAAAACAGGGTGGTTAAATATTTGGGGTTTTATTATTAGAGGTTTAATATTTATTGGCGGATGGAGTTTATATCGTCATTTTTCACGTAAATTCTCAATAGCTCAAGATACTGCTGAAGATAAAAGTAATTTTAAAAAGTCTTTCCGCATCTCTGCTGCATTCCTAGTATTCTTTATATACACAGAATCTATGATGTCTTGGGATTGGATAATGAGTGTAGATCCACACTGGTTCTCAACATTGTTTGGATGGTATGTTTTTGCTAGTATGTTTGTTAGTGGTATAACAGTTATAGCTTTAATTACTATTTACTTAAAATCTAGAAACTACTTAGAATTTGTAAACGAAAATCACCTACATGATGTTGCTAAATTCATGTTTGCTTTCAGTATTTTCTGGACGTATTTATGGTTTTCTCAATTCATGTTAATTTGGTATTCAAACATTCCTGAAGAAGTTACTTATTTTGTGACACGTTTTCAAGATTATAAATTACCATTCTTAGGTATGGTAGTAATGAACTTTGTATTCCCTATATTAATGTTAATGAATGCTGATTATAAGCGTATACCATGGTTTGTTGTTATGGCTGGTTTAGTCATATTATTTGGGCATTACATTGATATTTTCAATATGATTATGCCTGCTACTGTTGGCGATAGATGGTTTATAGGCATACCTGAAATAAGTTCGGTACTATTATTTGCTGGTTTATTTATTTTTATAGTATTCACGGCCTTAACAAAAGCACCTTTGTTGGTGAAAGGCTATCCTTTTAGAAAGGAAAGCGAAGATTTTCATTATTAATTAAGAATTTAAGTAAAGACGACTGATAACAATGACTGCTTTATTAACAATTATAGTTTTAGTATTTATCCTGATAGCTATTTGGCAGATGGTTAAGATTTTTGATTTAGCTCAGGCTAAAAACGAAAATGATATTTCGGGAGTTGCAACTGATAAGGATAATACCATTAATGGTTATCTAATGATGGGCTTCCTGATATTCATTTACGTTATAACCATAATTTCAATGGTTAAATGGGGAGACTTACCATTAATATCTAATGCTGCTTCAGCCCACGGTCCAGACGTAGATAACTTAATGATTACAACTTTAATTGTTATTTTCTTTGTACAAACTCTAACTCAATTTCTATTGCACTACTATGCATTTAAATATAAAGGAGAAAAGGGTAAAAAAGCATTATTCTTTGCTGACAACAATAAATTAGAATTCATTTGGACTATCATTCCCGTTATTGTTCTAGCAGGATTAGTAATATGGGGGTTAAACACTTGGATTAACATAATGGGTGTTGATGAAAGCGACGACCCTTTAGTAGTAGAATTATATGCGCAACAATTTAACTGGAAAGCACGTTACGGTGGTGCTGATAATACTTTAGGAAAAGCTAATGTGCGTTTAATTGATATAGACCGCGCTAACATTTTAGGATTAGACGAATCTGATCCTGATGCGCAAGACGATATTATCACTACAGAATTACATTTGCCTGTTGGAAGACCAGTTTTGTTTAAAATGCGATCGCAAGATGTATTGCACTCAGCTTATATGCCTCACTTTAGAGCACAAATGAACTGTGTTCCTGGTATGATTACCCAGTTTGGTTTTACACCTACTGTTACTACTGTTGAGATGAGACAGACTCCAGAAATGCAAGAAAAGGTGATGAATATCAATAATATTAGAATAGAAAAAAGTAAAAAATTAATAGAAAAAGGAGAAGAAGCTTTAGACCTTTACGAGTTTGATTATCTATTACTTTGTAACAAAATTTGTGGTAAATCTCACTACAACATGCAAATGAAAATAGTAGTAGAAACAGAAGAAGAATATAATGCTTGGATAAAGGAGCAAAAAGATTTTAAAAATTCTCTAATTAACTAATTCAAAAAAGAAAACGAATATAGATTATGTCAGCACACGCAGATACTCACGCTCACGACGACCACGGACATCATCATAAAGAAACGTTTATAACTAAATACATATTTAGTCAAGACCATAAAATGATTGCCAAACAGTATCTTATTACAGGTACTATTATGGGAGTTATAGGTATACTAATGTCATTAGTTTTTCGTATTCAATTGGCATGGCCAGAAGAACCTAATGTTATATTTGAAGCTTTATTAGGTAAATGGGCTCCAGATGGTGTTATGGATGCTGATATATACTTAGCTTTGGTTACCATTCACGGGACTATCATGGTCTTTTTTGTATTAACAGCAGGATTAAGTGGAACATTTAGTAATTTATTGATACCGTTACAAATTGGTGCCCGTGATATGGCATCTGGTTTTCTTAACATGGTCTCATATTGGTTATTCTTCTTGTCAAGTGTAATCATGGTAATTTCATTATTTGTGGAAGCAGGTCCAGCTGCAGCAGGATGGACAATATATCCTCCATTAAGTGCATTACCTATGGCTCAAGGCGGATCTGGTATGGGTATGACGCTTTGGTTAGTCTCAATGGCTATTTTCATTGCATCCTCATTGTTAGGATCTCTTAATTACATAGTAACTGTAATTAACCTTAGAACCAAAGGTATGTCTATGACAAGGTTACCGTTAACGATATGGGCATTTTTTATCACTGCCGTTATAGGTGTTATTTCTTTTCCCGTATTATTATCAGCAGCATTGTTATTAATAATGGATAGAAGTTTTGGTACATCTTTTTTCTTGTCAGATATATTCATACAAGGGGAAGTACTACACTACCAAGGTGGCTCACCAGTATTATTCGAACACTTATTTTGGTTTTTAGGTCACCCAGAAGTATATATTATCATATTACCAGCAATGGGTATTGTATCCGAAATATTGGCTGCTAACTCTAGAAAACCAGTATTTGGTTATAGAGCAATGATTGCTTCAATTTTGGCAATTGCTTTCCTTTCAACAATTGTTTGGGGGCATCACATGTTCATATCTGGTATGAATCCGTTTTTAGGTTCAGTATTTACATTTACTACTTTACTTATTGCAATACCATCGGCTGTAAAGGCTTTCAATTGGATTACAACTATATGGAAAGGTAATCTCCAAATGAATCCTGCCATGTTATTTTCAATTGGTTTTGTATCAACTTTTATAACGGGTGGATTAACAGGTATTATACTTGGAGACTCTGCTTTAGATATTAACGTCCACGATACTTACTTTGTAGTGGCTCACTTTCACTTAGTAATGGGTATATCTGCTCTTTACGGTATGTTTGCGGGTATATATCATTGGTATCCAAAAATGTTTGGTCGTATGATTAATAAAAATTTAGGTTATCTACACTTTTGGGTAACTGCGGTTTGTGCATACGGTGTGTTTTTCCCAATGCATTTTATTGGTATGGCTGGCTTACCTAGACGATATTATACGAATAGTAATTTTCCACTATTTGACGATGTAGCAAACGTAAATGTTATCATTACTATTTTTGCCTTAATTGGTGGGGCTTTTCAACTAGTATATCTATATAACTTCTTTGGAAGTATTTTCTTTGGAAAAAAATCAGTACAAAACCCTTGGAGGTCTACTACTTTAGAGTGGACTACTCCAGTAAAACATATTCATGGTAATTGGCCAGGTGAAATACCTCATGTACACCGTTGGGCATACGACTACAGTAAACCAGGACATGATGTAGACTTTGTTCCACAAAATATTCCGCTTAAAGACGGTGAAGAAGAACTACATCATTAAAAAATAATAGCCTTTATAGCACAGTAAAACCCCGTCCGTTTGGACGGGGTTTTTCCGTTTAAAATATATTTTTTATCGATGAAATGTAAATTTTTTAAAAAAAACACGATGAAATACAAATAAATCAGTTAAATTGCGAACTGAAATTACTTAACAGTATTTCTTTTTGCTTTTAATTATGATTTTAACTATTCAACGATGAAAAATAACCCCTCCTTAAAAGTCATGTGCTTAAGTACGTGCTTTACTTTATTGTTTTTGTTATTGTCGCTGTCAACAACAGCGCAATGTCCTACAATAACTAACCCAAATCCTCCACCTATTTGTGATGCCTCAGGATTTATGTTCACAGATTTAAATGCATTTGCAGACGACTCTGTTAGCGGTAACGGCATTGTATGGTATGATATGCCTACAGGAGGAACAGCATTTAACACCAATCAATTAGTAAGTGAAGGTACTTACTATGCAGACGGCATGTCAGGAGCCTGTGGCGTTAGAGAATCTATAACAATAGATTTTCAAGTAGACGATTCAGGTCTTAATTTAGATCGTGTGTATTGTAGCAATGAAAACGCTACGTATCAAACCTATATAGACGACGTTTTGCAAGCTAGTATTCCACTAGGAGGTTCTGTTGAAATTTATACGGATATAGTATTGACAACTCAAGCAATTCCCATGAATACTATTCCTAACAATATTGTAAATCATTTTATAGTATTCGTAGATAGTTCAGGTTGTAAAAGTCAAATTGAAAATGCTAGGATAGTAGTTAGTAATTCTCCTAACGATCCTACGCCTAATAGTATTCAGGAGTTTTGTTCTGATAATACACCAACTGTAGCAGACCTAGATCCAGGAACAACTGAAATCTTTTTCTGGTACGAGGATTTAGATGGTTCTGGCAATCCAGTAATGCCAGCATTATCGCCAACAGATCTTTTGGTTAATGAAACTTACTATGTGCAAGTTGATAATTTTATTTGTGTAAGTAATCCTGTAGCTGTAACTGTTGCTATAGATGATCCTGCAGATGCTGGAAACTCAGAAAACTTAGAGTATTGTAATGATAATCTGCCTATAGCAGATTTTGATTTATTTGATGAATTGGGAGGTACTCCTGATAGTACTGGTACATGGACTGGGCCATTAACAACATCAAATGGATTTAGAGGAACAGTAAATATTTCATCATTAACAACAGCAGGTATCTATACATTTACTTATACGATAACTAGCACAGGAGCTTGCCCTGATGCGGTTTCAAGTATAACCATAGAAGTTTTTGAAACCTTTACATCTGGAGTCCCATCGGCAGCAAGTCCTGCTTCTTTTTGCGAGTCGGGTTTACTAACAGATTTAGACTTGTTTTCTTTATTAGATAACGAAGACCCTGATGGACAATGGACTCAAGGTACATCAAGTACAGATCCAATAGTTACATCTCCTTTTGATTTAACAGGATTTACAGCTGGAACATATAATTTCACATATTCACAAAACCTATCACCAAACCCTTGCCCTGAGGAATCTTCAACAGTACAAGTTATAGTGCTTGCCGATCCTGATGCAGGAATAGCAGTCAATCAAACGTTTTGTGAGAATGATTTAGCAGCTAATTCACCATTTAATTTATTTGATGCATTAGATGGTTCTCAAGATAATAATTCTGGAATATGGACAGATGCATCAAGTACTTCAATTTCAAACTCAGTAGATATTACGGGGTTTACAGTAGCTGAAAGCCCATATTTATTTATATATACTATTGATAATGGTACATGTACTGACTCTGAACAGATTTCAATTACTATAGAAGATGCTCCAGAATCAGGAACACCAGTAGCAACCTTTCCACAATTTTGTGAAGATTCAGCACCATCAAGTTTTAATTTATTCGATTTATTAGAAGGTGAAGACCAAACAGGAATATGGTATATAGGCACAGACACTTCTGGAACTACAACAACAAATTTAGTAGATATATCAAGTGAAACATCAGGTACTTTAAATTATACCTTTGATGTGGATGCGATAGGTAGTTGTGATGATCCATTGGTAACGGTAAGCATAATAATAAATCCGCTACCAGATACAGGAATACCTTCATCAGCTACTTTTTGTGAAAATGATGTAGTGGCAAATTCACCATTAGATTTATTCGGACAATTAACAGGAGAAGATTCAGGTGGTACTTGGACAGATGATGATACATCAGGAGCTTTAACAGGAAGTGAAGTAGATTTAACTGAATTAACTATCGGTGCGTTTAATTTTACATACACGATAACAGATGCTAATAATTGTACAAATAGTTCAACCGTAACTATTACTATTGAAGATGCTCCAGAATCAGGAACACCAGTAGCAACCTTTCCACAATTTTGTGAAGGCTCAGCACCATCAAGTTTTAATTTATTCGATTTATTAGAAGGTGAAGACCAAACAGGAATATGGTATATAGGCACAGACACTTCTGGAACTACAACAACAAATTTAGTAGATATATCAAGTGAAACATCAGGTACTTTAAATTATACCTTTGATGTGGATGCGATAGGTAGTTGTGATGATCCATTGGTAACGGTAAGCATAATAATAAATCCGCTACCAGATACAGGAATACCTTCATCAGCTACTTTTTGTGAAAATGATGTAGTGGCAAATTCACCATTAGATTTATTCGGACAATTAACAGGAGAAGATTCAGGTGGTACTTGGACAGATGATGATACATCAGGAGCTTTAACAGGAAGTGAAGTAGATTTAACTGAATTAACTATCGGTGCGTTTAATTTTACATACACGATAACAGATGCTAATAATTGTACAAATAGTTCAACCGTAACTATTACTATTGAAGATGCTCCAGAATCCGGAGTTGCAAATCCACCAGTAGACTTTTGTATTGCCGATATTACACCAACACAAACATATAATCTATTTGATATTTTAGAAGGAGAAGATCAAGCAGGAACATGGAATGATGATGACGCTTCTGGCGCTTTATCAGGAAGTTTAGTTACTATTGATGGACTTACTGCTGGAACTTATAATTTTACATACAATGTAGATGCGATAGGTAGTTGTGATGATGTTGATGTTACTGTAAGCATTGTAATTAATGATACGCCAGCACCTACAGCTGATGCTTTACAAGAATATTGTGATAGCGCAACAGTAGCTGATCTGGTAGCAACAGGTACAACAATTCAATGGTATGATACTGCAACAGGAGGAGCGCCTCTTGATGCTACTACTGCTTTAATTGATGGCGAAGATTATTACGCTACCCAAACTGATGCTAATACTAATTGTGAGTCTTCCGTAAGAACTCAAGTTGATGTAACTATTTATCAATCTCCCAATGCTGGTGTGATAAATACAACACCTATTGTAGCATGTAATGATAATACTAGTGTTGATTTATTCAGTGGACTAGACGGGACTGAAGATTCTGGAGGTACATGGAACGATGATGATACAACAGGAGCATTATCAGGTAATATACTTGATGCTACTGGACTTACAGCAGGAACATATAATTTTACATATACTGTAACAGCATCTGCTCCCTGTGTAGATGATAGCACAACAATTGTAATTACAATTGAAGCGCCACAAAGTACAGGTTCTGATACTACTTTAGATATTTGTAGTAACGGTATAACTACAGATTTATTTACATTATTAGGAACAGCCGATACAGGTGGGTCATGGTCGCCAGCTTTAACTAGCGGTACGGGAGATTTCGATCCATCTACTGATGCTTCAGGAACATATACATATACAATTACAAATGCATGTGGTACGGTAAGTAGCGATGTAGTTGTTACAGTTGTTGAAGCTCCAAATGCAGGAACAAATACAACACTAGCAGCATGTACAATAGATGCAACAACAGATTTGTTTACACTTTTAGGTGTTAATGCGCAAACGGGAGGAACATGGTCACCAACTTTAAATAGTGGTACAGGAGTATTTGATCCTTCAGTCGATACAGCAGGAACTTATACATACACTGTTACTGCTAATGCGCCATGTACTCCAGATGCTAGTGCAGAAGTAACCATAACTATTGATGATAGTCTACCTGTTATTGTGTTAGAACCTAGCCCTACGTTTTGTATGGTAGATAATCCAACAGTTGCAGATTTAAACAATAGTATAAGAGCCACAGGAACTGTTAATTGGTATCAGGATGCTGCATTAACCTTACCATTAGTAATCACAGATGCATTGGTAGATGGAGAAGATTATTATGCTACACAAACGAATAATACAGGTTGTGAATCTTCAGTTGCAGAACAAGTGGATGTTACGATAAATGATGCAGCTACACCAACTTTAGATGATGTAAGTGAAGAGTATTGTATTAACGATGGTCCAACTCTTAATACATTATCTCAAAATATTGTAGAGTATGATACGGATTTAAATAATATTATATGGTATGATGTTGCTATTGGAGGTATACCACTTTCAGAAGATACAGTATTAAATACTACAACATACTATGCCGCATTAATCCATCAAACTACAAATTGTGAAAGTTCTGTAAGATTAGAAGTAACGCCAGATATTACAGCTTGTGGTAAAATAAATTTACCTGACGGATTTTCGCCAAATGGTGATGGTGCAAATGACACCTATGATATTGATAATCTAGGCGTTTTATATCCAAACTTCGAGATAGAAATTTTTAATAGAAATGGAAACATTGTATATAAAGGTAATGCAAGTACACCACGATTTGATGGTACATCAAACCAAGGACGTGTTGTTGTAAAAGGCGATTTACCAGTAGGTGTGTATTTCTATATTTTTAGATTTAACGATGGTGAAAATAAACCAGAACAAGGACGCTTATACTTAAGCAGATAATTTATAGATAAAGCAAAATTTAAGACAATGAAAACATTAAATATATATCATAAAATAGCTGCTTTGTTAAGTCTGACGTTCTTGTCATTACAAAGTTTTGCACAACAAGACCCACAATTTACACAGTACATGTATAACATGAGTGTAATAAACCCAGCGTATGCAACCGCAGAAGAAGGTATTTTAAACCTTGGTGGATTATACAGAACACAATGGGTAGGATTAGAAGGTGCACCAGCAACAGGTACATTTTTTGCCCATACGCCTATTAACGATAAAATAGAGGCGGGACTATCTTTCACCAATGATAATATTGGAGATATTGTAAACGAGAATAACATATTTGCAGATTTTGCTTATGTATTACCCGTTGGTATTGAAACTAAAATATCTTTCGGAGTAAAAGCGGGTATTAGAATGTTTGATACCAACTTTAACGGTTTACAATTACAAAACGGACCAGCAAGTGGCGATAATGCTTTTAATGAAAACCTAAATAGAGCCTTTCCAAACTTGGGTATTGGTGCTTTCTTTTTTACAGATAATTATTATTTAGGAGTTTCGGCACCTAACATGTTATCAACAAAACATCTTGAAAATGAGAATGGTATCAAAGCTACAGGTGTAGAAAATGTACATTACTTTTTTACAGGAGGCTATGTGTTTGATCTTAATTCAAACTTAAAATTGAAACCCGCATTTATGGCAAGATCAGTTAAAGGTGCACCTTTAGCGCTAGATATTACAACAAATGTGTTAATTAATGAAAAAATAGAAGCTGGTTTAGGCTATCGTTTAGGAGATGCTATTAGTGCTTTGGTAAATTTTAGAATAACTGAAGGTTTAAGAATAGGCTATTCGTATGATT
Organism: Hyunsoonleella sp. 2307UL5-6; assembly: GCF_047345485.1. NCBI lineage: Bacteria > Pseudomonadati > Bacteroidota > Flavobacteriia > Flavobacteriales > Flavobacteriaceae > Hyunsoonleella > Hyunsoonleella sp. 2307UL5-6. The sequence continues at coordinate 83,511 of NZ_JBLFEN010000007.1, read as the reverse complement.
ATACAACTACTAATTTAGGTGATTTTAATTCTGGCTCTCATGAAATATTTATTTTGTTTGATGTGGATTTATTCGGATTTAAAAACGGATATGATCGCTCACCAAGATTCTTCTAATATTTAATACAAGGAAACATGAAAAAATATACATACATACTTGCAGGCCTTTTATTAGTTAGCGGATTTGGCTTTGCACAAAAGAAAAACTTAAAACGCGTTAATAAGCTTTTTGAAATGAGAGCTTATAAAGATGCGGCAGAAATTTACGAAACTAAAGCGCGTAACCAAGAGGTGCTTCAAAATTTAGCTGATAGTTATTACTACAATGCTAGCTTACAAAAGGCTATTAAAACCTACAGAGAGCTATTCGTACAATATGGCGATTCAATAGATATTGAATACCACTTTAGGTTTGCTCAAGCTTTAAAAGGAGTAAAAGAATATAAAGAAGCCGATAAACATTTAAGGAGTTATTATAATAAACCTATAAATACCTTAGCTTTTATTGAAAAAACGGATAAAACTACACCACATACATTCAAATTAAAACAAATAGAAAACCGAAATTCTAGTAGCGATTTTGGATTGTCTTTTTATGGTGACGATAAAGTAGCTTTTGCTTCGGCAAGAAACTCAGAAAATCCAGCATATTCATGGAATAACTTACCTTATTTAGATTTATACAGCGGTACGATAAATAGTCAAAATATCTTAGAAAATGTAACACCGTTTTCCGAGTCTGTAAACACAGCATCTCATGAAAGTAGTGCGGTATTTACTAAAGATGGTAAAACCATGTATTTTAACCGAACAAATACAACACGTAAAAAAACTGATGAAGAACGTATTGCACACATCAAACTATATAAAGCAGAACTAGTAGATGGAGAATGGACTAATGTTACGGCTTTACCATTTACGTCAAATGCATATAGTACAGAACATCCTGCTTTAAGTAAAGATGAAAAAACATTGTATTTTGCTAGTGATATGCCCGGAACTTTAGGAAGTTTTGATATTTATAAAGTAGCTATTAATGATGATGGCTCTTATGGAGAACCCGTTAATTTAGGAAACACCATAAATACTAAACATCGCGAACAATTTCCATTTATAAGTAAATACAATACGCTATATTTTTCATCAATTGGTCATTTAGGATATGGTGGATTAGATGTATTTAGAAGTAATATGGTAAATGATGAATTTGATACACCAGTAAACCTTGGGAGTACTATAAATAGTCCTTTAGACGACTTTGCCTATGTGGTTAGAGAAAAAGACAATAAAGGGTTTGTATCTTCAAATAGAAGTGGATATGATCGATTGTTCGGTTTTGCACGAGAAAAAAATCCTTTAACATTTTATCAAGTTGAAGGTGTGGTAGAAGATTTAAATAGTAAAGCATTATTATCAGGTGCTTTAGTGACCTTATTTGATGAGTCAGATACTGTAATTCAAGATACTATTGTTGGAGACAATGCCCATTATATTTTTAAAATTGAACCAAATAAAAAGTATAAAGTAAGAGGTACACGTAAAGCATATATACCTCAAGATGTAGAGTTTTCTACAGATAGTAAAGGGAAAGTACAACATAATATTTACTTAAGTTTAGAGTCTTTTGCAGATGCTGAGGAGCGCGTAAAAGAAACTAAAAAAGATGTGGTACAAGTAAAATTAGATAAAATATATTTTGATTTTGATAAAGCCGTAATTCGCGAAGATGCTGCAACAACTTTAAATGTTTTGGTAGATTTAATGAAAAAATATCCGTCTATGGAAGTAGAAGTATCTGCACACACGGATGCCCGCGGACCAGACCAGTATAATTTAGAGTTATCAAAACAAAGAGCAGCTTCCACTTTAGAATACGTGGTAAGTCAAGGTATTGCCCGTAACCGATTAAAAAGTATTGGTTATGGCGAAATGCAACCACTTAATAAATGTATAAAAGAAGGAATTTGTGATGATGATGAATACGATATTAACAGACGTTGTGAATTTACAATTTTAAAGTAGCCAACCTAAATTACCTAACCAAAGCTCGAAAGCCTTTCTTTCTAACACTGTTAGAATTGAAAGGCTTTTTGTTTATATTTGAATCACCTTAAATAAGTTCGTATATTTAAGATAAATATTTTGGATGATGATTAAATTTTGGATTTTTACTACATGCGTTTTTTTGATTGTAACCTACTTTTTGCACAAAGCAATTTATAAGCGAATTAAAGGTGACATACCAATGAAGAAAAAATTAAAACTATTCAATATATATTATTGGGAAAGTTTAATTGCTTTAAGTTCAGGATCAACGTTTGTGATATTACTTATTTTAAAATCAACTAACTTATTATCTTTTTAAATAGCGCTTACGCTGCAGTTTCATTTATAATAGTAAAGTGTTGTATAGAAATAATTTAGTAAAATCATACAACTAAATAAAAGAGCTTCCCTCTTTTTCGGGAAATAATATGAACGAAAACTTAGACCCAACAGACGATAATTTTTCACCAGAGGAATTAGATGTAGAAAAAAAGTTGAGACCTCTAGAATTTGACGATTTTACAGGTCAAGATCAGGTGTTAGAGAATCTTCAAATTTTTGTAAAAGCTGCAAATTTACGCGATGAAGCTTTAGATCATACATTATTTCATGGGCCTCCAGGATTAGGAAAAACAACTTTAGCTCACATTTTAGCCAATGAGTTAGAGGTTGGTATTAAAGTAACCTCTGGTCCTGTACTAGATAAACCAGGAGATTTAGCAGGTTTGTTAACCAATCTTGATGAACGCGATGTTTTGTTTATTGACGAAATTCATCGCTTAAGTCCTATTGTTGAAGAGTATTTGTATTCGGCAATGGAAGATTATAAAATTGATATTATGATTGAAACAGGGCCAAACGCGCGAACTGTTCAAATCAATTTAAGTCCGTTTACTTTAGTAGGTGCTACAACGCGCTCAGGGTTATTAACTGCACCAATGCGTGCCCGTTTTGGTATTCAAAGTAGATTACAGTACTATAAAACCGATTTATTAACTACAATTGTGCAACGAAGCGCGATGATTTTAGATGTACCAATTTCTATGGAAGCAGCAGTAGAAATTGCAGGTAGAAGTAGAGGTACACCAAGAATAGCAAATGCGCTACTACGTCGTGTTCGAGATTTTGCACAAATAAAAGGTAATGGTAGTATTGATATTAAAATAGCAAAATTTGCGCTTGAAGCTCTAAATGTTGATGCTTTTGGACTAGATGAAATGGATAACAAAATTTTATCCACTATCATCGATAAATTTAAAGGTGGTCCTGTAGGTATTTCAACTATAGCTACAGCAGTAAGTGAAAGCACAGAAACTATAGAAGAAGTTTACGAACCCTTTTTAATACAGCAAGGTTTTATCATGCGAACGCCTCGTGGTAGAGAAGTTACCGACCAAGCCTATAAACATCTGGGTAAGATTAAAGGTAATATTCAAGGTGGTTTGTTTTAATGGATTTTAAATAAATTCAAAACCGAAATTATTTATGCCAAAACAAAAAAAAATAGCTACAGTGCCATTAAAAGCATTTCTAAAACATTCTTTAGAAATTCTTCAAAACCCGCTACCATTTCATCTTCAGAATTTTAAAACGTTAGGCGATACATTTCGATTAAAAATAGGATTAAATAACAGTGTGCTTTTCTCAAGAGATGCGGCTTTAGCGGAATATGTTTTACAAAAAAATCAAAAAAACTATCGAAAATCTAAAATTCAAACTAAAGATTTAGCCAAATATGTAGGCAAGGGTTTGTTAACTGCAGAAGGCGAACATTGGCGTACGCAACGACGTCTCATTCAACCCGCATTTCATAAAAAACAATTAGAAAACCTTTTAGAGTCTATCAAAAGTGCAGTAGTATTAGAATACAACAAAATACAACCAGAAATAGTTACAGATGTGTTCCCTATGTTTAATGATTTAGCATTTCAAACTGTTGTAAAATCATTGTTTAGTAGTGCTGTAAATCAAGAAGATATTAATCGCTTACAATATATTACCGAAGCTGCACAACGTATGATGGTTAGAGAATTACGACAACCTTATCTCGGTTGGTGGTTTGTAGCTAGTGGGAAAATTAAAAAACATACAGACTTAACTCTAGAAGCCAGAGTTATTTTAAAAGGTATTGTAAATAAAAGGCGGGCATCGGGTAAACGGGCCGACGATTTATTGGATATGTTGTTGGATGCCAAATATGACGATGGTACTGCCATGGAAGAAAAACAGCTTATTGATGAAATTTTAATATTATTTACTGCTGGTCACGAAACTACCGCCAATGCCTTGACGTTTATGTGTCAATTATTAGCAAAACATCCCGAATGGCAGGATAAGATTTTTGAAGAAATTACAACTATTGAAAATGAAACAGATGATGTAATGACAATGCTTACCACTTCAAAAATAACGCAGTCTGTAATAGAAGAAGCTATGCGATTATATCCGCCAGCATACTTTATAGATCGTGAAAGCATTAACGAAGATACCTGCAATGGTATGCATTTTAAACCAGATGAAAATATTTTATTCTCTGTTTACGAAATGCATAGGCATCCAGATTTGTGGAACGAACCAGAAGCATTTTTACCAGAACGCTTTAAAGACGGTAGTAGAAAGTTCTCTTCTCATTACTTTCCATTTGGTGCAGGTCCAAGAAAATGTATTGGTAATAACTTTGCTATGTTCGAGATGATTATTGCGCTTCACGAACTTATAAAATACTATAAAATTTATCCGCATTTTGATACTATAGAAATTACGCCACTAATAACACTAAGGCCTAAAAATGCCATATTAAGTTTTAAAAAACGGTGATTGATAACAAATCAAAATACGCAGAACACATAAAAACCGAAGCAAAACGGCTTGGGTTTTTATCTTGTGGTATAAGTAAAGCCGAATTTTTAGAGCAAGAAGCCCCACGCCTTGAAAAATGGCTAAACCAAAATATGCATGGAGAAATGCGCTATATGGAAAATCATTTTGATAAACGTTTAGACCCAACTTTACTGGTGGAAGGTTCAAAAAGTGTAGTATCATTAATATTAAATTATTTTCCCTCGGAAGTTCAAAACACAGAAAGTTATAAGCTCTCTAAATATGCGTATGGTACAGATTATCATTTTGTTATAAAAGATAAATTAAAATCACTTTTACATTTTATTCAAGATGAAATAGGCGACGTTAACGGACGTGCTTTTGTAGATTCTGCACCAGTTTTAGATAAAGCTTGGGCTGCAAAGTCTGGTTTAGGTTGGATGGGTAAACACAGCAATTTATTAACCCAACAAGTAGGTTCGTTTTATTTTATAGCAGAATTAATTATCGATTTAGAGTTAGACTATGATACCCCAGTAACCGATCATTGTGGTACATGTACAGCATGTATAGATGCTTGCCCCACAGAAGCCATTACGGAACCTTATGTAGTAGATGGCAGTAAGTGTATCTCCTATTTTACAATCGAATTAAAAGAAAATATCCCTTCAGAATTTAAAGGAAAATTTGATGATTGGATGTTTGGTTGCGATGTGTGTCAAGATGTATGCCCTTGGAATCGCTTTTCCAAAGCGCATAATGAGCCATTGTTTAATCCGCAACCAGAATTACTATCAATAACAAAAAAGGATTGGGAAGAGATTACAGAAGATACATTTAAGAAGGTGTTTAAAAAATCTGCTGTAAAACGCACTAAGTTTTCGGGATTAAAAAGAAATATCAAATTTTTAGAAAAGTAAAAAAGTTATTTTTTTGTAGACGCCCTAACAACCAAATCTGTATCTAATAGTATAGTTTTATGCGTAAAAGGTTTGCTTTTTTTTCCTGCTTTAATCTCCTTAAAAAGTTGTTTAAATGCAGCTTTACCCATTTCAAATCCTGGTTGATTTATGGTTGTAAGACTTGGGGAAATTACCGAAGACATAAACCAGTTACTAAATCCAACTATGCTAATTTCTTCTGGAATTTTTACACCCATTTGTTGTAATTCAGTCATAGCGCCTATCGCTACCAAGTCCGTATTAATAAAAATACCATCTATGTCGTCATGATCTTTTAGTAATTGTCTTGCGTTTTTTTTACCTTCTTCAAAACTCATGTCTCCACATTCACAAATATATACTAGAGATGGATCGTAAGGTAAATTATTATCCAATAAAGCCTTTTTATAACCTAGAAATCTATCTATAGAATTTTGTGGCAATAGGGCGCCTCTAAAATGAGCAATACGTTTACAGCCTACATCAATTAAGTGTTGTGTAGCTATGTAAGCCGCCTTTCGGTCATCAATAATAATTTTAGAACATTTAACAACCTTAGCAATTTTATCAAACATTACTAAAGGTTTTTCTTGAGCAATAATTTCGTTTAAATGATCAAATTTTGCGGTTCCATTAGCAAGTGATATGATAATACCATCAACTCGCTGACTTAAAAGTAATTCTACTTGTTTTTTTTCTAATTTATAAGACTCGTCAGACTGAAGAATAATAACCAAATACCCTTTTTTTTCAGCTTGTGAAATAATACCTTTAATGACATTTGAAAAGAAATGGTGAACAATTACAGGGATAATTAAACCAATAGTTTTTGATTCTTTTGTTCTTAAGTTAACTGCAAAAGCATTTGGTTTATAATTAAGTGTTTTTGCAAGTTCTTTAACTTGTAGTTTCGTTTTTTTACTTACATCAGGGTAGTCCTTTAATGCTTTTGAAACAGTTGTTATAGAAATATTTAGTTGTTCCGCAATATCTTTTAGTGTAACAATTTTCATTAGTAAAGGCAGTTTTAGGATAGCTAAAGTAAGAAAAAAATAAAATCGAAAACGTTTTCGTTGCTTTCGAAAACGTTTTCGATTAATAAAAACATAAAATGAGTTGCTAATAAATATAGATTTGATAAAAATTAACTGATTAATTTATCGAATAACTAAAAAAGACAAAAAATGAATGCAATTAAAAAAAGTGCGTTTTTATTAGTATTGATGTTGTTGTCAACAAGTGCAATTATGGCACAATCAATATCAGGAAACGTTAAAGATGAAACAGGTATACCCTTACCAGGTGTAAATGTTATCTTAGAAGGAACAACTCAAGGTGCTGTTACAGATTTTGATGGTAATTACACTATTGACAATGTAGAAAAAGGCGATTATAAACTTGCAGCTACCTTTCTTGGCTATGCTAAGTTTGTACAAAATATTACTATTCAAGATGCAGATATTACCATTAATATAACGATGAAAGAAGATGCGCAATCTTTAGATCAGGTAATTGTTACAGGGGTTGTTAATCCAAAATCTAAAATTGAATCTAGTGTATCCGTTTCTACTATGGATATTAAGCTAATAGAGCAAGCATCACCAAGAAGTACCGGAGAGCTATTTAGAAACATACCAGGTATAAGAGCAGAATCTTCAGGTGGTGAAGGTAATGCTAACTTTAACGTACGTGGTGTTCCAATTTCATCGGGAGGTTCAAGATACTTTCAAATTCAAGAAGATGGTTTACCATTAAACTTGTTTGGAGATACATCTTTTGGAAATGCCGATAACTTTTTAAGAATAGATTCTAATGTAGGTAGAGTTGAAGCTATTAGAGGAGGTTCAGCATCAACTCAAACCTCAAATGGTCCAGCTGGTATCATTAATATGATTAGCAAAACTGGTGCTACTGAGGGTGGTTCTTTAGGAACTACTTTTGGTTTGGATTATCAAACTAGCCGATTGGATTTTGAATATGGAGCACCATTAGAAAATGGATTATCTTATCACTTTGGTGGTTTTATTAGAACAGGTGAAGGCCCGAGAGAAATAGGATATCAAGGCAATAAAGGTGGACAATTTAAAGCTAACCTTACTAAAAGGTTTGATACTGGTTATGTACGTGTTTATGCAAAACTATTAAACGATAGATCTGTAATGTATTTGCCAATGCCTATGTTATTAGAAGGAAATAATGATGACCCAACATACTCTAACTTACCAGGTTTTGATATTACAAGTGATTCCCAACATTCTGCATTTTTACAACAAAGCGCTGGAACTAATCCTTTTGATGGTGGAAGACACGTAAACGACGTAAGAAACGGTAATAATCCTGTATCTCAATCTTTAGGTGCTGAATTTTCTTTTGATTTAGGTAACGATTGGAAAATAGCTGGAAAAGCACGTTACTCCAACAATAGTGGCGAATGGGTATCTCCATTTACAGCTGCTGTTGGCACAGTTGAAGAAATTGAAACAATTGCAAGAGATGCGTCAAACGCTACAGGACCATTAGTGTATTCTGATGGAGATAGAGAGGCTTTTAACCCTTCTAACGGACTAGCCCAAATTATTCATATGTTTGATGTAACCATAGACGATTTAAGTAACTTTTTCAGCGACGTAAAGATTTCTAAAAAATTAAGCGATAATTTTGGAGTAACCGCTGGTTTATTTACTGCAACTCAAAACACAAAAATAGGATGGCAGTGGAGCTCATTTATTTCAGAAGTTAAAGGTGGTGGTGAAGCAAGATTAGTTGATTTTGATGGTTTTTCAAGAAACGGTCAATATTCTTACGGCACGCCAGTATGGGGTAACTGCTGTCAACGAAGATACAACACGGTACATAATGTAAACTCTCCTTATTTAGGTGTAGATGCTGCGATTACCGAAAAATTAAACTTTGATGGAAGTGTTCGTTTTGAAAATGTTAATGTAAACGGTACAATTGCAAGTGGGCCTTCAAGCCAAGATACATTCGATTACAATGGTAATGGCACTATTGAAGGGATTGAGCAAGTGGTACCTATTATCTCCGGAGCAGCAGGTCAAATAATTAATGATAATTATAATTTTATATCTTATTCTGCTGGTTTAAACTACAAATTAAATCAAGGCTCTGCTGTATTTGCAAGATATAGTTCTGGTGCGTCAGGGAGAGCTGCAGATAGAAATAATTATGGTACAGATGGTAGAGCAGATGTTCAGTTCGATGAGGTATCGCAATTAGAGGTTGGTTTCAAAAAAAGATTAAATAATGGTGTTCTTAACCTTACTGGATTTATGAGTAATACAGATGAAGGTTTAAGTAATGAGCTTAACAGATCTGTTGGAAATCCATTTAAAGCCATAGGTTTAGAAGCAGAAACGGCACTTGCTTTTGGTGATAATTTTAATTTTAATGGGTCTTTTACTTGGACAAAAGCAGAAATAGATGGTGGCGTTAATCAAGGAAATAAACCTAGAAGACAAGCTGATTTAGTTTACAACTTATCACCATCATATAATTTTGGAGATAATACCCAGCATGGTGTTGCATTAAGTATACTTGGTACAACAAAATCTTTTGCTCAGGATGATAACGATTTAGTAATGCCAGCCTATGCTTACTTTAATTTAATTGGGAGAGCAGGTTTAACAGATGGACTTTCTCTAGTATTAAGTGTTAATAATCTTTTTGATACAGTTGGTATTACAGAGGTTGAAGGAAATGGTGATGGTGCTTTTGGTACAAACCGTTTAGTAAGAGCAAGATCTATCAGTGGTCGTTCTACAACGCTAGCACTACAATATAAGTTTTAAAAATTAAGTTTAGTTTGAGTTTATTGCTGAAAGAGTTGGACTTATTACATATAAGCGCCAACTCTTTTAAATTGGAAAATAAATTATGAATCATGCGTACTCATATCATATTAATTGTATTTATGTTAGCTTTATGTCAAGTAGCATTTAGTCAGGATAAACAAATTGATACTAAAACTGTTAACACGTTTAATAGAAACCACCTAATTGTGTATGGTAGTGATAGCTGCCATTATTGTGTAGACACCAAATTATTTTTGAAAGAAAACAACATAGCGTTTAAATATTTTGATGTTGATGTAAATCTAGAAAAGCAAAACGAAATGGTAGTAAAGTTGAAAAAGTCTGGAATATCTCTTGATGCTATATCACTTCCAATTATAGATTTGTACGGAAAATTAATTATGAATAATGCTGCGGATTTTGATGGCTTTTTGAAAGCAATAACCAAAAAAAAATAAGATGAACATGGCTAAACCAAAATTGTCCTTTTGGCAAATATTAAATATGAATGTTGGTTTTTTTGGTATTCAATACAGTTTTGGTTTGCAGCAAAGTGCAGTTACACCAATTTATGATTTTTTGGGTGCCAGTCCAGATCAAATTCCAATTTTACACCTAGCTGGCCCAGTAACGGGGTTGTTGGTGCAGCCTGTTATTGGTGCATTAAGTGATAAAACGTGGAGCCCCCGTTTTGGTAGACGAAAACCTTTCTTTTTAATCGGAGCCATTTTGTGTAGTCTTACTCTTTTAGCATTTCCCTTTAGTAGTTCATTATGGATGGCAGCTGGGTTACTCTGGATTTTAGATGCTGGTAATAATACAGCTATGGAACCTTACAGGGCTTTAATTGCTGATAAATTAGATGATGAGCAGCAACCAACAGGTTTTCAAATGCAAAGCTTTTTTACGGGTTTAGGACAAGTGTTAGCTAACGTGTCGCTTTTCGTTTTCCCATTAATTTTTGTAGGGATGACAGGTGCATTACCCACTTGGGTTTACGCTTCTTTTTTCCTAGGCGCATTTTGCTCAATAGCGTCTATTTTATGGAGTGTTAGTAAAACTAAAGAGATTCCACCAACACCAGAAGAATTAGCAAAATTAAAAAGTGTAAAGCAAAGTGTTATAGGGCCTTTGTTAGAAATAATAGTTGCCATAAAAGACATGCCTAAAGTAATGTGGCAGTTAGCTCTAGTATATTTATTTCAGTGGTATGCTTTATTTTGTTATTGGCAAAACTCTTCAAAAAGTGTTGCCCTTTCTGTTTGGAATGCCACACCAGATGATAAAGTGGCTTACAGTGAGGCTGTAAGTTGGACAGGTTTGGTAAATGGCTGGTATAATGTTGTTACATTTTTAGTAGCTTTTGCATTAGTAGGTTTTGCAAAAAAATACAGCCCAAAACGCGTACATGCATTTTGCTTAATAATTGCAGCTGTTGGGTTTTTGGTTTTTCCAAATATCGAAAATAAAAACCTGCTATTTTTTGCTATTACAGGCTTTGGTATAGGGTGGGCAAGTATGATGGGAATTCCTTATCTAATGGTCGTGTCAGAAATTCCAAAAGAGCGTTATGGTGTTTATATGGGTATTATTAATATGATGATTGTAGTACCTATGATTTTACAGACCTTATCTTTTGGTTTTATCTTAAAGCATTTTTTAAATAACGATCCGCGTTTGGCAATAACATTTGCAGGTGTTCTTTTAATTATTAGTGCAATTTTAACACTGTTTATAAAGTCTAAGAAAGTTTCTGGAGACATAATAAAAGTAACAACATCTGCACACTAAATTTTAATATATAGTATTATGAAAAACATAGATATTCTATGTGTTGGAGAAATAGTAGTAGATTTTATAGGCCATCAAACTGGGGAGCTTATAAATAATACAAGAGATTATCATAGGTATTTAGGCGGATCGCCTGCAAATGTGGCTATGAATTCTGCTCGATTGGGCATAAAATCAGCAATGGTAGCTACAGTAGGTAAAGATGGTTTTGGAGAGTATATTTTTGACAAACTTAAAGTTGTAGGTGTAAATACAAATTATATAAAAACCATAAAAAACAAGCCTACAAGCGTCATATTTGTATCAAAAACAGATAGCACCCCAGATTTTATTCCTTTTAGAAAAGCAGATTCGCATATATCAGAAGATCAAATTTCAACAGCATTATTATCAGAAACAAATATATTCCATACGACATGTTTTGCATTAAGTAAAAACCCAGCACAAACATCTATATTAAAAAAAGCAGAAGAAGCCTTTAACTTGGGTTGTAAATTAAGTATTGATGTTAATTATGCTGAAAAATTATGGGACAGTCAAGACGAAGCACTCAAAGTCATAAAATCGTATTGTAAATTTAATCCTTTAGTAAAAATCAGTGAGGATGATATGCTAAGATTATTCGGGCAAAAATTACCGCACAAGGACATTTTTAACTTCTTTCATTCAGAAGGCGTAGATACTGTGTGCTTAACATTAGGTAGTAGCGGTGTAAAACTATCTCAAAAGAATAAAGACCTTATTCAACTACCTGCAATACACATTGATGTTGTACAAGACGCAACAGGTGCGGGTGATGCATTTTGGTCTGGCTTTTTGTTTGCTTACATAAAAGAAAAACCTATAGAAAAATGCTTGGAAGTAGCACTACAACTAGCAGCGTTAAAGCTTCAAAATGTAGGTAGATTGCCAGACAACATAAATATATTATCAGAGCTTTTATAAACTTAAATAATGTTAAAAAAAACTAATATATTAAATGGCGTTATGCTTAATGCATACCCAGATAGTATTGGCGGCACATTGAAAGATACTATCAATGTGCTTAAAAAACCAGAGTTTAAAGATGTATTTTCATCGTTTTATATACTTCCTACTTTTTTTAATAGTGATTTAGATAGGGGGTTTTCAATAATAGATTATAATCTTAACGAAGATTTAGTATCCAAATCTGATTTAGAAGATTTAGAGCAGCTTAACATTCAATTAAAGTTTGATATTGTTTTAAATCATTTATCAGTAGCATCGTCTCAGTTTAAAGATGTGTTAGAAAAAGGAGAACAGTCTAAATACAAAGATTTTTTTATCAATTGGAATAAGTTTTGGGAAGGTAACGGGACCATGGGAGCTGATGGGGTAATTATCCCGAAAAAAGAATTTCTCGATAAATTATTTATGCGAAAAGCTGGTTTGCCAATATTGAAAGTGCCTTTTCCTGACGGCACAGAGAGACCCTATTGGAATACATTTTACCAAAAAATAAATACGGATAAGAGTATTTTGGGTCAAATGGATGTGAATGCAAAATCAGAATTAGTTTGGGAGTTTTATGAAGAAACACTACAAAAGGTTAGTGGCTTTGGGTGCAAAATATTAAGATTAGATGCATTTGCTTATTTGCATAAAGAAATAGGACAATCAAACTTTTTTAACAAACCTGGTACTTGGCAGTATTTAAAACGTATAAGAGATATTGCAGATAAAAATGATTTAACGCTTTTGCCTGAAATTCATGCAGAATACGGTTTGCATTTACACGACGAGGTTGCAAATGAAGGGTATCCAATCTATGACTTTTTTTTACCCGGATTGATGATTCATACTATAGAAAATAAGGATAATAAGGCATTATTAACTTGGGCAAATGAGATTATTAATAAAGGATATAAAACTGTAAATATGCTAGGGTGTCACGATGGGATTCCTGTTTTAGATTTAAAAGGAAAAGAAGTTGGTGGTATATACAATAAAGGTTTATTAGAAGATAGTGAGATTGAAACTATAATGAATACTATATTAGATCGTGGCGGACGTGTAAAAAATCTTTATGATGCATCTGGCAAAAAAGTATCATATTATCAAGTAAATGCTACATTTTTTAGTGCCTTGGGAGAAAATGAACAAAAATTACTTTTAGCTAGAGCGATACAACTGTTTATGCCTGGGACTCCTCAGGTTTGGTACTTAGATATTTTTGCTGGAAAAAATGACTATCGGGCTGCTGATAAAGCAGGAAACGGCGGGCATAAAGAAATAAATAGAACAACACTATCTTTAGAAGATATAGAGAAAGGTTTAAAAAATGATAGTATTTTAAATCAATTAAAACTTTTAAAGTTGAGAAATACGTCTGGTGTATTTTCTGGAAATATAAAAATTAAAGAATCTTCTCCAAATATTATAGATATAAAATGGAAAAAAAATAATGATTTTGCTCACCTTAAAGCAAACTTAAATTCTCTAAAGTTCGAGATAGTTTTTTCAGAAGAGGGCAATATAAAATCTATGTTTTTTTAAATTCTATACATCTAAAAATAAATACGGTTGATATGATTTTTGATATACCATTAAAAGAAATATCAATTTTTTAAAAGATTAGGGGTTTCCTTCTTAGGATTCTTATATTTGTTCGTTTAGTTAATCATCTATTATTATGAGCGAAGAAAGTAAACGAAGAGAAGCATTAATATACCACGCAAAACCTACCCCAGGAAAAATAGAAGTTGTACCAACAAAAAAATACGCAAGCCAGAGAGACTTGTCTTTGGCTTATTCTCCAGGTGTAGCAGCACCTTGTTTAGAGATTGAAAAAGATAAAAACAACATCTATCGTTATACAGCTAAAGGAAATTTAGTGGCTGTTATTTCAAACGGTACAGCAGTTTTAGGTTTGGGTAATATTGGTCCAGAGGCCTCAAAACCTGTAATGGAAGGAAAAGGTTTGCTTTTTAAAATTTTTGCTGATATTGATGTATTTGATATAGAAGTCGATACTGAAAATGTTGATGAATTTATTAAAACTGTAAAAAATATAGCACCAACATTTGGCGGTATTAATCTTGAAGATATTAAAGCGCCTGAAGCATTTGAGATAGAAAGACGCTTAAAAGAAGAGCTTGATATACCTGTAATGCATGATGACCAGCATGGTACTGCTATTATTTCGGCAGCAGCCTTAATAAACGCATTAGAGCTTGCTGAGAAAAATATAGAAGATGTACAGATTGTAATTAGTGGTGCAGGTGCTGCCGCAATTTCATGCTCACGATTGTACCAATCCTGTGGTGCTAAGCGCGAAAACATGGTGATGTTAGATAGTAAAGGGGTAATTCGTGATGATAGAGGGAATCTAACCTCTCAAAAAGCAGAATTCGCCACACATAGAAAAATAGATACGCTAGACGAAGCCATGGTAGATGCCGATGTGTTTATTGGGCTATCTATGGCAGATATTGTAACACCAGCAATGCTTAAGGTTATGGCAAAAGACCCTATAGTTTTTGCTATGGCAAACCCAAATCCTGAGATAAAGTACCAATTAGCTGTAGATACAAGAGATGATATTATAATGGCTACAGGTAGAAGCGATCATCCTAATCAGGTAAATAATGTATTAGGATTTCCTTTTATTTTTAGAGGAGCACTAGATGTACGTGCAACAGCAATTAACGAAGCAATGAAAATTGCTGCAGTTAAAGCTTTAGCTGAATTAGCAAAAGAGCCTGTACCAGAGCAGGTTAACGTAGCTTACGAACAAACACGTTTAGCCTTTGGTAGAAAATATATTATTCCAAAACCTTTTGATCCGCGTTTAATTGCCGAAATACCTCCAGCTGTTGCAAAAGCAGCCATAGAAAGTGGTGTTGCTAAAGAACCAATTACAGATTGGGATAAGTATAAAGATACATTACGCGAACGTTTAGGTTCTGACAATAAATTAGTGCGATTACTTTTAAGTCGTGCAAAATTAAATCCTAAACGTGTAGTATATGCCGAGGCAGATCAATTAGCAGTGTTAAAAGCTGCTCAAATAGCTTATGAAGAAGGTATTGCTGTCCCAATATTACTAGGTAGAAGAGAAACTATAGAAGATTTGATGAAGCAAATAGATTTTGAAGCTGATATCACTATTCTTGATCCAAAGACAGAGGAAGAAAACGAGCGTAAAAATAGATATGCCAAGGTATATTGGGAACAAAGAAAACGTAGAGGTGTAACACTTTATGCAGCACAACGCTTAATGCGAGAACGTAATTATTTTGCTGCTATGATGGTGAATGAAGGTGATGCAGACGCGTTGATTTCGGGGTATTCTCGTAATTATCCTTCTGTAGTAAAACCAATGTTAGAGCTAATAGGTTTAGCAAAAGGCGCTACTAGAATTGCGACAACCAATGTAATGATGACCAAAAGAGGGCCTATGTTTTTGAGTGATACCTCTATAAATATAGATCCTTCAGCTAAAGACTTAGCTAAGATTGCTGTTATGACATCTAAAGTGATAAAAACATTTGGTTTCGAACCAGTAATCGCAATGATATCATATTCTAACTTTGGGTCTTCAGAAAACGAAAGAGCTTCAAAAGTAAGAGAAGCTGTGGCGATGTTACATCGTAACTACCCAGATTTGGTAGTTGATGGCGAATTGCAAACCGATTTTGCATTAAACGACGAAATGTTAAAAGACCAATTTCCGTTTTCTAAACTAGTAGGGCGTAAAGTAAATGGGTTGGTGTTTCCAAATTTAGATTCAGCTAATATCACCTATAAATTATTAAAGGAGCTTAACGAAGCAGATTCAATTGGTCCAATAATGATGGGTATGCGAAAGCCAGTTCATATATTACAATTAGATGCAAGCGTGGATGAAATTGTAAATATGACAGCTGTAGCCGTGATAGATGCACAGAATAAGGAAATGTGGGAATTGGAAAAAGAGATGTAGTACCATTAAAACGTAAATAATTTTATTACATTTGGCTGATTAAGAGGGAAACAAACATGATTACACATATCCAAGGTAAGCTTATAGAAAAGAATCCTACAGACGTTGTAATAGATTGCAATGGCGTAGGGTACTTGTTAAACATTTCCTTACATACATTTTCTCAAATACCTGATAAAGAGCATTTAAAGCTATATACACATCTTCAAGTAAAGGAAGATTCGCATACGCTTTTTGGCTTTTCGTCTTTAGCCGAACGAGAAATTTTTAGGTTATTACTTTCGGTAAGTGGTATTGGTGCTAGTACAGCAAGAACTATGTTATCCTCATTAACACCAAAACAAGTACGAGAAGGTATTGCCTCTGGTGATGTAGCTCTAATACAATCTATTAAAGGTATTGGTGCAAAAACAGCACAACGCGTTATATTAGATTTAAAAGATAAAATTCTTAAAATTTATGATATTGATGAAGTTTCGGTTTCTAAAGACAATACCAATAAAAATGAAGCGTTATCTGCTTTAGAAGTTCTTGGTTTTGTTAAAAAACAGGCTGAACGTGTTGTAGACAAAATTATGATATCGCAACCAGATGCTACCGTTGAAACCATCATTAAACAAGCCTTAAAAAATTTATAATAGATTTTGAACATAACTACCCAAAGCTATACTAAACAAGTCAATACGTTTTTTGTCTTTTGTGTTTTTTTACTTGTATCAACATCCATATGGGCACAACAACCTGCACAAGATTCTACCAAAACAGGATTTAGTTTAGGTAATATTAAAATTCCAAAACTTAATGGTATTGAGTCTAAATACACGTACGACTCTATTACCGATAGATACATTTATACTGAAAAAATAGGAGAATTTAATATTAACTATCCAATAATATTAACGCCTAAAGAGTATAAAGATTTAATTGCCAAAGAAAATTTAAAGAGTTATTACAAAGAAAAAATAGATGCTTTTGATGGTAAAAAGAAAGGTGCTGAAGATGAGCAGAAAAACTTATTACCAGAATTTTATGTAAACTCAGGGTTTTTTGAAACTATTTTTGGAGGAAATACTATAGAAGTAGTGCCACAAGGTTCTGTAGAAATGGATTTAGGGGTGTTGTTTTCTAGACAAGACAATCCTTCTTTTTCTCCTAGAAACAGAAGTAATTTTACCTTTGATTTCGACCAACGTATCAGTTTGAGTTTATTGGGTAAAGTAGGCACACGTCTTCAAGTAAATGCGAATTACGATACACAAGCCACGTTTGATTTTCAACAAATAATAAAATTAGAATACACACCTACTGAAGACGATATAATCCAAAAAATTGAAGTTGGTAATGTAAATATGCCACTAAATAGTTCTTTGATTACGGGTGCACAGAGTTTATTTGGTGTTAAAGCACAACTACAATTTGGTAAAACTACAATTACAGGTGTTTTTTCTGAGCAGCAGTCGCAAGGCAATACAGTGGTAGCACAAGGTGGCGGTACCTTAGAAGAATTTGATTTTTTTATTAGAGACTATGACGAAAATAGACACTTTTTCTTAGCCCAATATTTTAGAGACACCTATGATGAAGCTTTAAGAAATTATCCGTTTGTGAATAATAGAGGGCTTCAAATTACTCGATTAGAGGTGTATATTACCAACAGAAGTAATAGAACAGATAATGTTAGGAATATTGTGGCATTACAAGATCTTGGTGAAAGTGATAAATTATTTTCTTCAGCTGTTACCTCTACCAGTGCTCCTGGAGCTTTTCCTGATAACGAAAACAACAATTTAGATCCTACGGCTATAGGAAGCGGGTCTATTCTAACAGAAGCTATAAGAGATATTGCTACAGCGCAACAAGGTTTTGGAGCTATTCAAAATAACGTAGATGAAGGATCAGATTTTGGTAAAATAGAAAATGCTAGAAAATTACAAAACGGACAAGAATATACTTTTAATGCAGAGTTAGGGTATATCTCTTTAAATCAGAGATTAAATGCCGATGAGGTGTTAGCAGTTGCATATCAATTTACTGTTGGCGGACAAGTGTTTCAAGTTGGTGAGTTTGCTAATGATGGTATCAATCCTAGTGAGGTAAGTACTAATGGCCAAGGCGAAGTTACACAAGTTAACAATAAAGCACTAGTACTTAAAATGTTAAAAAGTAGTGTTACCAACGTGCAACAACCTATTTGGGATTTAATGATGAAAAATATTTATGATACAGGTGCTTTTAACCTAAGTCAAGATGATTTTACTTTAAATATTTTTTATAATGAGGCGTCGCCTTTAAACTTTATAACACCGGTTGAAGGCACAACATTTCCAGCCTTCGACAACCATACGCCTGCTAATACTCAAGACGATAAAGAAATTGAAGAAACTACTTTAATTCGACTTTTTAATCTAGATAAATTAAACTTTAATAACGATCCGCAAGGTAATGGAGACGGTTTTTTCGATTTTGTTCCAGGCATTACAGTACAACCCCAAAACGGAAAAATTATTTTCACAAAAGTGGAACCCTTTGGGCGTTACTTATTTGATGTTTTAGATGATGATGGAAACCCCAACAATAATGATTTTGAGTACAGTCAAGAAACCTTTACAAATCCAAATCAAGAAAAATACGTCTACGATATTCTTTATAAAAGCACAAAAATCGCTGCTTTAGAAGAAGCCGAAAAAAACAAATTTAGATTAAAAGGGCGTTACAGTTCTAGCGGTGGTGGCGACGGTATTCCAATAGGTGCGTTTAATGTGCCTAGGGGTTCTGTAAGAGTAACTGCTGGTGGGCGTCTTTTGGTAGAAGGTGTAGATTATACCGTAAATTATCAATTGGGTCGCGTACAGATTTTAGATGAAGCCCTAAAGGCTTCTAATACGCCAATAAATGTTTCTACAGAAAATAATGCAGTGTTTGGGCAACAAACAAGGCGCTTTACTGGTATTAATGTAGAGCATAAGTTTAATGATAATTTTGTACTTGGTGGTACACTTTTAAATCTTAACGAACGCCCAATTACACAAAAAGCAAACTTTGGGTCAGAGCCTACCAATAATACTATTTTTGGTTTTAATACTAATTTTTCATCCGAAGTGCCTTTTCTAACAAGAATGGTAAACAAATTACCAAATATAGATACCGATGTACCATCAAACCTATCATTACGTGGTGAATTTGCATATTTAGCTCCAGGCGCACCAAATGGTACAGATTTAAATGGTGAAGCAACATCATATATTGATGATTTTGAAGGCACACAAAACGCTATAGATTTAAAAGCGCAACAATCTTGGTTTTTATCTAGTAGACCAAAAGACTTAAATGGCGATGGAATGGATGATCCTGAAGATATGCCCGGGATAAGCAATGGTTATGGTAGAGCAAACTTAAACTGGTATACTATTGATCCTATTTTTTACAGTGCAAGACGTCCAGATGGGGTTACAGATGAGGATTTATCAAGTTTATACACTAGCCGTGTGTTTATAAACGAATTATTTCCAGAGCAAGATTTAGTACAAGGACAAAACTCTATATTATTTACTTTAGATTTAGCGTATTACCCAAATGAAAGAGGGCCTTATAATTTTCAACCAGGAAGTGAAAATGGAGAACTAGTTGATTCACAAAATAGTTGGGCAGGTATTACACGCCAGTTAGCAACAACCGATTTAGAACAAGCAAACGTTGAATATATTGAGTTTTGGTTACAAGATCCATTTCAGGAAAACCCATCAAATCCAGGAGGTAAATTAGTGTTTAATCTTGGTAATATCTCTGAAGATATTATAAAAGATGGTAGAAAGTTGTATGAAAATGGATTGCCAGTTGATGGAGATGTTACAATTCTAAAAGAAAATCCAACGGCTTGGGGTACAGTTGTTCCATTAAATCAATCTTTAGTATATGCTTTTGATACTACAGGAGAAGAACGCACTAATCAAGATGTAGGTTATGATGGATATAGTGATCAAAATGAGATAGATTTTGTAAGACAAAATAATGATATTGATGATGATTTCGCAAACTTACAAGATCCCTCCAACGATAACTATACATTTTTCTTAGATACCGAAGGTGGTATTTTTGAGCGTTATAAAAAATTCAACGGTGTAGAAGGTAATACGCCAGATGTTTTTACAGATACCCAACGCGCTAATAATCCACAACCAGACGTAGAAGATATTAATAGAGATAACACAATGAATACCATTGATAGTTATTTTGAATACGAATTAGATATTACCCCTGCTACATTAAATCTTAATAATGAATTTATTGTGGATACTAAAAATGTAGAAGCAGAAAGTGAAGATAATAGGAGATTACTAGAAAACGGCGACGTTGTATTCCCAAAATGGTATTTGTTTAGAATTCCAGTAACACAAAGTACTAGAGCGGTAGGGGGTATTACAGATTTTAGATCCGTACGTTTTGTGAGAACATATTTAAAAGACTTTAACCAAAATACAGTATTCCGTTTTGGAACTTTAGATTTAGTAAGAAGTGATTGGAGACGATATAACCAAACGTTAGCTTTTGATGATGATGATCCGTCTGATGATGGTACCGATTTTTCGGTAGGTATTGTTGGTACGATTGAAAATGAAGGCTCTTATGTAAGACCTCCAGGTATTGAACCAGAGCAGCTATTCAATAATAACACAGTAGTTAGACAAAACGAACAATCATTAGTTGTTAATGTATGTGAATTAGAAAGTGATGATTCTAGAGCTGTATTTAAAAACATTAATATTGATATGCGCCAATATAAGCGCTTAAGAATGTTTTTACATGCTCAAGATGATGGCAATGGATTTACTGATGATGAAGATGAACGCTTGGTTGGATTTATTAGAATTGGTAACGATTTAAATGACAACTATTACCAAATAGAAGTACCGTTAGTAAAATCTCAAATTGGATCTCTAAGGCGTGATGAGGTATGGCCACTAGCAAATGAAATAAATTTATCACTTGATGTTTTAGGTAAAATAAAATCGGAAAGTATTGCTAATGGTACAATAAATAGTGGCGAGCCTACTTTTTATGATGTAATTAATGATGAGATTGGAGACCCTTTAATCAATCCACTAGCTGGTTATGTTATTGGGCAACAACGTGTAGCTATAAAAGGAAATCCAAATTTTGGTGATGTAAGAACCTTGATGGTGGGTGTAAAAAACGCCACTGCAAGTAATGCTTGTGCCAATGTATGGTTTAACGAATTACGACTATCAGATTTAGACAATGAAGGTGGTTGGGCAGCAGTAGTAAGCATGGATACAAATATTGCAGATTTTGCTAATATTAGTGCAACAGGTAGGCAAAGTACTTCTGGTTTTGGTGGTTTAGAACAAGGTCCGAGCGAACGCGCCTTAGAAGATGTACAACAATATGATGTTGTAACCAATGTAAACGTAGGGCAATTATTGCCTAAAAAATGGGGTGTACAAGTGCCTTTTAACTATGCCATAAGCGAAGAGCTAATTACGCCTAAGTTTGATCAGTTTTATAAAGATTTAAAACTACAGGATCGTGTTGATGCAGAAGATACGCAACAAAATAAAGATCGTGTAAAAGAACAATCTGAAGATTATACAAGACGACAAAGTATCAACTTTATTGGTGTTAGAAAAAATAGAACTACTGATAAAACACCTCGTTTTTATGATATTGAAAATTTCACATTCAACCATTCATTTAATAAAGTAGAACATCGTGATTTTGAAATTGAAAACTCAGTAAATAAAACAGTGAGAACAGGTGCTAATTATGCCTTTAACTTTAATCCAATCACAGTTGAGCCTTTTAAGAAAAACGATTCTTTGTTCACAGGTAAATATTGGAAATTCTTAAAAGAATTTAACGTTAACCTATTACCTACAAGTTTTGCAGTGAATACAGATATTAATAGACAATTTAACCGTCAAAAATTTAGAGAAATCGATTTAGCGGGTAATAATATTGGAATAGAGGAGTTATTCCGAAGAAATTATACATTTGATTTTCAGTATACTATAAATTATAATATTACAAAAGCGCTACAATTAAACTTTACCGCAGCAAATAATAATATAGTTAGAAACTACTTTTTAAATGACGATTTTATTGCAGGCGAGCAAGACCAACGTTTAGACGTATGGGATGGGTTTTTAGATATTGGCGATCCTAACAGGCAAACCCAAAGTTTAGGGGTAACCTACCAACTGCCTTTAAATAAAATACCAACCTTCAGCTTTATTGATGCCACTTATCAATATAATGGTGATTTTCAATGGCAAAAAGGATCAGACTTATTTGGGCAAACTTTTGGGCAAGATGTGCATACTGTGCAAAATTCAAATGTTCACAATCTAAATACAAGTTTAGATATGAGACGCTTATACAAATACATTGGTTTAGAAAAGAAACCTACCAGAACAGTACGAACAAGAACAAGAACTGCTGGTGGCCCTCCAGGAGCAAAAACTAAAGATGTTAAAAAACTAAAAAGTAAAAATAAGTCAGGTACTAAAATTTTAAATGCAGGTATAGACATTATTACGAGTGTAAAACGTATTCAAATTAATTATTCTGAAAATAATGGCACGTTTTTACCAGGCTATACGAGAACACCTGGTTTTGTTGGGACTTTAAAACCATCGTTTGGATTTACATTTGGTTCGCAAGCCGATGTAAGACAAGAAGCTGCCAGAAGAGGATGGTTAACCACATTTCAAGAATTTAACCAACAATTCGCCCAAACACACAGTGAGCAGTTAGATATTTCGGCGAGTTTAGAACCTGTACGAGATTTCAAAATTGATCTTACAGGAAATAAAACGTATTTTGAGAATTTTGCAGAAAACTTTAGAGTAAATCCTGCAACTTTAGCTTATGAATCTTTAACCCCAAACACCTTCGGAAACTTTAATATTTCTACTGTAATTATAAAAACAGCCTTTGGAAGAAGTGACGAAACAACCTCTGATGCGTTTAATGATTTTAGTGCAAACCGCCTTACTATTGCAAGACGTATAGCAGCATCTAGAGGTGCCGATGTTAATGATGTAGATGCCGATGGCTTCCCTAGAGGTTTCGGAAAAAATAATCAAGCCGTATTATTACCAGCATTTTTAGCAGCTTACAGCGGTCAAGATGCAAATAGTGTAAAACTCGGCGCTTTTAGAAGCGTACCTATACCTAACTGGGATATAAAGTATACAGGATTCATGAAATTTAAATGGTTTAAAAAGACGTTTAGACGTTTTTCTATAACCCATGGCTATCGTTCTAATTACAATATCAATCAGTTTCAAACTAATCTAGATTTTACAGCACCAGATTTTAATTTAGATTTTGATAGTCAAGATCCAGAAACTAAAGATCAATCTGATAATTTTAAAAACGAACGCTTGTTCAGTAATATCAATTTAACCGAAATGTTTAGTCCGTTAGTAAGAATAGATATGGAAATGAAAAACTCCATGAAAATACTAGCAGAGGTTAGAAAAGACAGATTACTTTCCTTAAGTTTTGATAATAATTTACTAACTGAAGTACTTGGTAACGAATACGCTTTAGGCTTAGGGTATCGTATTAAAGATGTGCGTATTAAATCTAAATTAGCAGGCCCAAAAAAGCGTATTGTAAGCGATTTAAATATGAAGGCAGATATCTCTGTAAGGGATAATAAAACCATAGTTAGATACCTAGATTTAGAGAATAACCAAGTCACGTCTGGTCAAACTATTTGGGGGCTTAAATACTCCGCAGATTATGCATTTAGTAGAAATTTAACAGCAATTTTCTATTTTGATTATGCTTTTGCAGATTATGCTATCTCTACAGCATTTCCTCAAACAACAATTCGTTCTGGTTTTACGCTACGATATAATTTCGGTAACTAAAATTTCTCGCTTTCTAAAGGTGAGTTTTTATAAAATATTTATATTGGTAACTATTCTTATTTAGGCTCTATTTAACAAATATCTATTTGATATGTAACTTCTAATAGATACATTTGTAATAACAACCATTAAATGTTATAGAATGAATATTCCATCAGAATTAAAATATACTAAAGACCACGAGTGGATAAGAATTGAAGGTGATTTAGCCGTTGTAGGAATTACAGATTTTGCTCAAAGTGAATTGGGGGATATTGTTTATGTTGAAGTAGAAACAGTAGACGAAACTTTAGACGCCGATGAAATTTTTGGAACCGTAGAAGCTGTTAAAACCGTATCAGATTTATTTTTACCATTATCAGGAGAAATAGTTGAATTTAATGAAGGTTTAGAGGATGATCCTGAAAGCGTGAACTCTGATCCTTATGGCGCAGGTTGGATGATAAAAATAAAATATACTGATGCTTCACAAATAGAAAGATTGTTATCAGATGAAGCCTATAAAGTGCTTATTGGTGCTTAAAAACATAGCAGTTTTTTTTGCTACTTTATATAGTATAGCTTTAGCAACAGTTAGTTTAATTAATTTAAGTGGTAAATTGCCTGATGTAGAAATTAAACACAGCGATAAAATTTTCCATTTTATAGCGTATAGTCTACTCTGTTTACTATGGTATATTGTATTTAGTTTTAAAAAAGAATATTCTAAAAAAAAATCAATATTTAATGCTGCATTGCTATCTATACTATTTGGTATAATTATTGAAGTGTTACAAGGAACAGTTACCACACACAGATCATCAGATGTTTTCGATGCTGTAGCAAATAGTTTAGGCGCATTACTTATGGGGAGTCTATTGTGGATTACATCAAAAATACAAGTTAAAAATAAGTAAACACTTGTTTTTTTACCAAATAAGTAGTTATTTTAGCAATCTTGAAAAAACAATAAATTATGGAATCTAAAAAAAATCCTCAAGCAAATGTTGGCAGAAACAGTTCTCTGTATTTTGCTATTGGTTTAGCGCTTATGTTATTTTTAGCATATTCAGCTATTAATTATAAAACTTATGATAAGTCTGATATTGATATAGGACAATTAAATTTAGAAGAGGAAATAGAAGAGGAAATTCCATTAACACAACAAATAGTAACGCCGCCACCGCCACCACCGCCACCAGCAGCACCAGAAGTTATTGAGATTGTTGAGGATGAAGAAGAAGTTGAAGAAACTGTAATAGAATCTACAGAAGTAGATCAAGAAACAGAAATTGTAGAGGTAGAAGAAATCGTAGTTGATGCTGTAGAAGAAGATATAGAAGTACCTTTCGCCGTAATTGAAAACGTACCTGTGTTTCCAGGATGTGAAAAAGGAAGCAATGCTAAGAAAAAAGCATGTATGTCTGCTAAAATTCAAAAATTTGTACAGCGTAAGTTTAATACAGAGTTAGCATCAGATTTAGGATTATCAGGAAGACAACGTATAAACGTTATTTTTAAAATTGATAAAACAGGTAATATTACAGGTGTGCGTTCTAGAGCACCACACCCAGGACTAGAAAAAGAAGCAGCAAGAGTTATTAACTTATTGCCTAAAATGAAACCAGGTAGACAGCGTGGTAAGCCAGTAACAGTTCCGTATTCTTTACCAATAGTTTTTCAAGTACAAGATTAAGATTAAATATAAATTATTTAAATATTAAAACCCCAAGGCTAGCCTTGGGGTTTTGTTTTTAATAACAAGTTAACTGCTTTTATAAATTTATTTTAGATGTAATTTTTGATACAATAGTAAAAAGACAAAATCCCGTTACATATTCATGTTGCGGGATTTCTTTTTTGGTATACTTATTGTGATTTTATCATAATATTAACATTACAACTATGATAATGAAATAATCAAGAATCAATCACTGTTTTTTTGCATGTGAAACAGCAAGTAATCTTGTGAACTTTATTGGATTGTAGTTTTAAAAATCACAACACATGAAAAATTCAAAACAATCTCACGACAGCGTTCAGCAAAACGCTAGTAACGTGAAACAATCACACAAGCATGATGCAAATTTACAAAAAAACTCTACCCTTTATTTTCAGGTAGGTTTAATAGTTTGTCTTTTAGCGGCATTAGGCCTTTTAGAAATGCAATTTGAGACTACCATTCCGCAATTATCTCAAAATACATTTGATCCGGACGATACCTTTGTAATGGAAGCTCCCAATTTTAAGGTTTATGAAGAACCAAAAGCCGAGGTAGTGCCAAAAGCAAAACAAAAAAAAGTACTTTTTATAAATAACGTAGATATAAAGAAAGATACAGATCCTGTAATTGAGACGTTAGTTGATACTCCTGATAGCTTTATACCTGATGAGCCTTTTAATTCAGACTCAGTTGACGTTCCAGCTATTGAGGATGATTTAAAACCAGTGCCCTTCGCTTTAATCGAAAACGTTCCTGTTTATCCAGGTTGTGAAAAGAAAGTGGGTAATAAAGCACGTAAAAAATGCATGTCTGATAAAATTACGCGGTTAGTTCAAAAAAAATTTAACGGTAGTTATATTGCATCTCAATATGGACTATCAGGAAAGCAAAGTATATATGTTGAGTTTTTAATTGATAATACAGGAAAAGTCACAGATATTAAATCGCAAGCAACACATGTAAAGTTAGGAGAAGAAGCAAAACGTGTTGTAAATAAAATACCTAAAATGCAACCCGGAATGCAACGCGATAAAGCAGTAGGAGTTCGGTATACATTGCCAATTATATTTAAAGCACAATAATACATACAATTTAGCATGCAGCAAGCCGTTATCCTGATTGGATAACGGCTTTTTTATTGATAAGCCTCTAAAAAATCTATCTTAATAAAATATAGTATCTTTCAAACCAAAATGTAATCATACTCATATATGAAACAATTTGCCGCCCTTTTTCTGTTGTTAATTCAATATTCAGTCTTCTCTCAAGACAGTAATACTTTCGAAAAACCTCCCGTTTTCCCCAATTGCGAGAATACAAATATTACTGCACTTCAAACGTGTTTTGATAAAAACGTATTTAATACTGTAAACAGAAATTTTAAAGTACCTAAAGCGCTTAGTGATACTAATTATAGAGGAGAAGTGGTGGTGCTTTTTGAAGTAGATACCACAGGAGCCTTTCGCGTTATGTACGTTGATGCTATAAATCAAGAGCTTAAAACCGAAACTAAACGTGTTTTTAAATTGTTTCCTAAGATAAAACCAGCCACGTATAGCGGCAGAAAAACATTTAAGCAATATTCTATTCCAATTAAAATCCCTTTAACAGATAATACTTTTAATGCTTCAAAAGATTTAGCTAAAAACAATGCGATTACACAACAAGAAGTTACTGCTAAGAGAGAGTTTGATAGTGTAACTAAATCTTTAACGGCATACACAAGCAAAGCGTTGTCAAGCCAGTTAAATATTCAATTTACGCATAGTGATTATGCTAGATTCGATAGAGCTATGAATGTTATTGGTACAAACAGTCATACAGCTTCTAAACCTTTTTTATATCAAGATGTTTCTAAATATCATGATTTTGAGGCTGAAAGAGACGCTTTAACTAAACCCACAAAAAATTGGACAGGAGAAAAATTATGGAACTCACATTTAGTAGAAATACAGAGTGATGATTATTGGTTTACTATAGATCCTATTTTCGATTTACAATTAGGTTCAGATGCCGAAGGTGGTAGTACTTACAATAATACCAGAGGTGTTTTAGTACAAGGTGGCTTAGGAAAAAAGTTTAACTTTTACACAAGCGTATTTGAAAGTCAAGGACGGTTTGCAGATTACGTAAACAGATATATTGAAAGTATTAGAGCATCAGGCTCAGAACCTATAGTTCCTAGTAGAGGCGTTTCAAAACGTTTTAAAACCGACGGTTATGATTACCCAGTAGCAGAAGCTTATTTGTCATATTCACCAGCTAAATTTTTAAATGTACAATTTGGTCATGGTAAAAACTTTATTGGAGACGGGTATCGTTCCTTGTTGTTAAGTGATGTTACAAGTCCGCATCCCTTTTTAAAACTAAATACTAATTTTTGGAAAATTAAATATACCAATACCTTTATGTGGATGCGCGATGTGCGCGGAGAAGTACAAGAAGATGGTGCGTTTTTAACCAAATACATAGCTAATCATTATTTGAGTTGGAATGTGTCTAAACGTCTTAATATTGGTCTGTTCGAATCTGTACTTTGGCAAAACAGTAACAATAGGGGTTTTGATGTAAACTATCTTAACCCAATAGTGTTTTACCGCGCTATAGAATTTCAAACAGGACAGGATGCTGGAAATGCGTTATTAGGGGCATCTGCTAAATATAAATTTACAGATAACATAAACGCTTACGGTCAATTTATTTTAGATGAATTTTCTTTAGGAGATATTAGAGGAGGCCAAAAGAGTTGGAAAAATAAGTATGGCTACCAATTAGGTGTTAAATACTTTAATGCTTTTAAAGTAGATAATTTAATGTTGCAGCTAGAATATAATCGGGTGAGACCATATACCTACTCGCATAACAGTATTGTGTTAAACTATGCGCATAACAACCAACCTGTAGCACATTTATGGGGAGCTAATTTTAGTGAGTTAATTTTAATTGGACGTTACCGTTATAACCGATGGTTTGGTGATGCACGATTTATTTTTGGAACTAGAGGTTTTGATGTTAATGATGGTACAGATAACTTTAGTTATGGTGGCGATATTTACAGAAATGAGCAGGATAGACCTTTTGATACTGGTGTTACAGTAGGGCAAGGCATAACAACAAAAACCTTTTACGGTAATTTACAAGCAGGATATCTAATTAATCCAGCATCTAATCTTAAACTATTTACAGATATAACCGTTAGAAATTTTAACCCAGATATTACTACAACCGAGGTTTTTAAAAACAATACGGTTTGGTTGAACTTTGGTGTAAGAACTGACTTGTTTAATTGGTATTTTGATAATTAATGCATTCCTGTGAAAACAGGAATCTTTCTATTAAGGCATACATCATTGTCATACTGAATTAATTATAGCGTCTTTTTTAAAAATAAGCATTACGGTTTTCTTGTATTAACTAAACGTTAAATTCACCTTATTGCACAAATGTAGGTAGAAGTACGTATACAATGTTCTGTTTTTTTTTCTTACATTTAAATTAAATTCGTAATGCCCAATAACTATGACAAACATAAAACGAATTACAACAGTAGTATTAGTTGTATGTATGCTAAGTGCTACAAGTTGCAAAAATGATGATGATACTACTGCTAACCCCATCGACCAACTCCCTCCACCGACACAAACAGGTAAAAATACCTTTGGCTGCCTTTTGAATGGAGAGGCGTTTATACCTAGTGGCGGTAATAATCCTTTAGATTGTGTTTATCAATTTGTTAATGGAGGGTATTATTTTTCAGTTCAAGGAAATAGAAGGGATAATCAGAATATTTTGAGAAGAATATCTATTGGAGTATTAAATAGAGAGTTAATAGAAGATTTTCTATATGAATTAAAAGAAAATGAGGATGGAAATGCAACTGGTAGGTTCTTCTTTGGTGCTTTATCTAATTTTACTTCTGCAAATAATTCTGGAGAACTAATAATCACTAAGCTTGACACGGAAAACCAGATAGTATCAGGTATATTTTGGTTTGATGTTGAACACCCTGTTACTGGAGAAATAGTTGAAATACGAGAAGGGCGTTTCGATATGCAATACACGCAATAAATAGACCTGCTATGCGCCAACATAGCAGGTCATTAAATTAAACACTAAAAATAATGTCTAACCTTTATATTACAAATTTATGAAATTTATTTCGCTTAAATTAAAATGTATTATCTTATGGGTACTCTGCATAAGCTTTAATACAAATGCACAAACTATCAACACAGAGTGGGCAACAAAAATCAATCAAGCCTTTGCTGGCGTTGATAAAAATCGCGTGCCACATAGCTTGCTAAAAGACTATGCTATGGAGTTTACAGATGTAACTATGTATAATGGTACACTAAACGACACTAATTATGTAAGCCGTGGCAAATTAAAATCTATTTACAATACCTTAGTTATGGCTAGGGTAAAACCCACAGTAACCAGTTTAATTAACCCTAAGGTATTTGATCAAAATTGGAATAATTTAAGAACGGAAAACACCATTGTACTTTCTGGTTTGTACTACAAATACAGTCAGTTTAAATCCAACGCGTATCCTAATTATATTACCGTAAGTAACAATAAGTTGTATGACAAATATACTAATGGCGTTTGGCAAAACCCATACGAAGTAAAACAGGTATTTGCAGTAGCTTCACCAATTACAAGGTTTAAAGGATTGGCTGTAACTGTAAAATTACCACAAAGCTTGTGGTTCACTAACCAAAGTAGTGCGGTGCAAAGCGTTGCTATAGATTTTGGTAATGGTAATGGCTACGTTACCATGCCGTTTGGTACAAATTATCAATTACAATATGTGGATGAGGGTATTTATGATTGGACCTATAAATTAACCCTTAACAATGGGCAAGTATTGTATAGCCGTAGTAGAATAATAATTGAAAAAACGGCACCAACAGCTACTTGGAGCAGTTACAAAAACCAACATTAAAAAATCATGAAAACATACATAACTTATCTAATGATTGCATTCGCACTTATAGCCTGCAAAAGCGATGACGATAACAACACACAAAATCCATTAAGCCAATTACCACCAATGACCACCACAGGTGAAAACACCATAGGTTGCCTAGTAAATGGCGAACCTTTTACCGATAGCGGTTTAATGAATAATTTTTATCAGTTTGTAAATGGTGAATCTGTTTTAGCGATTAATTGGGAACAAGGGACAACAAATAATTCAAAACGAGGTCAGATAGCAATAAGTAACATAGAAATAGTTGAGGGAGAAACTTATATTATAAACATAAGTGATTTTTTAGAGGATGATTACAATGGTAGCAGTGGCACTTTCACTACAAATACACCTCAATTATTTGGACAATTTGAGACAGACCAAGATAATACTGGATTTATTACGTTTATACGATTTGATGACACCAATAATATTATGTCAGGTACTTTTCAATTTGAAGCGAAAGAGATAACTACTGGTCAGATTATATCAATCACAAATGGTCGTTTTGACCTTACTTTTACAAATTAAAAACACATGAAAAACTATATAATACTTGCAACTATTATTCTATGCTCAGTAAAATTTTATGGGCAAGGAATGATATTCACAGAAAATATTACAGCTACAAAATCTCACTTAGGTGAGTTCGGTTCAGTAGTCTTGCAAATAGATGACGCTGGTAATGATGGTATAATCACTCGCCCTCTCATAGTTGCAGAGGGATTTGAGTCGGGTCTTTTAGGTCAAGAAAACGAATTTGGAGAAAATAATATCGAAGAATTTATAGAAGATTTAGAGCAATCAAGAAGTGCAGATTTACGAAATTTATTAACCAATCAAACAGAATTTGTTTACGGCGACCAAAACTACGACATCATCTATGTGAACTGGGACAACCCAAGAGCGCATTTACAGCTTAATGCTTTTGTTTTGGAAGAAGTCATCAATTGGGTGAACCAAGAAAAAGCACCTAATGCGGACCAAAACGTAGTGCTTGGGCAAAGTATGGGCGGTGTGATAGCAAGGTATGCCCTCGCAGATATGGAAGATGACCCCAACCTAGACCATGACACCAAGCTCTACATTAGCCACGATGCACCCCACCAAGGGGCGAATATACCAATTGGTATACAATATTTCGCACGCCATCTTGCCGACCAGTTTGTTAAAACACCTTTAGGTGATTTTTCCTTTGAGGTGGGTAACGACAGTGAGGCATCCATTGAAGAAATCAACTCGCTTTTTAACGAACCTGGTACACAACAATTATTGGCAGAATATATTACACCAAGTTTTGGCCTAGACAATTCAGCTTTCGAGGCTTTTCAAACAGATTTACAATCTATAGGTTATCCTACCCAAACTAGAAACATTGCTATTAGTAATGGTAGCCACTGTGCCAATACACAAGATTATGATTATAATGCGTCTTTGTTTAGAATGAATGGTAAGGCAAGAACAGGTGTTTTGGCAGATTTGTTAGGTTCGTTTTTAGGTATAGCAGATGATATTGCATTAGCCATTATTTTTGACGAACCTGGATTAGTTCTAGGAGTTTTACCAGGAAGTAGTCAATTTGATTTGGATTTTAACGCCAAAGCCTTACCTATAGCAAATACTAATGCTAACGTATATAAAGGTAAAGTATCTTATACAAAAAAGCTGTTTTGGTTTTTAAATATAACTGTGAATATAACTGATCGCTCGTATGATAACCCTGTAAATTTATCTTATGATAAATACGCAGGTGGTAGATATGAATTATTTGATCAGGTTAATAATATTGATTTTTTTAATGATGATGATGGTACTTTTACGCAGTTTCAGGCAGATCTGTTAAATGTACTAGTAGGGTCTGCAAATATGGATTTTAATGTAGAGCAAACCTTTGGTTTTATACCTGTACCAAGTGCTTTAGATGTTGGAGGAGGTACAACCACCTTGAGCGATAGTGATTACTTTAAAACTTATGGTGCTGCCAATCCACCAACAGGTAATCTTTCAATTCCTTTTCATAATTTTATTACTGCTTATCTTAACAATAACAGTGATAACGAAGAGCATATCTCTTTTAATTTTAGAAATGGTGATTGGTTAGCCACAGAATTGGATACTATTGTTAATAATGAAGAGGTTTTTGATTGTTCTGTATTTTGTTCTACGAATACGTCGATAATTCAAGGTCCTGATTCAATTTGTACATCAGGAACTTATACTTTAAATAGTGGAAATTATAGTCTGTTTTGGACTGTAACGTCAGGGCAGCATCTAGTTAGTTTATCGTCAA
Organism: Hyunsoonleella sp. 2307UL5-6; assembly: GCF_047345485.1. NCBI lineage: Bacteria > Pseudomonadati > Bacteroidota > Flavobacteriia > Flavobacteriales > Flavobacteriaceae > Hyunsoonleella > Hyunsoonleella sp. 2307UL5-6. The sequence goes on along the minus strand of NZ_JBLFEN010000007.1, from coordinate 50,292 downwards.
ACGATAATTCTGTTATTGTTACTAAATTAAATCCAGAAACTACCGGAATGATAACGTTGGAAGTTTTTATAAATAGTGGTACTGCATGCTCAAATCAAACAACAACAGTTGTAAAAAACATTTTTTTAAGCGCAAAACCAATAATTAGTTTCGATAATACTGGACTAAGAGATGCTATTTTATCAGGTACTACATTGCCAGATGAATCTCCTTTTTTAATTGAAAGTGGAGATATTATTAATATAACAACTATTGATACTCCCACACAATTACAATGGAAATATACAGGATTTGATCCTTATAGTAGTTGTTTAATATTTCCTAATATAACTGCTCCAAACTCTGTTGATGGCATTGTTCCTTTAATTGGTTATAGTTTTATGTCTTCTGAACCTAATTCTATTCCATTAAGTAGTAGTCCTGCAATTTCTATTCCATCAAATAATGAAGGTTATTTACAGGTTGAAGTAACAGCTGTTAATGAATGTGGTTGTGATACAAATACAAATGTTTATGTTAAAGAAGGTACAGGTAGTAATACACCTCCAAATGGTAGCGAACCTCCATTAGATTTTAGCATATCTCCAAACCCATACACTGCTTTTGATTTTGGGCTTATTGTAAATATATTTAGAAATGAATCAACACCAACAGGTCAACCATTACCAGTTTATAGCTGTACTTTTGAAATACTGAATACAGTTACAGGTGCGAGTTATTACAGCACCTCATTTTTACTTACTGATAGTACTCACGATATGTTAATTTTACCTTCTTGTCCATCGGGTACACATGTGGCAAAACTTGATTATAGTGGACAAACAGTTACTAAATTATTAGTTGTTGAATAATTTTATTGTATTGATAAATTTAGGGTGTTACATAAGCTATGGAACACTCTAAATTTTTTTATCTATTCCTCTTCTCTCAAACTCTGATAAAACGTTCGCTTTATTTTTTCAGAAGAAATAAAACAGCAGCCATAATCCAAATCGTCATAGGTTTTTGTAATTGCTGTGTTTGCAACTATATCATCTTCAGTTTTCCCCGCATTAATTTCAGTTAAAACATTAGTTTTAATAGATTCTAACATGTTTAAAAATGTTTCGTATTCTGCTTTATTTGATAAAGCACCGTGGCCAGGAATAATTTTAGTGTTATCATCAATTAACATTAATCCTGTTTTTACAGCATTTATGTAACCTTCCACACTTCCACCAGATTTTAAATCCATGTAAGGATAGCGTCCGTTAAAATAAGTATCACCAGTATGCAATACATTGCTTTTAGTAAAATATAACATAGCATCGCCATCAGTATGCGCATTATCAACGTGTATTACAAGTACGTCTTCACCATTAATTTGTACAGTTAGTTTATCGCTAAACGTAATAACAGGTAAAGCTACTTCAGGACTTTTTGCTTTTAATCGTTTTTTTACATTATCGTGTGCCATAATGGTGGCACCTAAATTTCCAAAATTTTCGTTACCTCCTGTATGATCTCCGTGGTGGTGTGTATTCATTACTATTTTTATAGGTTTATCGCTTAGTTGTTTTATGGCATCTATAATTTTTTGAGTTAATGGCGCAAATTGATTATCAATAATTAATACACCGTCCTCTCCAATGGAAACCCCAATATTACCACCAGCTCCTACAAGCATATATGTGTTTTCTGTAAGTTTTGTGGTTTTAATAGTGACTTTATCAAAACGCCCTTGCGCATAATTTGAAAGACTGATTACAAAGAAAAATAGAAGAATAAATGATTTAAAGAATTTCATAGCTTTTTAATTTAGTTACTAGCTGTGTTAAAGATATTAAAAGTTAAAGTAGCATTGCTCAAATTAGTTTTAAGGCGTATCTTTGCACTCGCAAATAAGCACTATAGTATTGAGCAACTCAAAAACTTCATTAGCAGCGCCTTCGGTAATTTCGGATTTTAAAGAAATTACAAAAATGCGCTTGTCTATTAGTGTTGTTTTCTCTTCACTAGCCGGTTATTTACTTGGCGTAGATGTAGTCGATTTTAAAATACTAATCTTACTCGCTTTGGGTGGTTATTTTATGGTAGGCGCTTCAAACGGGTTTAATCAAATTATTGAGAAGGACCTAGATGCTTTAATGCATAGAACGAAAAATAGACCTATTCCTGCAGGACGCATGAGTGTATCTACAGCGTTTATTATTTCATCGGTATTCACACTTTTAGGTATTATCATTTTATATAGTATTAACAAGCAAACGGCTATGTTTGGTGCTATTTCTATTTTTTTATATACCTGTGCATACACCCCTTTAAAAACTAAAACACCTTTAGCTGTTTTTGTTGGCGCTATACCAGGCGCTATACCATTTATGCTAGGATGGGTGGCTGCTACAGACGATTTTGGTATAGAACCAGGTACTTTATTTGCTTTACAATTTTTTTGGCAATTCCCTCATTTTTGGGCTATAGGTTGGTTTTTGTATGACGATTATAAAAGAGGAGGCTTTTTTATGTTACCAACAGGAAAACAAGATAAAGGTACAGCTGTACAGACGATAATGTATAGTATTTGGACGGTGCTAATTTCCATAGTTCCCGTATTTGGTTTTACTGGTAAGTTACAACTGTCTGTTATTTCGGCAATATTGGTTTTTGGACTAGGACTTTGGATGATTTTTTATGCAGTACGGTTATTTAAATTAATGACAGAGAAGGCTGCAAAACAGTTGATGTTGGTAAGCGTATCGTACATTACTTTGGTACAAATTGTTTATGTAATTGATAAATTTTTAAGGTAAAATGGATTTAACTCAAGGAACACCGCAAGAGAAAAATAGTAGAGCAAAGAAAATGATGCTTTGGTTTGGTATCGTATCTTTAATTATGAGTTTTGGTGGGTGGACTAGTGCTTTTTTAGTAAGCAGGTCTAGACCAGATTGGGTTAAAGATTTTGAGCTACCAACGGCTTTTATAATAAGTACTATTGTTATTGTAATAAGTAGTGTTACATTTATTTTAGCAAAACAAGCTTTAAAAAAAGGTAAGCGTAAAGCTACCTCTATTTTATTACTGGTTACTTTGGCACTTGGAGTTATTTTTATATTCAATCAGTTTGCAGGATTTCAAGAGATAATAAATTTAGGCTATAATTTTACGGGGCCAACTAGTAATGTTACCATGTCTTACATTTATTTAATAGCAGCAGTGCATATTTTACATGTTATTGCAGGATTGATTTGTGTATTAGTTGTAATTTATAATCATTTTAAACAAAAGTATAATGCTGATAGTTTATTAGGTTTTGAATTGGCAGCTACCTTTTGGCATTTTATTGATATTCTTTGGGTCTATTTATTCTTGTTCTTGTATTTTGTTGGGTAAGGCATTTACTAAATTTAATGAAACTGCTTTAAAAACAAGGTGTTGGCGGGTATGCCCGCGTTAGGGATTGAACGGCATGTTTGAAATCCCCGACGCAGGAGGGATTGAGTAGAGAAAGCCCGACCGAAGTGATTTTTCTAAGGTTTCTTGCACTAAACGAAGTGAAAGTGTTTCTCTTAATATTCTAGAACGAAGGTAACGCCCAAATGTAAATGGATAGGTAGGTAATTTTTAGAGCGAGAGATTTCGTTAGATAAATAAATTGATTATTTTTGTGCAACTTTTAAATAACAACCTTTATATATGAGTACAGTAGTAGCAGAAGGCAAAACTTGGGGTGGAGGTAACAAACCTTTACAGGCGAGTTATGGTAAAATGATGATGTGGTTTTTCATTGTTTCCGATGCATTAACTTTCTCTGGGTTTTTAGCAGCCTACGGATTTTCTAGATTTAAATTTATTGATGCATGGCCTATTGCCGATGAGGTGTTTACACACTTTCCGTTTTTACACGGTGTAGATGCACCTATGTATTACGTGGCATTTATGACGTTTGTATTAATCATGTCGTCTGTAACTATGGTTTTAGCTGTAGATGCGGGTCACCATATGAACAAATCTAAAGTTACTATTTACATGTTTTTAACCATTATAGGTGGTTTTATATTTGTAGGCTCTCAAGCTTGGGAATGGAATACGTTTATTAAAGGTGATTACGGTGCTGTACAAACAAAAGGTGGTAATATTTTGCAGTTTGGGCACTATGTAGATAAAGATGGAGAACAGGTGTTTAAACGTGTAGCAGTTAGAGATTTTGCTATTGCTGCTCCGCACCAAGAGAGAGTGCAACACGAACGTAAAAATGGATTGTGGTTTGTAGGTGAAGGTAGTTTGCCTAATTATACCATGGATGAAGTAATACATGGTTTACAAGCTAATAAAGATGTATTAGTGCGTACTCAAATAATAAACGAGGAGGGTGAAAAGACCGTTTTGTCTAGAGCAGAATCTATAGATCAAATAATGAAAAATGGTAAGACTTATGTTGAGGGTGCTAATCTTAAAGTAAATGAATATGGATCGCCGTTATTTGCAGATTTCTTTTTCTTTATTACAGGATTTCACGGATTTCACGTATTTTCTGGTGTAGTAATTAACATCATTATTTTCTTTAATGTTGTTTTAGGGACTTATGAAAAACGTAAGAGCTATGAAATGGTAGAGAAAGTTGGTTTGTATTGGCACTTTGTAGATTTAGTTTGGGTATTTGTATTTACTTTTTTCTACTTGGTTTAATAAATAAATTGCTTTAGAAATAAAGAGTTATAATAATAAAATTTTAAAATGGCACACGAACATAAATTAGAAATTTTTAGAGGCTTATTAAAGTTTAAATCTAATACTCAAAAAATTTGGGGTGTTTTAATCATATTATCTATAGTTACTGCTGTAGAAGTTGCTTTAGGTATTATAAAACCTGAATGGTCTATGGGTAAAGTTTTGGGGATGAAAATTTTAAACTGGATTTTTATTATCCTTACCATATTCAAAGCTTATTATATTACTTGGGATTTTATGCACATGCGAGATGAAACCAAAGCGCTTAGACGTATGGTGGTTTGGACTACCATATTTTTAATTATATATCTTATGTTTATATTATTACAAGAAGGTGGGTATGTGTTTGATGTGTATGATGATGGGTATATAAAAAGAGACTTTTAAACATAATTTAGTGTTAAAAATATATAATGAAGGTGGTTTTTAATAACCACCTTTTTTATTTTTGCAAAACTATTTATAGATAGTAAATCACGATACTATGAATTATAAGAAAGTAGGCATATATTCAATTTTAGGAGTTTTATTTTTTCTTCCTGTTACTTTTTTATTGTTTTTATACCCAGCAACTCACAATTATACGCCACTTGATATTGTAAATGAAAATGTTTTTGATTTAGAAGGGTTTACTTCTAGAGGAGAAGATAAAATACTATTACAAGACCATATTACGGTTTTAAGTTTTTTGGGGAGTACACCAATGGAACGCTTAACTGTAGCATCAAACCTAAAGGAATTAGTGTATGATAAATTTAAAGGGTTTAAAAAATTTCAAGTAGTATTATTGGTGCCTAAAGGAAGTGAAGCAGATGCTGAAACGCTTAGAAAAGAAATTAGCCTTTATCAAGATTTACGATTTTTACACGTAGTTTATGGTACACCAGAATTAATTAAAGTAGTTTTTAATAGTTTAAAACATAATGAAACTCTTGATACTACTTTAGCTTCTGATAATGTTTTTATTATAGATAAAGATTTAAACCAGCGTGGGAGAATAGACGATAGAACAGATAATGAAATTGAGAAAAATGCTGAGGTTTATGGACTTAACGCTTACAATTGTATAGAAGTAGCCACTATAAAAAATAAAATGAGTGAAGATTTACGCATTGTTTTTACCGAATATAGACAAAAGCGTAAAGGAGAATTTAATACTGATACACGAAGAGCAAGCGATATAAAAAGTAGTGATGAAAAAAACTAATTATTCTTACATAGGTATTGCGTTTATTATTTTGGTTTTTGGAATATTGTTTGTGCCTAAAATTGTAGATAGAATTTCTAATAATGATATAACTCGAAAAGAAAGTAGGAGCGATCAAAAACTAAAAAATAAGGCGTTAAAGCAATCTGATTTAGTGTTTATTGAAAATACAAACAATGGTGAGAACCGAAGAGTACCAGCGTTTAGCTTTGTGAATCAATACGGTAAACAGGTTACTAATAAAGACTATGAAGGTAAGGTATACGTTATAGAATTCTTTTTTACAACCTGCCCTACCATTTGCCCTAGAATGAATAATAATTTGGTGCAAATTCAAAATACATTTGAAGATTTTGAGGATTTTGGAGTAGCATCATTTACTATAAATCCTGAATACGATACACAAGAAGTTTTAAAAAATTATGCATCAACTTATGATATAACCAACCCTAATTGGCACTTGCTTACTGGTGATAAAGCTGCCATATATAAATTAGCAAACGAAGGTTTTTATATTTATGCAGCTGAAAATAGTGCTATAGAAGGTGGTTTTGAGCATTCAGGAAATTTTGCACTTATAGATAAAAATGGATTTATTCGCTCTAGAAAAGATGCCTTTGGTAATCCTATTATTTATTATAGAGGTATCACATCAGAAGAGGAAGGTACAGATGATAATGGTGAAGTTGAACAAATAAGTATTTTAAAAGAAGATATTAAAAAGTTGCTAAATGAATAAGTCAAACGCATTACTAAACGAGAAAAAATACAATACGCTAATTGTTGTACTATCAGTTGCAATTCCTGTAGTTGTTGCTATTTTATTTGGTGTTAAGATTGATGCTGAATTACCCATTTTTTTACCACCTATTTACGCCACTACCAATGCTATTACTGCTTTGGTTTTAGTGTTTGCATTTATAGCTATTAAGAATAAAAATATAAAGCTGCATGAACGCTTAATGAAGTTTGCTATAATACTATCTGTTTTATTTTTGGTAATGTATGTAGCGTATCATATGACGAGCGATTCTACAAAATTTGGTGGAGAGGGCGCTATTGCTTACGTGTATTATTTTATACTACTCACACATATTTTATTGTCTATTGTTGTTATTCCATTTGTACTAATTACCTACGTTAGAGCCATTACTAATAATATTGAGAAGCATAAAAAAATTGCTAAAATTACATTTCCTTTGTGGCTTTATGTAGCTATTACTGGCGTTATAGTTTATGTTATGATCTCACCATATTATGCGTAAATTTGGTACATTATGAAACAAAAATTTGTACTCCTTCTCTTCACTCTTTTATTTACTGTCGCAATAAATGCGCAATGTGCTATGTGTCGTGCCGTTTTAGAAAGTGAAGCTGGACAAAGTACAGCAGAAGGAATCAATAACGGTATTGTATATTTAATGGCTATCCCTTATATTCTTGTGGGAGGTTTGGGGTATTTTATTTATTACAGATTTTTTAAGTTAAAAAAATAATAAAAGTTTTTTTTCATTTTTATTGTAACATTTCTTTGCACTGTTAGTCTAATGATAAAGTAATTTCATCAATAGTAGCTAATTTAACGTTCTAATCAATCAAAAAATGCTTAAAATCAGCGAATTACATAAGTCTTATGCTATAGGAGATTCTAGCCTTCACGTTTTAAAAGGAATCGATTTATCTGTAGATGAGGGGGAAATGGTAGCTATTATGGGGTCTTCAGGCTCTGGTAAGTCTACTTTGCTTAATATTATTGGGATGCTAGATATAGCAGATTCAGGTGAATATGTACTTGATGGATTACCAATTGATAATCTTACAGAAAAAAAGGCAGCTGTTTACAGAAATAAATTTTTAGGCTTTATTTTTCAATCTTTCAATCTAATAAATTACAAAAATGCGTTAGAAAATGTAGCGCTACCATTATATTATCAAGGTTTAAAACGAAAGAAACGTCAAGAACTAGGGATGTTTCATCTGGGAAAAGTTGGTTTAGCAGACTGGGCAGATCATCTACCAAAAGAATTATCAGGTGGACAAAAACAACGTGTAGCCATTGCTAGAGCCTTAGCAGCAAATCCTAAATTACTTTTAGCCGACGAACCAACAGGAGCCTTAGATACAAAAACATCTCATGAAATTATGGAATTCATTCAGCAATTAAATGATGAAGGTAAAACCATTTTAATGGTAACACATGAAGAAGATATCGCTAATATGTGCAAACGTATAGTAAGGCTTCGTGATGGTGTAATAATGGAAGATAAAAAGGTAACCCAAGTTAGAGCAAGTCAGTATGTTTGATATAGACCTTTGGCGGGAAATATTTCAAAGTATTAATAAAAATAGAACGCGGAGCTTACTCTCTGGTTTTACTATTGCTTTTGCTATATTATTATTTACTATCCTTTTTGGTATCGCCAATGGGCTTCAAAACACATTTAAAGAAGCATTTGTAGACGACGCTACAAATTCCATTTCTATTTTCACAGGAAAAACTACTAAAGCGCATAATGGACTTCAGGCAGGTAGACGTATTCAAATGAAAAATGAGGATTTGGATTATATCGAAGAAGAGTTCGATAATAAAATTCAATACCTAACAGCTAGAATTTATAGAAACACTTTAGCGTCTTATAAAAACGAAAGTAATACTTACGATTTAAGAGCAGTACATCCAGACCATCAATTTCTAGAAAAAACATTAATCATTGATGGTCGTTATATTAACCAGAATGACTTAAAAAATAAAACTAAAGTAGCCGTAATTGGTCGACTAGTAGAAGAAGATTTATTTATTAAAACAGATGCTTTAGGTAAGTACATCAATTTAGGCGGTGTGCAATATAAAGTGGTTGGCGTATTTAGAGATGATGGAGGCGATAATGAAGAGCGTAAAATATATATGCCAGTAACTACGGCACAAATGATTTACGGTAATAACGATTATATAGATCAGATAAATATTGGATATAATCCAGCATTAAACTACGATCAAGCTATATCTTTTAGTAACCTATTAACTAGGAAATTGAAGACAAGGTTTGAAGTAGCTAGAGACGACCAACGCGCCATTAGGGTTAGAAATATGGCAGAAGCAACAAAATCAGTTAATGCTATGACTGTAGGGTTAAGTGTTATAATTATTGTAATAGGTTTTGGAACTTTAATAGCCGGTGTTGTTGGTATAAGTAATATTATGATTTTTATAGTAAAAGAGCGTACTAAAGAAATAGGTATTAGAAAAGCACTTGGAGCATCTCCAAAATCTATTGTATCTATAATTTTAATAGAGTCTATTTTAATTACTGCCTTATCAGGTTATATAGGTTTATTAATTGGCTTTGGCGTTTTAGAATTAGCTGGTCCAAGTTTAGAAACATACTTTATAAAAGACCCTGGCGTTAGTAACGGCTTGGTAATTGGGGCAACCATGACTTTAATAATTGCAGGAGCAATTGCAGGATACATACCAGCCCAAAAAGCATCAAAAATTAAACCAATAATCGCCTTAAGAAACGACTAGTTATGTTGAGATTTTTATTTGATAGAGATACATGGCAAGAAGTTTTTGATAGCTTTAGCAAAAATAAACTAAGGTCTATTTTAACTATGGTAGGCGTTTGGTGGGGTGTTTTATTATTAATAGGTCTTTTAGGATCTGCCAGAGGATTAGAAAACTCATTTAACCGATTATTTGGAGATTTTGCTACTAATAGTGTTTTTGTATGGGGGCAAAGCACAAGTAAACCTTTTAAAGGATTTCAAAAAGGTAAAATGGTTAATTTAACGCTTAGTGATGCTCAAAAAGTTGAGGATAATGTTGAAGGCATTGAGTTTGTAGTACCCAGAAATCAAAGACCTGCTAAAATGGATAGAAAGTTTTTATCAGGAAATTTTAGTGTTGCTGGAGACTTGCCATTATTAGATAAAGTTCAAAAGAAAAAACTAAAGAACGGTCGTTTTATCAATGAAGCTGATATGGCGAGTAAACGAAAAGTTGCAGTCATTTCAGACGAGATTTATAAACAATTATTTGAGAAAGATGAAGAAGCTATTGGAGCCTATATACTAATAAACGGTATTAATTTTAAGGTTGTTGGTGTTTTTAAAACATCCAATGTGTCCATGGGGCCATCATCCGACGTTCATATTCCTTTTAGCACTTATCAACAAATTTTTAATCAAGGTGATAAGATAGGATGGATAATGATTACTGGGAAACCAGAATTTAATATCAAACAAATTGAAGCTGACTCAAAATTACTACTAAAAAACTTAAATAAAATTCATCCTGACGATAAGCGTGCTTTTGGCAGTTTTAATCTCGGTGATGAGTTTGCAAAAGTTACAGGATTTTTAACAGGAATGCAGTTTTTAACTTGGTTTGTGGGTATAGCAACACTTATTGCAGGAGTATTTGCAATTGGTAACATATTGCTAATAACTGTAAAAGAGCGTACAAAGGAAATAGGTGTACGTAGAGCATTGGGAGCAACACCTTACGAGATTAAACGACAAATTGTTGTAGAAGCAGTTTTTTTAACTATAGTAGCAGGACTGTTTGGAATTATTACTGGTGGGTGGATTTTAATAGGTTTAGATGCTCTATTTGGAAAAGGAGATGATGCCACTATAGTAAACGCATCAGTATCTATCGCTGTAGTTTTTATAGCACTTTTAATATTAGTAATATTAGGAACTTTAATTGGTTTAATACCAGCTTTTAAAGCTACAAGTATAAAACCTATAGAAGCATTACGAGAAGAATAAACAATCAAAAAAATGAATAAAACAGTAAAAATTATTTTAGTTCTATTAGCGATTATTGCTTTAGTTTTCGTGTTAAAATATTTTATGGATGCCAACTCTAAAGATGTTGAAGAGTTTGGGGTAGAATCGCCATTTTATACAACTATAAGTTCGCAAGCAGTCGCAACTGGAAAATTAAATCCTGAGGAGGAAATTGAGTTAAAACCACAAATTTCGGGTATAGTTGATCAAATTCTTGTTGAAGAAGGTGATATTGTTAAAAAAGGTGATTTAATTGCTAAAATTAGAGTAGTTCCAAACGAGCAAAGTTTAGCAAATGCTAAAAGTAGAATAGCTACAGCAAAATTATCTGCAGATAACGCTGCAGTGCAGTTTAAACGCGATAAAGATATATTTGAAAAAGGTGTTATTTCAGTTCAAGCTTTTGAAAATAGTCAATTAAGTTTTAATCAGGCCAGAGAAGCATTGCGTCAAGCACAAAACGATTATCAAATAATAAAGCGTGGTTCCATTTCTGGTGGAAGTGCTGCCAACACAAATATTATTGCCCAAATACCTGGAACAATTTTAGAGATACCAATAAGAGAAGGCGACCAAGTGATACAAAGTAATAACTTTAATGCAGGTACTACAATAGCTACTATTGCAGATATGAGTAATATGATTTTTGAAGGTAAGGTTGACGAAGCTGAAGTAGGAAAGCTTAAAGAAGGTAAAGATATAACTGTTATTTTAGGTGCCATAAATGATGAAGAATTTCCAGCAAAATTAACTTTTGTAGCACCAAAAGGTATAGAAGAAAACGGCGCTGTACAATTTACAATTAAAGCAAATGTAACTTTAGATAAAACAACAAATATTCGTGCAGGATATAGTGCGAATGCCGAAATAGATTTGGAAGGTAAAGACAGTGTGTTAGCCATAAAGGAAGCGCTTTTGCAATACAAAAGATCTAGCGATAAACCATTTGTTGAAATAAAAAATGAGGATGGTAAATTCAAAAAGAAAAATGTAAAGATTGGTATTTCTGATGGTATTAATGTAGAAATTATTGATGGCGTTGAAGAAGGTGATAAAATAAAAGTTTGGAATAAAGCTTCTGATGATAAGGAAGATGAAGAAAACGACGATTAAGCATGAAGAAGTTAATTAATAATACAATACTATTGGGGCTGTTTTTTGTTGGATGCTTAGGGTTTTCTCAACAAAAACAATGGACACTTAAAGAGTGTGTTACGTATGCTTTAGAGCAAAATATTTCAGTACAGCAATCTCTTTTAGACCAAGATTTAGCTATAATTGATGAAAACCAAGCAAAGGCTAATTTTTTACCAAATTTTAATGCAAATGGATCTTTTGGTATTAATACAGGTGCAAATATTAACCCTGCTACAAACCAGTTTGAGAATTCTACATTCCAGTCTGCATCTGGAGGTTTAAGTTCTGGAATTAATATTTTTTCAGGTTTACAAAATTGGAAAACACTACAGCGCGCCCAATTAAACAAAATAGCAAATACGTACCAGTTGGAAAAAATGAAGGACGATATTTCAATATTTGTGGCAAACTCATTTTTATCTATTTTAGCTAATAAAGAGCGGCTTAAAGTTTTAGTAGCACAAAATAAAGTTACAAAAGAGAATATTGAAAATACATCAAAACTTTTAGAATCTGGGGTATTACCAAAGGGTGATTTGCTAGAAATAAAAGCTACTGATGCTACCCAACTTCAACAAATTATTTTAGCAGAAAACACACTTTTTATTTCTAAGCTTGGTTTAGCTCAAGCATTACAAATAGAAGATTATGAGAATTTTGATATTGTAGATGTAGACTATAATTTAATTCCTGAAACTATATTAGAAAACAGTCCTAAAACAATTGCTGAACGTGCTAGGGAAGAGGTAAACGATGTTAAAATTGCGTCTCAAAATTTAAAAATAGCCCAAAAGGATTTAGAGTTAGCTAAAACAGGCTATTTTCCTACGCTTTCAGGGTTTATAAGTTATAACACGCGATGGTCTAGTGCACAAATAAATCCGTTTACAGGCGAAGAAATAAATTTTATAGACCAATTATATTTATTTGACGGTACTTCTGTTGGTTTGCGGTTAAATGTGCCTATATTTAATCAATTTACAACGCGTAATCAAGTAAAACGGAGTAAACTTAACGTAGAGCGCTTAAAACTTCAAGAAAAACAAGTTGTTCTAGATTTAGAGTCTACAGTATATCAAGCTTATAATGATGCGAAAAATTCAAAAAAAGCTTACGATGCAGCCATTCAGGTAGAAGAGGCAAGAAAACTCGCCTTTAACTATGCTCAAGAACGTTATAATGTAGGCGTATCTAATGCTTTTGATTTGAGTCAATCTAGAGCGCAATACGATACTGCCTTGTCTGATGTAATTCGAACCAAGTACGATTTTATATTCAGTTTAAAAGTTTTAGAGTTTTATTTTGGTATCCCTATAACAAATTAGAGATTTGAGTTATATATTAAGTTTAGAAACAGCAACAACCAATTGCTCTGTATCACTCTCTAAAAACGGTAATACTATAGCATTAAAAGAAGATGCTAGAAATGGCTATTCTCATGCCGAAAAGTTACATGTTTTTATAGATGATGTTTTAAATGAGGCTAAGGTGGCGCGTTCTCAAATTGATGCTATTGCAGTAAGTAAAGGGCCAGGGTCTTATACAGGATTACGTATTGGTGTATCTGCAGCTAAAGGACTGTGTTTTGCTTTAGAAAAGCCTTTAATTTCTTTACCTACCTTAGAGGTTTTAGCGCATCAGTATTCTATAGATAGTGGTGTTATAGTTGCTATGTTAGATGCACGAAGACTAGAAGTATATTCTGCTATTTTTGATAAGAATTATTCGCAAATAAGAGCAACTCAAGCCCAAATACTCGATGAAACTTCATTTTCAGAATACTTAAGTAAAGGAAACGTATATTTTATTGGGAATGGTGTTACTAAAACTAAAGAGATTATCAATCATTCAAATGCTATTTTTATTGAAAATAAACTTCCGTCTTCAAATGAAATGAGTGCAATAGCATATGACAAGTACAAAAAAAGCGACACCGAAGATGTCGCTTATTTTGAACCTTATTATTTAAAAGATTTTGTGGCTTTAAAGCCTAAAAAATCTTAAGAGTCCTTATGTATTTCAACACTGTGTGGGTAAGGTATTTCAATACCAGCAGCATCTAGAGCTATTTTACATTTTTCAATAGTACCAAAATATACATCCCAATAATCGGCTACTGTTGCGTATGGTCTTACTGCAAAATTTACTGAGCTATCTGCTAATTCAGAAACATTTACCGAAGGTGCAGGATCTTGTAATACTTGCGGATTATCAGTAAGTACTTTTAATAATACATCTTTAGTTTGTTTTATATCTGCATCATAACTTACCCCTATTGTTAAATCTACACGTAACTTTCCTTCAGTGGAGTAATTTGTAATATTTCCATTAGATAAAGCTGCATTGGGTATAATAACTTCCTTGTTTGTTGGTGTTATTATTTTTGTAGTGAAAATTTCAATTTCTTTAACCACACCAAGTTCACCTTGAGCTTCAATTAAATCTCCAATTTTAATAGGTCTAAAAATCATTAATAAAACACCACCAGCAAAATTTCCTAAAGAACCTTGTAGTGCTAATCCGATTGCTAAACCTGCTGCCGCTAATATAGCTGCAAACGAAGTTGTTTCAATCCCTAATGTGCCTAAAATAGATACAATTAATATGATTTTTAAAATCCAACCTATAAGATTTAATAAAAACTTTTGAAGGCTTTCATCATAATCCTTTTTTGTCATTATTTTTTTAACGGTTTTAAGTAATTTTTTAATTACCCAAGACCCAATTATCCAAATGACTATTGCTCCTAGAATTTTTAAACCATAGTCTATACCTAATTGAAGCCATTTTTCTGTGTCGATGTTTTCTAAATCCATATTTTTTTAAGTTTTAATAAAAGTGATTTTTTTTAAATGTGTTAAAGATTAATTAGTAAAAAGCAATATAATTAAAGTAGTGATTGCAGGGACTGCTTGCACATAAAATAATTTTATTTGCTTTGTTGAGTAAGACCCATAAATACCTGCAATAGTCACACATATCAAAAAAAATATTGCAATATTAGTGGTCTTCGTATAAATAGAGAAAACTAACCCTGCAGCTAAAAATCCATTATACAATCCTTGGTTTGCAGCTAAAACCTTAGTGTCTTCTGCAAATTCTTTTGATTTTAATCCAAATGCTTTTATGCCTTTTGGTGTTGTCCAAAAAAACATTTCTAAAATTAAGAAATAAAAATGCTCTACTGCAACAATACCTATAAAAACTATGGTTATAGTACTCATTTATTTAGTAAATTAATTGCTTTTTCTACTTTAGAAACAGGTAATTTACAAGCTTTATTTACACAAACATAAATTAGTGTTTGGTCTGGGTTATATCTATTTTTAAGTAAAGGCATATCATTTTCAGATATACTTGCTGCTATAAGTTTGTTAGGGATGTAGTTTTTATTTAAGTCTACAATTTTCTTTTTAGCCTCAGTACCAACAATGGCAACTTCGTAAAACGGATTAGTATAGTTCAACATTAAATCAAACCAATTAGAATATACTGTAGGATATGCATTCATCTCAGGTTTTACATTATTTAGCATTGTAATAGCAGTTCCTTCAAACTGCTTATCATCAAAGTAATGAAATAATTTGAATAAATTTTTTGCCATCATAGAGTTACTACTAGGTATTACATTATCATAGTATACAGTATTTCTAGTAACTAAAGATGGGTCTTCATCAGAAGTGTAAAAAAATAATTTACTTTTTTCATCATAAAAATGAAGAAAGGTATATTTGGTCAAATTATTAGCAGTAATAAGCCAATTTTCATTTAAAGTAACTTCATATAGAGCAATATACGCATCTATTACAGTGGCATAATCCTCTAAATATCCATTTATTTTACTTTTGCCTGCTTTATAGGTGCGGTTAAGTCCTCCATCTTTTCGTAATAGTTTAGAGGTTATAAAATTTGCGTTATTTTGAGCAGCTTCTAGATATTTTTCCTCTTGAAATACGCGATATGCATCCACATAACCTTTTAACATTAATCCATTCCAAGAGGTTAAGGTTTTGTCGTCCATTCTTGGTTTGGGTCTTGTATTACGGGCTTTTTTAAGGATTGTTTTCCACTGAGTTTTCTTTTCTTTAAGCTGTGCTTCAGAAAGGTTATGTTTTTTAGCGATATCAGTATCATCATCTGTTCTGATTAATACATAATTATCTTTTTCCCAAAGGCCAAAATTATTAATGTTGTAATATTCTGAAAATAAAATAAAGTCCTCTTTTAAAAGTAGTTGTAATTCCTCCTTTTGCCATACATAAAATGCGCCTTCTTCTAATTCACCTGAAGGAGTGGTGCTGTCGGCATCAAAAGAAGAATAGAATGCACCTTCAGAAGTAGTCATCTCTCGATTAATAAAATTCAATGTTTCTTCAACTACATCTTTATATAATTCGTTTTTAGTAAGTAGATAAGCATCTGAATATAAGCTTACCAATTGCGCATTATCATAAAGCATTTTTTCAAAATGAGGTATATGCCATTTTTCATCGGTAGAATATCTGGAAAATCCACCTCCAACGTGGTCATAAATACCTCCATAAGCTATCTTAGTTAACGTAAGGTTTATAAAATCTAAAAGTTTATCATCATTATTATGATACGCATATCGCATTAAAAAGTGATAGTTATTAGGCATCATAAATTTTGGAGCTTTATTTAGACCTCCATAGGTATCATCAAAACTTTTAGACCAATTAGAAACTCCAGTTGCAATAAATGGTTTTTTAAAAACAGGTGTATCTTTATTAACCTTTATCAGCGCTAATGAATTTATTCCATTTTGTATATTATTTGCCTGTTGTATAAGTTTGTTTGGTGTGTCTTTATAAATTTTAGAGAGTTGTTTTAAAACATTTATCCAGTTCTCTTTTTCTAAATAGGTATCTCCCCAAATAGGTCTTCCGTCGGGTAATGTTACAACATTTAGTGGCCAACCACCACTACCAGTAATAAGTTGTACAGCATTCATGTAAACTTGGTCTACATCTGGTCGCTCTTCTCTATCTACTTTTATATTTATAAAATTAGTGTTCATTACTTGAGCTACTAAGCTATCTTCAAAACTTTCATGCTCCATAACATGACACCAGTGGCAAGCAGAATAGCCAACGCTTATTACTATAAGTTTGTTTTCTAATTTAGCTTTCTCTAATGTTTTGTCATTCCAAGCATACCAATTTACAGGATTGTGTGCATGTTGTAATAAGTAAGGACTAGTCTCATGTATTAGTGCATTAGTATATTTGTATTCAGATTTTTTGTCTGACAACTCATTTTTGCAACTTATCAGTAAAACTAAAATTAGTAATATGGTATACTTCATATTCCAAATTTAGGTAAAAACAAGATTTTAAAAAAGCTTTAAAAACCTAATTAGGCTAAAAGTTTTAAGGAGTAAAAAATAGTAACATACCACAACCGTCTTGACAAGCGTTAAAAAAAAAATGGAGTATTTAACAATAATTAACTTAGTGATGTTACAACAAAAGTACCGGTTACATCATATATTCTAATATTTGCTCGATTAGTTCTATTTTTAAAATATACCACGACGTATTTTTACAATCAGTTAAAAACAATAATAAAATATAAATAATACATGAATATTACTATTAAGCATCGTTACATTTTAGCACTTGTATTTTCTATAATTTCATATAGTTCTATAGTTGCTCAAAATAAATTATCTAATAATTCTAGCGCTAATATTGTAGAGCGTAAAATTGACAGTATACTTCCGTTGCTAACTTTAGAAGAAAAAGTAGCCATGTGTCATGCACAATCAAAGTTTAGCACAAAAGGTGTTGAAAGGCTTGGTATACCAGAAATATGGATGTCTGATGGTCCTCATGGCGTAAGAGCAGAAATAAGTTGGGACTCTTGGGATTACGCGGGTTGGACTAACGATTCTATTACTGCATTTCCAGCACTTACGTGTTTGGCATCTAGTTTTAACCCAAACTTAGCTGCCCAATTTGGTGAAAGTATAGGTGAAGAAGCACTTTACAGAGAAAAAGATGTGTTGTTAGGTCCTGGTGTAAATATTTATAGAACACCACTTAACGGTAGAAACTTTGAGTATTTGGGTGAAGATCCTTTTTTAGCATCAACCATGGTTGTACCCTATATTAAAGGTGTTCAAAAAAATAATGTGGCTGCTTGTGTAAAACATTTTGCATTAAATAATCAAGAGCACTGGAGAAGTACTATTAATGTTGAAGTTAGTGATAGAGCACTACATGAAATTTATTTGCCTGCATTTAAGGCTGCTGTACAAGACGCCGGCGTTTGGGCTATCATGGGTGCTTACAATAAGTTTAGAGGACAATATACTACACATCATGAATTACTTACCAAAACTATTTTAAAAGGAGATTGGGAATTTGATGGTGTTGTGATAAGTGATTGGAGTTCTGCTCACGATACTAAAGAAGCAGCAATTAATGGTTTAGATTTAGAAATGGGAACAGGTACTGATGGTTTGGGTACTACAACATCAAACCATTATGATCATTATTATTTAGCATTACCATTTTTAAAAGCTATTAAAGATGGTGATATTGAAGAATCTGTTGTTGATGATAAAGTAAGACGTATTTTAAGATTGATGTACCGCACTACTTTAAAACAGAACAGAGGGTTTGGTAGTGTTAATACAAAAGCTCATCATGATGTTGCTAGAAGCGTAGCACAAGAGGGTATAGTTTTATTAAAAAATGAAAATAACTTTTTCCCGATTGAAGATAAACAAGGCATTACCATTGCTGTAATTGGTGAAAATGCAACACGCTCAATGACTGCAGGAGGTGGTTCATCTGAATTGAAACCACAGTTTGAAATTTCTCCGCTTGAAGGACTTAAACAACGTTACAAAAATGCTAAGATTATACACGCTATGGGCTACCATACTGGGCCATCTGTATATGACAATGTAATACCTTCAAAATTAAACCAAGACTCACTTAGGTTAGAAGCGCTTCAGGTAGCTAAAAAGGCAGATATTATTTTGTATGTGGGCGGTTTAAATAAAAGTCATTTACAAGATTGTGAAGGTGACGACAGACAATCTTTTGAATTACCTTATAATCAAAAAGAACTTATAAGAGATTTAAAAGCTATAAACCCTAAATTAGGAATGTTACTTGTTACTGGTAATGCAGTAGATATGCCATGGTTATCAAATGTTGAGGGCTTATTACAAACATGGTATTTAGGCAGTATGGCTGGTCATGCAATAGCCGATGTGGTTAGTGGAGATATAAATCCGTCAGGTAAATTACCGTTTTCGTTTCCTAAAAGGTTAGAGGATAATGGTGCACACTCGTTTGGCGAATTGTCTTACCCAGGAGATGGCACAAACCAATACTATAAAGAAGATATATTAGTGGGTTACCGTTGGCATGATGCCAAAAAAATTGAACCAGAATATGCCTTTGGTTTTGGTTTGTCGTACACCAATTTTAGTTTATCTAATATTAAAACAAATGCTACTAAATACGGTAAAGACGATACAATAAATGTGTCATGTAAAGTAACTAATACGGGAAATATCAGTGGCGCTGAGGTTGTACAAGTATATGTAGGAAAGAAAAAATCTAAGGTTAAAAGAGCTTTAAAAGAACTTAAAGGCTTTGAAAAACTAAATTTAGAAGCTGGTAAATCCAATACTGTTAGTATAAATATCCCAGTAAGTGCTTTAGCGTATTATGATGAAAGTAAATCTGAATGGAATATTGAAAAAGGAGATTATATCATATACGTTGGTAATGCATCAAATAATATTATTAAACAAATAAAAGTAAGTGTTAAATAAATTACTTTTTTAATAAGAAATTAATTCACTAAAAAGCTCGTTATTTATTTAATGAGCTTTTTTATTGACTAAAATTTATGTAATTGTAGTATATTTTAAGTGCAGATATTAAGCGTTTAGTTTATTAACTTTAGGTAAATTCTTTTAACAACTTTAAAAGGGATAGAGCAATCTTTCTATAATCTAAATTAGACGCATTTTGAGAGGTATTATTAAATCTCTATTACATATTTAAAACTACAATGCCCTGTAAATTTGATTTCCAGGGCATTGTAGTTTTTAAGGAAAATATACGTTAAAAAATGCTATTCCATTCCTTCTAATAAGCCTTCGTGAGATCTTTTAGGTGAGAAATCTTCATTATAAAATAGTCCCCAATCTGGTTGTCCCCAAAATTCTGGTAACCAAGATTCACTATCTCTCATACCCCAAAGCGTCAAAGCAAATTTGTTTTCATCAGGTATTGCATTATATATTTCAGCAACTTCTTTAGCTTTGTTTTGTTGTGCTATAGCCCTTTGTTGTGTTAAAGATGTAATATCATTATTTGGGTTTACTCTTATGTCTAATTCTGCAAAATGCATTTTTAAACCTCTAGATACTGTTCCGTCAACTACACTTTGTATTTGGGTTCTGGTAGGAAAATTAAAAGAAATATGCATTTGCGCACCAACGCCATCAATTAAGTTTTTTGATTGTAAATTATCTACAATAGCAAACATCGCATTTTGTTTGCCTGTATCGAAAGTAACATTATAGTCGTTGTAAAATAGTATTGCATTAGGATCTGCAGCTCTAGCATATTGATAACATTTTTCGATATAATTATCTCCCATTTTTTGTCTAAAAATTGAGTTTCTTAGTGCATTAGAGCCATCTTCAATAGCTTCGTTAACAACATCCCAAGATCTAACCTTACCAGCGTACCTTTGCATTACTGTAGTGATATAGTCTTCAACTAGGGTCTCAAACTCTTCATCTGTTCCAGAAAAATTATTCATCCAACTAGGGATAGAGTTATGCCAAACCAATGTATGACCGTGAACATCCATATTGTTGGCAACGCCATAATCTACTATGATATCAGATGCTGTAAAATCTAAGCTCCCTTCAGTCTTGTAGATTTGATCCATCTTCATTTCAAATTCTGCAGTAAGGCTATTAAACTCGCGAACCAAAACAGCATTATGGCTTCCTGATAAACGATTAGAGCGTACTGCCATACCCATAGAAAATCCATTTGCTGCATTCTTTAAAGCAGTATTATCAGTACTGGTTTCAGCAATAGTTACTGTTTTACTAACTGTAATGTCTGCATCAGGAGCTTCTACAGTTAACGTTACTAAATAATCTCCAGCCACCGCGTAAACATGTGTTTCTGGTCCGTCATTATCGGCAACACGTTCTCCATTTTCTGTAAATTGCCAATAACTAATTAAACCATTAGTTCCTGTAGAGGTGTTGTTAACAGTAATTTCAAATGTATTTGTTTCAGATATAGTTACTTCAAAATCAACAGAAATAGGTATTTCTCTTTCTTCATCAATAACTGTTACATTTAGATCATCATCACTTCCACAAGAAACAATTAGACTAAATATTATTAAAAGAAATATTTTTAAGTAATTAATTAAATTTTTCATTTATGCAATTTTATAAGGGGTTTTTTGATAACTCATCTAAGTCACATTATTATGCGTTTAAATGACTAGTTGTCGCTATTTGGAGACTAACTCAAACTTTTCTTTTAGGCTAGTTATAGAGCTACCTCCGATAAAAACTTCAAATTCACCAGGTTCTACAATAAATTCACCTTGGTTATTATAAAAACCAAGTTCTTTCTTAGTTAGTGTGAAGTTTATCGATTTACTTTCACCAATATTTAATTCTACAAGTTTAAATCCTTTAAGTTCTTTAACTGGTCTTGTAATACTAGCGTGTAAATCTCTTATGTACAGCTGTGTAACTTCTTTACCTATAAAATCACCAGTATTAGTAATTTTAAAAGATATATTTATATTTTCATTAATATCATAAACTGTTTTAGACAAATTAATGTTTTTGTATTCAAAAGAGGTATAACTTAAACCATGACCAAAAGGATATAAAGGCGTGTTTTCTACATCACTATAGTGAGACCAGAATACAAAATCAGGATTATCAGCCTGCTCATTTACTGGTCTGCCCGTATTTTTATAATTATAATAAATTGGAATTTGCCCAACGTTTCTAGGAAACGTCATAGGCAGTTTTCCACTAGGGTTGTAATCTCCATAAAGAACTTGAGCTACTGCATTACCAGTTTGCGATCCTAATTGCCATGCTTCTACTATTGCTGGAATATGCTTTGACGCCCAATTAATAATGAGTGGTCTACCATTATTAAGAACAAGAACTACGTTTTTGTTTACAGCATAAACAGCTTCTAAAAGCTCTTGTTGTATGCCTGGTAAACCTATATCTGTCCTGCTTCTAGCTTCTCCACTTTGAAAACCATGCTCTCCAAGCACAATAACTACTTTATCTGCTTTTTTAGCTGCATTAATAGCAGATTTAAATTCACTTTTATCTGTTGTGTTAATCTTTACTTCTTCGGTAAAAATAGTTTTGCCAATAGAAACATCTGCTCCTTTTTTAAAAACTAACGTATTGCCTTTATAGTTTTGCATCCCTTCTAATACAGAAACAGCTGTGTTATCATCAGAGGCTATTCTCCAACTTCCTAAGGGACTATTTTTTTCAGAAGCCAAAGCTCCAATTAAGGCTATAGTTTGTCCATTTTTTTCGAGAGGTAGTAATTGATTATCATTTTTTAAAAGCACTATCGACTTTTTAGCCATATCTAATACTGCATCATGATTTGCTTTACTATTTATTACAGCTTTTTCTCTAGCTTCGTCGCAGTATCTATAAGGATCATCAAAAAGACCAAGTTCGAACTTAACAGTAAGAATGCGCCTAACGGCATCATCCACAATACTTTCATCTACAGCACCTTCTTCAACCAGTGTTTTTAATTCAGTTACATATGCACTAGATTCCATATCTAAATCAGATCCTGCAATTACAGCAAACTTAGCAGCGTCTTTTTTATTTTTAGCATAACCCCAAGTCTCCATTTCTTTTATTGATGCCCAGTCTGACACCACAAAACCATTAAAATTCCATTTACCCTTAAGTATATCTCTAAGTAGAAATTTATTTCCTGTTGCGGGTACGCCATTAAGATCGTTAAATGCATTCATCATAGATTTTACGCCAGCATCTGAAGCTGCTTTAAATGGTGGTAAAACAATATTGTAGAGTGTGGAAGTCCCAATGTCTACAGTGTTATATTCTTTACCAGCCTCAGAAAATCCATAACCTGCAAAATGTTTTGCACATGCAGCTATAGTACTAGGACTCGACAAATCATCACCTTGAAAACCAGTAACTCTAGCCTTAGCAATTGCACTACCTAAATAAGGATCTTCTCCGCCACCTTCCATAACACGTCCCCATCGTGGATCTCTGGAAATATCAACCATTGGACCGAAAGTCCAATTAATACCGGAAGCAGCAGCTTCAGAAGCTGCTACCTCGGCAGATTTTTTTATAGCCTCTAAATCCCAACTAGCTGCTTCTGCTAGTGGTATTGGGCTAAGTGTTTTATAACCGTGTATGACATCAAAACCTATAATTAGTGGGATACCAAGTCTCGTTTCTTCAACTGCAATCTTTTGAACAGCTCTAACTTCTTTGGCGCCTCTTACAGATAGCATAGATCCTACTAATCCATTTTTTAAGTGATCATATTTTAATTTAGCGTTACCATCAGTTGGCCCAGGACCTGTTACATCCCAAAACCCATTGTATTGGTTCATTTGTCCAACCTTTTCCTCAAGAGTCATTAATTCGAGTAAAGAATCAACTTTTTTATTGATTGAATCTTTTTTAGAATAGGATGCACTCGATTGCTTTTGCTCACTACAAGAAAAAATCATTGACAGACTTACTAAATAAAATAATACACTTTTAATATTCATTTTATGTACTTAAATTCTATAAACACGATTACATTAATTACTTTACTACTAAAATGTTTTATGGTTTGATAATATCATCCATATAAAAAGTACCTGTATCACTAGAAGGACCATTTATGATAAAAACTATTTGCGTATAAGCTCCAATTTCGTCAGGAGTTAAAGGCTGAAAGTTGGTATCGTCATTTGGTTCAAATGCTCTAATAGCATTAGCATAGTTAAATGTTAATTCTTCCCAACCTGAGCCTGTGTGATTTGCTGTAACTTGAGCTGATCTTGCACCAGCTGGCGAAACTTTTAAGTCTACAGAGAATGGTACTGGTACTGTTGAATATAGCTTAATGGTAATAATTTTGTCTGGAGTTGTTAAATCCAGCAAAGGAATGTTAAATCCAGATCCTTGAAACATACCAGCTCCTCTTTGTATTTCTAATACTCTAGCAGATGTGTTACCTGCTCCAGGAAAAGGATTATCTACAATTTGAATTGGTGCTCCAAAGTCGAAATCACCTTCTAATGGATCATTTTCAAAATCAAAAAGATATTGCGGACCAACAGGAATTTCTCCAAGAACCTGTCTAAAATCATCTACAAAGAACGTACCTTGAGTAGTTCCAGGGCCATCAACGAACATTACCATTTGCGCATATTGGCCAACAGCTAATATTGATTGAAAGTTTTCTGGATCATTAGGTAAAAATACTTTTGTTGCATTAACAAAATCAAATTCTAATGTTTCCCAACCAGATCCTGAATGTTCTGCAACAACTTCTACGCCTCGTTCTCCGTTAACTCCGTTTGTAAACTGTAATGTAATAGGGAGTGTGTTACCTGTATCATTATAAACTTTAACTTCTACTAGTTTCTTGTCACCACTAAAATCTATTGGGGTTGGAAGATCGTAAGTGAAACCTTCAAATGCATTCCCCATATTTGTTATAGCAGCAACATTACTTTCTACATCATTTGTTCCAGATAAATCAGGATTAGTTACTACTTCAGTTGAAACTCCACCAAAAGGATTAAAAGTGTAATCTGTAATAGGATCATCAAATGATAACAAAAGGTCTAGTGCACCTTCTAATATAAAAATACTTTGTGTTGATTGGTTTGATTTACCGTTTTGAGCATTACTAGCATCAATTATTATATCATAACTTCCACCCATAGCATAGGTGTGTCTTACAGTATCTCCAGCATTCAAGGTTTCAGTTGTACCATCACCAAAATTAATAACAAATGTATCTGCATTATCTGCAGTTGGAGTGATACTTACTTCTTTTGCAGTTTCAGAAACTATCAAACCACTTTCTATGTTAAGTATTGCAGTACGTTCAACAAAAATATCTTGTGTAATTTCTGTTGTTTTATCATTTGGCGAAATAGCTATAATCCTTACCGTGTAATTACCTTCTGGATATATATTTGTTGCCATTAAATTTCTACCTATTAATGCTTCAGTATTATCTGGATCACCAAAAAGTATTCTAAAAGATGATACTCCAGTTGCTAAAGGAGTTACTGTAACAAGACCTGAATTATCGGTTGATACATCTACGGTGGCTTGTACTTCTTCTGGTGCTTCATCAGCAAATAATACGTAGTTAAAATCGTTTTCTTCCTCACATGACGCAACTGTCAAAATAAGGGTAAAAGCAGTTAAAAGTTTTAAGAGTTTTTTCATTATTAAATAGTTTAGTTTAAATTTTATATTAATTATTGGTTTTTATAAACTGTAAAAAATCGTTATTTTTTACTGAGATAATATATGTGTTGTTTTTTATAGTAATAAGTGACATGTCTTTAACATCTCCACTGGTGTATAAACCACTTATATTTGATGCTATAGGTTTAAAAACACCTTTACCATTTCCTTTTAAAAACATACCATATCCCGCATCTGCTCTTGGTGTTTCAACCTCAGATGCAAATAAGTTTCCTGCTGTAACAGCATCTAAGTTTCCATCTTTATCAAAGTCTTTTACCAGTATTTGATTTATAGGACTTATTTGCGCTTCATTGGGTAGTATATGTTGTTTAAAAGTACCATTGGTATTTTCTAAATAGATACTAGAAAAGGATTTAACTTGATAATGTATACCTTTTTCTAGTTTATCTTTATCATAAACATCTGTTAATGTTGCTGTAGAATATTCATCATACGTTTCATATTTCTTTTTAATATTTGGCATTTGTTCAGATGAGCATTGTCTTCCTCTAACAGGATATTTTTTACCGTCATTGTAGTAACTTAAAACAATATCGTTAATATTATTACCATCAAAATCATTTAAGTAAATATCAAAAGTTTCATCTTTGTTGGCTTTGTATTTGTAATTTAAACCAAGGTTGCCACAAATTATATCTGGATCTCCATCTTTATCAAAATCTCCAGACGATAAACTAAACCACCAACCAACAGTATCACTTAAACCTAATGCGTTAGTTACATCTTTTAAATTACCATTTTCATTTTTAAAAACGGTTATTGGCATCCATTCTCCTGACACAAATAGATCTTTCCAACCATCATTATCATAATCTAACCAAAGCGAAGTTGTAACTAAACCTAATTTTGAGAATTTCGAAGCATTTTTCTCATTAATTTTAAATTGCGGTCTTCCAGGTTTACTAATATTTTCTAATAGGTAACTATTAACAGGGAAGGGATAATTAGCAGGTAATAATCTACCACCAACAAATAAATCTAAGTCACCATCTTTATCAAAATCTTCTGCTGTAACTCTACTACCACTTGTTGGTATTAGTGGTAAAGCAAATTTACTTTTAACAAAGTTTCCTTTGCCATTATTTATGTACAAACGATCTTGTAGCATTTTAGAATTTGGCTTAAATTCATTACCACCGCTAACAATATAAAGATCGTTATCTCCATCTCTATCTGCATCAAAAATTAAAGCACCAATATCTTCATGATGTCTATCTTCTAAAAGAATTTTAACTTTTTGTTGTGAAAAGCTACCATCTGTTTTTTGAAAAAATAATCCTCCTGGATATTTTGATGCTGCTCCTACATAAAAATCATCTAAACCATCACCATTTAAATCACCTACTGCAATACCTGGTCCAAATTGAGATGTTTTATGAGGTAACAAAAGCTCATATTTAAAATCATCGTAGATGTTCTCTTTATGTTTGTAAATAGCTAAAGTATCTGTAAAACTGTTAAAGATTAAATCACTATCAGTTGAAACTGACTTTTCTTTTTTTGCGTCTATATAATTTATTGTAATAAGTTGGTTAACTTCTAGGTCTTTAATTAGCTGCGTTTTACCATCTGGCCATGTTATTTTAGCTTGTTTGATAGTAGTTTTATCACCTAAACCAAAATGCAATTTAGGAGCTACTGAAGATTGAAAACCTCTACTTAAGGTTAGTTCTTGAGTTTGATTATAATCTTCTAAATCTAAATCTACGCGACTGCCTAACCCAAATGTATTGTTTGGTTTACCTGAGAAGTTAAAAGCTATATAATTGTTTGTTTCTGAGCTTTTATTTTCGAAAATGGTAGCATAATCATCAATGTTATTAGTGATGATTTCTAAATCACCATCATTATCTAAATCGGCATAAACTGCTCCATTAGAAAATCCTTTATATTCAATACCCCAAGTAGTATTTGCCTTTTCAAACGTTAAGTCTTTATTGTTTTTAAAAACGTAATTATCAATTTTTTCAGAAGGAATTCTTAAACTTTTTGATAATAAACTATCCTTATTTTTTTTCTGTCCTTTTAAACCAGCAAAGTAATCCTTATTGTTAATTTCTCTACGAGTTCCATTAGATATAAAAATATCTTTCCAACCATCATTATCTAAATCAACAAATAAGGGTGCCCAACTCCAGTCTGTAGACGATAATCCTGCTAATCTAGAAACATCACTAAATTTTGGTAAACCATCACCTTTGTTTCCCAAACCAAGCTGTAATGTATTTTGCATGTATTGATATTGAAACCCAACTTTTTCAATATTTTTAAACATTTGCGGATTCATACTAGCCATATTAGCTTTAGAACGCCTGTTAGATTCAGCATCCATATCCATTTGCAAAATATCTAAAAAGCCATCATTATTAAAGTCTGCAATGTCTACACCCATACCGTAAAAGGATGTGTGGTTTGTTGTTTCCTTTATTTCATCAGAAAACGTACCATCCTGATTGTTGATATACATACAATCTGGACTTCCAAAGTCATTAGATATATATATGTCTTTATAACCATCTTGATTTAAATCTGAAACAGTTACACTTAAAGACAAACTGTAAGTTTTTACATTTGCTATTGCAGTTACTTTAGTAAATGTGTTACCATCATTGCGATATAGATTATCAGTTTCCTCATTGGTAACTCTATCCATTCGCATTTTATAGTTAAAACTATTGTAATTAAATGGTGTAATTGGATAATTTGCTACAAATACATCAAGATCTCCGTCATTATCATAATCAAAAAAAGAGGCATCTACACTGTTTCCAACATCATCAAGACCGTATTTTTTTGAGGATTCAGAAAACGTGTTATCACCATTATTAATAAATAATTGATTTTCTCTAGGTGTCGATTGTCCACCAACTAAGCAGTAAATGTCTAAAAAACCATCATTATTTACATCGGCCATTGTTGTGCCAGTATACCAACGATTATCCCCTTTTATCCCCGCAGTATCAGTTATATCTTTAAATTTTAAATTTCCTTGGTTTAGGTATAACTTATTCTCAACCATATTTCCAGAGAAAAATAAATCTACAAGTCCATCATTATTAATATCTCCAGCAGATATGCCTCCACCCATATACAAGTATGGGTATGTAAAATAATTTAATGTATCGTTTTCTGTTAGTATGTTTGAAAACAAAATACCTGTAGAATCTTTATCCAGTTTGTTAAAAATTATATTTTCATTGTTTTTTAATACATCATTATTAGCCACATCTTTTTTACAGGCTTGAATAAAACCTGCTAAAGTGATGATAAAGGCAATAAATGATGTTTTTTTCATAGCAATAAATATGACTACGCGGATTAAGTAAAATAGTCATTTAAAGGAAAAGAGAGTAAAGTTATAGCCTTACTCCCAATTCACTGACTACTAAAACTAATTAACTATAAGTTTTGATTAGTATCCTGGATTCTGGTCTTCAGGACCTATTCCATCGTTTGTATCAATTTCTACCTGTGGTATCGGCATAAGTCTATGTACGTCAGGGTTATAACCTCTAGATTGACCAGAATTATCAGTTGTAATTTCTTGTGCATCAAGATTCCATCTGACTAAATCATCAAATCTTACTTGTTCACCACATAATTCTATCATACGTTCATGTACTATAGCATTAAAAACACCAGAAGGCGTATCTACGGGAAAGCCAGCAGCGTCCATTTCAGGTGTGCCATAAAGAGGCATTTCCACCCTTGCACGGATCTCATTTAAAAAATCTATTGCACCCGGATCATTATTTAGCTTGTGTTCTACTTCTGCTTGCATTAATACAACATCTGCATAACGCAATACTCTTGCGTTAGTTTCCCCGTTTTGTATTACTTGAGCATTATCGTATAGTTGAGAAAATTTAAACCATCTTATATTACCAGCATTCCAAATTAACTCATTATTAGGGCCATAAGGCACTCCGTTTTGAAGAATGTGTAAATTTAGTCTTGGGTCGTCATCTTCATATTCAGCTAATAATTTATTAGATGGGTTTAAGTTACCCCATCCTGTATATTCTTGTGCATGAAACGTAACTTCAGAAACACCTATACCCGTTTGAGACCATAAATCCTGTTCTGTATTGTCTCCATTAAATGATACTTCAAACATAGATTCATCATTATATTCTCCTGTATCATTAAAGTTATCAGTATACTGATCTAACGGTAATAAAGAATAGTCAGAAATTTGAGCAAAAGTAGTTTGAGCTTCTCTATACATTTCTCTATGTAAATACACTTTACCTAACATTCCTAAAGCAGCGCCACTAGTAGCTCTACCTCTTTCGGTTGCACCTTTTGAGTATAAAAGTTCAGAAGCTAATTGAAACTCATTAATTATTACTTCATAAACTTCATCAACAGTACTTCTTGGTTGAGGTGTAATAGTAGCCTCAGACTGTAATAACAATGGTACTCCTCCATATCGTTTTACTAAGAAATAATAATATAATCCTCTAAGAAAGTGCGCTTGTCCTAAAGCATCATCAATATCATCTTCCGTAAAATTAGAAGTTGCTTGTCTAGCTCTCATTGTTTCTTCTCCCTCAAGTACAAAATTACATGCGCCTATACCATTATAACAGTTATTCCAATACTGAGTTGTTTGCAGTAAAGAAGGCGTTAAAGAGAAATTAAACGAAGTTACAAAGTTTGGATCTCCACCTGATTGAGACTCATCAGAGAATGTGTCTGGTAAGATATACCCATATCTTTGGTATAAACCTGCATTTTGTAATTGAGCGTAAGCTGCATTAGCAGATGCTTCAATTTGTGCAAGTGATTCAAAAAAAGTATCAGAAGAAAGTTCGTTAGTATTTTTTACTTCAACATCATCGTTACATGATACTACCAATAGGGAGGTAAGCATCAAAACAATAGCTTTAAATTTAAATGTTTTTTTCATATTATTTTTTTTAAAATTCTAATTGTAATCCTACTATAAAAGTTTGCGGTCTTGGAGCTTCTCCACGATCTATACTTGTTCCTTGTAAAAGACCATTAGCGCCATAAAAGGGTGCTATTTCAGGATCTAAACCTTCGTATCGAGTTAAAGTTACTAAATTTTGTCCTTGTAAATAAACTCTAGCCTTTGTTAATATCCCCTTAAATGTATTATTTAATAAATCTTTTGGTAAAGTGTAACCAAGTGTTACGTTTCTTAATCTTGCATAAGAAGCATCCTGTATATAGCGTGTAGATATAAAGTTATTTGGGTTATTACCTTCAAATCTAAATCTAGGTATATCAGTAATATCTCCTGGGTTTTGCCAGCGTCTTAGTACATCTACACTATGGTTTGTTACGTTTTCTTGCCCCTGAAGGAACCAGATATTAGCATTTAAAGCATCAACACCATAAACTCCAGTAATCAATAAACTCAAATCAAAGTCTTTATAGCTAGCTTTAATATTAGAAGCAAATGTAAAATCTGGATTAGGATCACCAATTACTAATCTGTCTTGCTCATCGATGTCACCATCACCATTTTGATCTTTATATCTTACGTCTCCTGGTCTTGGTAAAAATACTTGACCAGAAGTAGCATCTAAATTATCAGCACCTAAGTGATCTATAATAGCTTGCTCATCTGAATACACACCTTCAAACTCTAAACCAAAAAAGTGAAATATTGGCTCTCCAGGAGCTAATCTACTTAATTGCTCTGAAAACGGTGGGTTAAAGTTTGCTTGTCTTAGTTGATTAGTTACAGATCCTAAAGAAATCACATTACTTTCAGATCTGGATACATTTCCCCAAAAACTCCACTTAAAATCACCTTCATAGTCGTTATATCCTAAAGTAAGTTCAAGTCCTTCAACCTCAACATCACCAACATTTTTAGGTAAAACTACACCAGTTTGCGAATCTCCTGGGATACCAGCTGATGGTCTTTGAGCTTCACCAACTATTAAACCATCACTTCTATTTTTAAAATAGTCCGCAGCAAATGTTACTTTATTGTTCCATAAGCCTAATTCAAAACCATAATTTTGATTTATACCTTGCTCCCAAACTAAATCACGATTGTTTGCTCCAATTACAGTAAAGCCATTTTCTCTAGATCCATCTATAGGAAAACTAAAACCTGGAGCTACAGAGGGTTGAAATTGGTTTACTCTAGAACCTGAATTAGGCAACCTATTATTACCAGTAACACCATAACTTGCTTTAAGTTTTAAATTATTAATGATACTATTTTCAAGAAATTTTTCTTTTGAAGCAATCCAGCCTACCGATGCTCCTGGAAACCAACCGACACTATTTTCTGGTGCGAAAAATGATGATTTATCTCTACGTATAGAACCTTGTAACAAGTATTTGCCTTGGTAGTTGTAGCTAAAACGCCCTAGATAAGATACTAAATTAACAGGTATGGTAAAACTGTTTGATATACCATTCTGTACCTCTGGTATTAAAGAAGTAATATCTGTTGATAAATCTCCAGCTAAAACTTCAGTTTTGTCTTTTTGTTGTTCTGCTACAAGAGTAGCATCTATATTATGATCTCCAAATGATTTACTATAGTTTAAAGTGTTTGTAAATATAGTAGTTATTGAATTTGTTCTTCTTTTAGAGATAATGGTATTTGGCTGTCCAAATTGTCCTGTTGTTGTAAAGGCTCTAGAAATATTATCTTGAAAATTGTATTGAGCATTCAATCCAAATTGAGATCTATATGTTAACCCTTCTGCTAATTTGAATTCGGCATACAAACTTCCAATTAAAGAAGTTACTCTATTTAAATTATCTTCTGTTTCTTGAACTCTTACTTGGTTTCTAGAGTTATTCACATCACCTGCATTAGGCCCTGCAAAACTACCATCAGGATTTCTAACAGGAATATATGGCGCTGCAGCAATGATATTGTATAACGGTACACGACCACCACTAGTTTGTGGTGCTATAGTTTCTGTGTATCCGTAGGCAAAGGTCTCTCCAATTTTGAAGTTATCATTTATTTTAGCTTCACTATTAGCATTAAATGTGTAACGCTTAAAATTAGTGTCAATATAAATACCATCTTGGTCAAATGCTGAGAATGAGAAATTATATTTAGCATTTTCTGTACCACCATTAGCTCCAAAGTTATAGTTTGTTAATAAGGCAGTTCTAAATAATGCTTCCTGCCAATCGGTTTCAATACCGTTACCATCAAATTCAGGATTATTATTTATTACACTTACTAAGGTACCATCTTCATCTTGTGCATTTATTTCTTTTATATATTGCACGTATTGTTCTGTATTTAACAAATCGTATCTCTGATTAGATTGTTGAAATCCAGAATAGGTGCTAAAGGTAAAAGAAGTTCTACCTACTACACCCTGTTTTGTTGTTACAATAATTACACCGTTAGATCCTCTAGAACCATATATAGCAGCTGCAGCAGCATCTTTTAAAACATCTATTTTATCAATACTGGCTGGATCTATATTGTTAATACTGTTTGTGAATACACCATCAACTACATAAAGTGGCTCGCCATCGCCAAAAGTATTAAGACCTCTAATACTAACTAAAGTTCTAGAACCTGGAGCACCACCAGCAGAAATATTTACACCAGCTGCTCTACCCTGTAATGATTGCGAAATATCTGCAACAGGAATTTCACTTAATTCTTCTGATTGTACTGAGGAAATAGAAGTGGTTAATGTTGAGCGTTGTTGAGAACCATAACCAATAACAACTACTTCGTCTAAAGATTGAACATCTTCATCTAAAGTGATGTTTATAACAGTTTTACCGTTAACATTAATTTCTTTGGTAATATAACCAAGGAATCCTACTGAAATCACTGCATCGCTAGATGACAATTTTAGTGAGTAATTACCATCAAAATCTGTGGTAGCTCCATTGGTTGTTCCTTTTTCTATTACACTAGCGCCTGGTAAAGGGACAGAACCATCTGTAACAACACCAGTAATTGTTTGCGCAATTAGAAAGTTTGTAAACATTAAAGTAACTACAAAGAGTAGTTTTTTTGATTTATACATCATCATATATTTAGTTTAATTTAGTTTAAAGATTAAGTTTATGTTAAGTTAAGTATATTCTATTACAAATTTAATTTTTTATACTAGGTTCTATTTAGAACAATTTGAGCATTGTTTAGTATTTTTAATGCAATCATCACATTTTAATGGTGTTACCAAGTGATATTTGTTTTAAGTGAACCTAAGGATTAAATTATTCCAAGGTTATTTCTTTTTCTAAAACAGTTGTGGTTTTTGCATTTGCAACACCGCTAAACCCTGGTTGTTTACCTCCAATTGAAATGTTTAGCTTGCCAAATTTCATTGATGGTTTACCATTAGGGTCGATAATAGCATATTGTTTTGGTGTAATTGTAAAATTAACTGTTTTACTTTCATTCACTTCTAAGTAAATTCTTTCAAAGCCAACTAAAGATCTTGTAGGTCCAGCTGTATCGCCTTTATGTGTTAGGTATAATTGTATAACTTCATCACCAGCCATTTTACCTATATTAGATACTTTAACACTTAATTTTATGGGTTCGTTAATTACAATACTTTTTTGACTGTCTAGATCTGAATATTCAAAGTTAGTATAACTTAAGCCATGTCCGAAAGGAAATAATGGTTCACCTTTAAAATACTTATAGGTTCTGTTTTCCATATTGTAGTTTTTAAAATCGGGTAAGTCTTTCACCGATTTGTAGAATGTAACAGGAAGTCTTCCAGCTGGATTATAATCGCCAAAAAGTACATCTGCTATAGCTTTTCCTCCAAATTCGCCAGGATACCAAGCTTCTAAAATAGCAGGTACATTATCTGCAGCCCAATTAACAGCTAAGGCACTTCCGTTCATTAGTACTAAAACTGTAGGCTTTCCTAAAGCTTGAACTTTTTTCATCAGTTCTATTTGAGTTTTTGGTAATGTAATTTCAGAACGATCTCCTTTGTCAAAACCATCCAATAAAACCGGCATTTCTTCACCTTCAATTGATGGTGATAATCCTAAGCATAGTACAACAACTTCAGATTTTTTGGCAGCTTCTAAAGCTGGAGTAATAAGATCTTGATCTGTTTTGGCCCATACTAGTTGTGCTTGCGGATCTGCATGGTAGTTAAAGTATTCTATTTTAATAGTATTCGATTTACCTTTTGATAATTTAGTGTCAAAATATTTAGTTTTTGGCTCATGATCATCACTAAACTCAAATTGTAATTTATCATTAAAATACAATTTACCGCCACTACTAGCTCTTAAGCCTATACGGTAAGACCCAGTGTTTTTTGGTGTTAATGTTCCGCTCCATTTTACAGAAAACACATCTTTTTTAAGACTATCCAAAGGGAGGTTTGATACCCAATTAAAATCTACTGTTTTATCGGTTCTTGTAAAAATGGGTTCGTTTTTCCAATCTATATTATTGTAGTATTCTCCTTTTAAACCAGGTTGGTCTCCATTACTTAGTACATCGGCTGGAATAGGATTTAATGTAGGCCAACCTACAGCAATATCACTTCCCAAGGCATAATTTATTGTAGCATTTGGTAGTTTGTTTTTTATTGCACGTAGAGGTGTGTAATGGTTTTTAGGTGTGCCGTGGTAATTGCCTAATAATACTTGTTTAGAGTCTGCATTTGGACCAATTACTGCTATAGATTTGATGTTCTTGTTTAGTGGTAATATGTTGTTTTCATTTTTTAGCAGCACCATAGATTCTCTAGATACCTTCTCAGATAAATCATAATGTGCTTTACTTGTTACAACATCATATGGAATTTTAGACCATTTTACGTTTTCATCATCATCAAACATGCCTAATTTAAAGCGTGCTATAAATAATCTAGATAAGGCTAAATCTACCTTACTTTCATCTATTAGTTCTTTTAAAACAGCTTCTGTTAAATTTGGATCGTAAACACTACCACAGTTTAAATCTGTACCTCTATCTACGGCTAAAGCTGCAGCTTCCTCAGGTGTTTCAACTAAATTATGTTTATTGGGTTCCCAAAAATCGTTGATTGCCCAACAGTCTGATACTACATAGCCTCCAAAGCCCCAATCGTCTCTTAAAATTCTATTTAATAACAGATTACTACCACAACATGCCTCGTCTCTATATCTATTATAAGCACACATTACAGAGTGTACTTTTGCTTCTTTTACAGCAGCTTCAAAAGCTGGTAAATAAGTTTCATATAAATCTCTATTAGAAGTTTGGTAGTTGTCCTCATGTCTCGATTTTTCAGGACCGCTATGTACAGCAAAATGTTTTGCAGTGGCAACTACTTTCAAGTGTTTCTCATCATCACCTTGTAAACCTTTAATATAATTTACACCTATTCTACTTGTTAGGTAAGGATCTTCTCCATATGTTTCTTGACCTCTTCCCCAACGTGGGTCTCTGAAAATATTAATGTTCGGAGTCCAAA
This sequence comes from Hyunsoonleella sp. 2307UL5-6, assembly GCF_047345485.1. NCBI lineage: Bacteria > Pseudomonadati > Bacteroidota > Flavobacteriia > Flavobacteriales > Flavobacteriaceae > Hyunsoonleella > Hyunsoonleella sp. 2307UL5-6. The sequence continues at coordinate 14,462 of NZ_JBLFEN010000007.1, read as the reverse complement.
ATGTTAAGCCTTGATAAATGCCTCTTTTGCCTTCAGATATGGCTTTGTGATGTTTAGCTCTTGCTTCATCCGATACTGCAGTACCCATTTTAAAAATTAATGACGTATCCCAAGTTGCTCCCATCCCAATACCTTGAGGGAATACAGTAGCTTCACCAGCTCTTGCAACACCATGCAAACACTCATTCCACCAGTTATACTCAGGTATACCAAGTCTTTCTACAGCAGGCGCATCATAACGCATTTGAGACACCTTTTCTTTTAACGTCATCTCGCCAATTAAATTGGTAACTCTGTCTTGAACGCTTAAATCTGGATTTTGAAATTTAAATGTATAGTGTTTTTCTTCAGTTTTACATGAGTATATAAATAATGATGCAAATAAGAAATACACAAAAAGTCTACAATTTTTTAATTTATTCATTTTTAGTTTTTAATTATAAATTGATGTCAAGGTTAAAGTTTATATTATATGAAAAAGGAAGAATAATAAAAAACCTACAATAGCGATTATTAATAGAATTTCTATAAAAAACTTTCTTTTTAACGGCCTCAACTCCATAGAAACAAAGCTATACAAGAGCCTTGTTACTAATTATTAATAGTTAAGCATTTGTTAGAACATTTAAAGCAAAACAAATGAAAAATGTTGTGTATAGGCACAATTATTATGGGTACTGTAAAAAACACATCAATATCTTTGATTTACTTTGCTACTATAAATTGTATTATCTTAAAATTGTATTATCTTATATTGTTTTTTCGATATTAGAAATCTTAATTATTTATCTCGATACTTGTAGGCAATACACCGTAATAATTTTTAAAGCATTTTGTAAAATACGAATGCGAAGAAAAACCAACTTTATGAGAAACCTCGCCCACTGTTGCACTACCAAGCTCAAGTATTTGTTTTGCTTTTTGAAGTCTTATGTTTCTTAAAAATTCGTTAGCCGTTTGATTTGTTAACGCTTTAATTTTTCTATAAAATTGACTTTTACTTAAATTTAGTTTAGAGGCTAGAGTTTCAACATTTAATGTTGGGTCGCTAATATTTTCGTTAATGTAATTAAGTACTTTTTCAATAAACTCTTTGTCTATTGAGGTTGTGTTAGTGTTTTCCGGAAGCTCACTAATAACACTAAAATATTTATTAAATATTAATTTTCTACTCGTTATTAATTGGGCTAATCGTAAACGTAAAAGTCTTAAATTAAACGGTTTAACCATGTATGCGTCAGCTCCGAGTTCTATACCTTCCATTCTGTTATCAATTCTAGCTTTAGCGGTTAGCATGAGCAAAGGGATATGACTGGTTTTAATATCGCTTTTTATCTTTTTACAAAATTCAAATCCATCCATTTCTGGCATAATTACATCAGTTATAATTACATCAGGCAAAACTTTTTCTGCAATTTTTAGTCCTTCAATACCGTTAATAGCTGTATGAATTGTATAGTCGCTTTTTAGTTCTTCTTTTAAATAGTTTTGAAGCTCTAAATTATCTTCTACTATTAGTAAAGTATTAGGTTCTGTTTTAAGCTCTGTGGTTATAGAACTTTGATTTGTTTGTTTCAAGTTGAGTTGCTCTCTAACAAAAACCTCTTCTTTTTCTTGAGCGTTCGGGATTTCTTTAACAAGTTCGTCTTCATTAAAATGAGATTTACCAAGTGGTAAATTAATTTTAAAGCTTGTGCCTACATCTAGTTTGCTTTCTACTTTAATATTTCCTTTATGTAGTTGTACAAAGTTTTTAACAACTTCTAAACCAATTCCAGTACCGCCGTAGTAGGTGTTATTTAGGTTTCCTACTTGATAAAATCTGTCAAATATTTTATCTACTTGTTCTTCATCAATACCAGGGCCAGAGTCTGAAATAATAATTTCAGCAACACGTATAGCATTAAACTCATCAGCTAAGGGCATCATAGTTTTTTTGTCTTTAATGTTTACTACCACATGTATAGCTCCTCCATTTGGTGTAATTTTAATAGCATTTGAAAGGAGATTAAATACGATTTTTTCTAGCATACTTTTGTCTGCCCAAATAGGAATATCAAGACTTTCTGTATCAACAGATAACGCTATATTTTTAAATAAGGCTTCCTCTTTAAAATGAGATACAACATCTTTTATAAAGGCAACCAAGTTTAATTTGTTTGCTTTTATCCTAACTTTATTTAGCTCAAGTTTTCTAAAGTCTAAAAGCTCTGTAATTAATCGATGTAATCTATCTGTGTTTTTATGAACTGTATTTAATTTTGTTTTTACAATTTCTGGTATGTTTAAGCTTTTATTACTTAAAATATCTTCTAGCGGGTTTATTATTAAAGTTAGTGGTGTTCTAAATTCGTGTGAAATATTAGTAAAGAATTGAAACTTTTTTTCATTTAAGTCTTCTTTTTGCTTTCTTGTTTCTCTTTCATAACTAATTAACTGTTTTTCTTTTATACGTTCTTGTATTATTTTGTTTAAAAAATAGAGTGCTAATAGAAATAAAATGATGTAGGCAAATAGTGCCCAATTTGTTTTCCACCAGGGTGGTAATATTGTAATAGTTAAATTATTTGGAATTTCGTTCCAAACGCCATCATTATTTGCAGCTTTTAGTTTAAAGGTATAAGTACCATAATCTAAATTTGTGTAAGTAGCGTTTCTTGTATTGCCAACAAAATTCCATGAGTCTTCTAATCCTTCAAGATAATAGGCAAACTGTGTTTTTTCTGGTCTGGTATAATTTATTGCAGTATATTCTATAGTGAAAACAGATTGTTTGTGTGACAATGTAATTTCTTTGGTCTCAGAAATCACCTTTTCAAGTGGGCTGTTTTTTTTACTAGGTATAACTTTTTTATTAAATAATTTAAAATCTGTTAAATAAACTAGAGGTAGTGTGGTGTTTTTACTAATGTTGTCTGGATTAAAAAAATCTACACCTTGATAGTTGCCAAAATACAAATTACCATTGTTATCTTTAAATGCCGAATTCATATTAAAATCATTAGAGAGTAGGCCATCGTTATAGGTGTAATTAACAAAACTATTGTCTTGAAAATTATAGTTGTATAAACCAGAATTACTACTAATCCATAGGTCTCCAGAATTACTTTCTATTATTCCGGTTATATTTTCTCCTAAAAAATCACTTTGTTTGTTATACCAAGTAAATGTTTCTTCCTTGATATTTAGTTTGCATAATCCAGCGCCTCTTGTGCCTATCCAAATTGTTGTTTTGTCTAAAGATTTATAAAGTGTTAATATATGACTTGATGATATTTCATTACTAAGCTCTTTAGACATTTTTTCTTTATAAGAGGTTACATAAAATAAACTGTCTGATTCTTTTGTAACTTTAAATAGGCCTTGTGTAGTACCAACCCATATATTTTGCCTATAATCAACTAAAACCTTCCTTACGTCAATTTCTGTTAAGTTGTTTTCTTCAAATGGTTTAGAATTATGTCGCCTAATAGTTTTGGTTTTTGGGTTAAAAGAATGAAGCCCTTTAAAAAAGGTGCCAATCCAAATAGTCCCTTCATCATCCTCGGCAATACTTAAAATAGAGTTTGATGCTAAATTACCGTTGGTGTTTTGTGTATTAAAATTAATAAATTTTTTAGAGCCGTAGGGTAATAAAAACAATCCATCATTCCAGCTACCAAACCAAATGTTCTTTTTACTATCTGTAAACACACATTCTAAGTAATCATTAGTTAAACCTTTATAAGCACTTATTTCAGAGGTATTTATATGTGTTATTTTTTGATTTTTCGGATTGTATAAATTAATACCACCACCATCAGTAGATATCCAAATTTTTCCTTTTTCATCTTCTACTAATCCAGTTACAGAAGGGTTTGAGAGCGAGTTTTTATTGTTTCTTAAACTTTTTATGTGGTTAAACTTATCATATAACTCATCGTATATTCCAACACCACTATTATAATATCCTAACCATATTCTATTGTCTTTGTCCTTAAATAAAGACCATATTGAATTTGATAATAAACTTTTTTCGTCCGTTTTGTTATATAAATACTTGTTAATTATTTTTCCATTTACACTTACGTGTATTAGTCCATCATTTTCGGTACCACACAAAATACTTCCATTAGATAACCTAACGATTGCAAAAACTCTTTTATCAGTCACTTTAGATATATTTACTTTATATCCTGCAGCTTTTTTGTCTATACTTTTTAAACTTATTAAGCCATTTGATTTCGTCCCAATCCAAATGTCATTATGATCTATCAAGAGAGAATAAATGGTGTTTTTAATTGTAGGGATATTATGATTTACCTTGGTAAACTCCATTTTTTTTGAATTAGAATTATATTCTAATAGGCCTAAATTTGTGCCAGCAAAAATTTTACCTTTAGCATTACGCTTAATATCAAATACATTAAAAAAGGAACTATTAATCGTGTTGTCTCCTTCTACTTTTTCAGTATCTAAAGTTTTAAGGTTTAATTTAAATAGTCCTGATCCAAATGTGCCTATAAAAATACTTTCGTTATCATCATGACATAAGCTTCTTATTGATACTTTTTGTTCTTGCTTTGTTTTTGAATCGTAAATGGGAACTCTAATAAATTGATCTAAGTCTCTATTGTATAGGTTTAGTCCTTCTTCTGTTCCAAACCATAATCTGTTTTGGTTATCAATTATGGAACAATAAATATTACTACTGCTAATTGATGTTGAATCGGTTAAAGAATGTTTGTAGTTAATATAATCAATTCCATCAAAACGATTTAAACCAACACCCGCAGTTCCTAGCCATATAAATCCATAATTATCTTGTATTATGGTGGTTACAGCTACATTTGATTCTCCTTTTTTAATGTTAACAAAATCAAGTTTTTTACTTTGCGCCTTTATAAATAAACTAAAACTTAATAAAATTAGAATTGCAGATTTTAATGAACTTTTCATGGCATTAGTTTTCATAAATCTAAGTGAGTGAAATAAATATTTATTCTTTTATTGAAATTTTCAAAATAATACGAGAAGTTTCTAGATTGAATTATTTACAATATATATTTTCATAAAAACTCAAATAATACAATATAAGTATAAGCTTAGGATAAAGCATACTATAATTTTACCTATAACTGATTATATAATGATTATTCAGGAAGAATAGTAGTCGTAATCAAAATACAGAAATTAATATTTTATTCAAAAAAAGCGTTCAAAAAAGTTAGAACGCTTTAATTTAATTGGCTTTAAGAGTTTATTTTACTTCAAAAGTAATTTTTACATTTACTCTAAAATCTGAAATTTCACCATCATTAACACTAGCGCTTTGTTCTTGAACATAAACAGAGCGTATATTTTTAACACTTTTAGATGCTTGTGCTACTGCTTTTTTAGTGGCGTCTTCCCAACTTTTTTCTGAATTAGCTAAAACTTCAATAACTTTTAATATTGCCATAATTTTATATGTATTTATGATTAAATTTTGTCTAATATACTAATTATGGTGCAGAATTTTAAAACATGTTACCCGTTAATTGCTTCAACAACTTCAACTTTACCAGGAAGCATCTGTTTTAGCATGTTTTCAATCCCATTTTTTAATGTGAATGTAGACGACGGACAACCACTACAAGCTCCTTGAAGCATTACGCTTACACTTTTTTCGTTAGGATTATATCCCATAAATTGAATATTTCCACCATCACTAGCTACAGCTGGTTTTACATACTCTTCTAAAATGTTTACAATTTCTTTAGAAATATCATCTAGCCCTTCAAACTTTTTGTCTAATTGAGGAGTAGAGGCTTTTAATTTCTCAGCAGCTTCAGGCAGTACAATATCCTTACCATCTGCTATAAAAGTTCTAATAAAATCTCTAAGTTCAACAGTGATATCTTGCCATTCTGCCATATCATATTTAGTGACTGACACATAGTTTTCTTCAATAAATATACTTTTTACAAACGGAAAATGAAATAATTCTGAAGCTAATGGCGATAGTTTTGCATCATCTATAGATGTAAATTCAAATAAAGCAGTTACTATTTTTTTATTAGCAACAAACTTCATAACCGCTGGGTTTGGTGTAGCTTCTGCATATACTGTTACAGGTGTTTGTTTTTTAGGTGTTGCATCATCCAAAATTACAGTGCCACCATCGTTTAAGTATACCTCAATTTGTTGGGCTACTTCATCTTGTACATCATTCCATGCTACAATATCATACCGTTCAACAGCTACAAAATTTCCAGAGATGTATACCTTTTTTACAAACGGTAAATAAAATAATTGTTGTGCTAAAGGCGATGAGTTTGCTTCATCTATATTATTAAACTCAAAACTTTGGTGTTTAGTAATAAACTGATTGAGCTCGAATTTTACTATGGAATTATTGGCTGTTTCTTGCACAGAAACCTTGAAAGTCTTCATTTTACCTATTTTTATGGCAAAAATACTAAAAGAAAACCTAGTTATCCATATATTTGAGTCTAGTTGAATGTTTTTCTTTAAGTAATTTTTTATAATAAGATGCGTTTACTAAATACCAGTTTACTCTGATACTATAACCTATGACATTAAAATATATATTTTTATTATTGGTTGGAATGTTATGCATTCCAAATATCAATGCTCAAGAAGGTCTTCCCATTTATACCGATTATTTAACAGATAATTATTATCTAATTCATCCCTCAATGGCTGGAGCTGCTAATTGTGCTAAGGTAAGATTAACAGGAAGACAACAATGGTTTGGTAATGATGATGCCCCACGATTAACAACATTAAGTATTAATGGCAGAATAGGCGAGTCTAACTCCGGTATTGGAGGGATTTTATATACTGATAAAAATGGATTTCATTCACAAAATGGTGCATATTTAACGTATGCACATCATTTACTATTTTCTAGAAGCGAGGTAGATTTAAATATGCTATCCTTTGGGTTAAGTGCAGGCTTTATTCAATATCAACTAGATGAAACAACGTTTCCTTTTGATGGACAAGACCCAATAGTGCAAGGTGTAGTACAAAGTGCTACAAATTTTAATATAGATTTTGGGTTTTCATACCAATATTTAGATTTTTACGCGCACGGTACAATAAAAAATGTACTAAAGAATGCAGGTATTAATAATGACGTATTAATTACAAGTAATTTAAGACGTTATTTACTATCTGTTGGAGGTGTTTTTGGTAAGTTTGGAAGTGAATGGAGTTTTGAGCCTTCAGTTATGTTTCAATATAGAGATGGTACTGATGAGTCTATGGTAGACTTTAATGCGAAAGCTTACAAGCAAATGGATTTTGGATCGCTTTGGGGTGGTTTATCTTACCGCCAAAGTTTAGATGGAGCAGAGTTTATAAGTAACGGTAATACCGTGAGAAGCCAAAAGTTACAACAATTCACGCCTATTTTAGGTTTAAATTATAATCAGTTTATGTTTGCTTACACATACACGTATCAAACAAATGCAGTTGTTTTTACAAGCGGTGGGTTTCATCAAATTACTTTAGGTTATAATTTTAGTTGTAGAAGAGAGCGTTATAGCTGTAACTGTCCTGCTGTAAATTAAAAAAATAATTGATGTGTCATTGCGAGGAAGTACGACATGGCAATTTCATTAATTTTAATAAGAAGATTACTTCAGTCATACTTCTTTCGTAATGGCTTGTATTTTTTACCAACTATACTGTTTCTTTTTAGCCTGAGTTTTTATAGCTTTCGTCATGGCATTTTCTAAACCATTAGATTGGTCTTTTTTCTGTTCTAAAATATAAGCTTTACGTTTTTTATTCAATGCTTGTATTTTTTGTTGTATATCATTACGCTCTTTTTGCATTTCTGCAACATAGGCTTTAATTTCTGTACTAGATTTATTTTTAAGAGCATCTGGTAAAGCTTCATTTTCAAGATCATCTACTACCACTTTTTCTTCTGCAACGGCATCTACTAAATCCCAAGTAGCATTCTTGTATAAGTGAGAACTTTTACTAACTGTTCTGCTTACAGCATTTGCTTTACTGTAACCACTTGCATTTGTATCTTGTTTGGCTTGGGTTGCTCTTTTATTTGTACCATGTTTTCCATAAGCAATATAGGTGCTATTCAATTTTATATTTAGCTGAAGAATTAAATCGTCATAAGGTGATGCTACATGAACAGTAGCTTTGTTATGATTTATAGCCATGTAATCGCCATGTGTTAAAGCTGCGCCATCTTTCCAATAGGTAGAAATACCTTGATTATAATCGCCACAAAAAATAGTATTAACAGTTATATCTTTTTCTTTGGCGTTTGTTGATGCATCTTTATAACTTACGTTTCCTTGAGAGAAAGGTTCGTTTCCCGCAATAAAAATTAGTTTTAAATCATCTGGGTTTTTACCCCAATTTAATTGCTGCAATGAGGTTTGAATAACTTGTCCGCAATACTCATTTCCGCCATTAGTAGTTAAAGAAAATAAAGCCTTAGATATATCGTCCAAATCATTGCTAAAGGCTAAAACTTGTCTAATAAAACCTTCTTCACCATTTAAATTGTCGTTACCATATTCATAAAGTGCTATTTGTAAATTAGGTGAAGCATTACCGCATTTAGCATACGATAATTCATTAACAATTTCCCAAAGTTGTGCTTTGGCTTGGTCTATCAAACCATCCATACTGTTGCTAGTGTCTAGTAATAACGCAACTTTTATAAATTGTTTGTTAGCTTTTGGTTGTTCAACTTTAGTGGTGTTTAGCACTAAGTTTTGTTTTTTATTATTGGCGTTGCAAGCTGTAAAACTTAAAATTGCAATACTTAATACTAATGTTTTTAATACTGTTTTCATGATATTATGTTTTTTAATTTAAGATGAATTTTGCTGTAATGGATTCTTTAAGGATAATTGTATCAATACATACTAGGTTTTGTGTATTTCTAAATTATTCAGTAAAACTATTTCTAAAGTATATTTTAAAAAACTTATAATGAGTGTATGCAACCCTTCAATGCGTAAAGCATTTATTTAAATATGTAAAGCCGTATTTTTAAGTGAAAAAATGATGATTTTTAGAGTTTAGGCATTTTATTATACCAGAGAAAGTGCGTAAGTTTAGCTACTGTAATATATATTATGCGACTTCATTTTAAATACATATTATTTATAAGCGTTTTGTGCATTGGGTGTAACACCATGGCGCAAACAAATCTTTTAAATAATTCGCCAAGATTTACCGTACGTGGCTCTGTAGTAGAGCAAAATACTAGAGATGGTATTCCAGATGTAAAAATTCAAGTAAATGGCGTTTATAAGAGTAGTACTGATGTATTTGGAGATTTTAGAATTGAAGTTAAAAAAGGTGATGAGCTTACTATTAGCCATCAAGATTTTAAAACTATATACTACACAATACTAAACAACGAACGTATTATTGTTGAAGTAGCACCAAACGCTAAAGAAGGGTTTACAAGTAAGTTTTCTAAAAGAAGTAAATTACCGCAATTTAATTGGTTTATAGATTCTGCCGAAACCTATCTAAAAAAAGATGCCCAAAAAAGTATTCAATTTGTAGGTGATGCTTTAGAGGTAAGTAATTCTGCAAAAGAAAATGGCGATGCCTATGAGGTTTTAGGAGATATTTATATGTATTGGAAACAGTTTGATTTAGCAGTTTCTAATTATAAGATAAGTCTTCAAAGTAAATCTAGTAACTTAACTCGGTTAAAACTAGCTAAAGCGTTCTATTTAAACGAAAATTACGATGAAAGTATACAAGAGTATAATAGTATACAAAAAAAAACAGTTTCAAACTATCATTTAGTGTCGCTTTACGAAGGCTTAGGTGATGCTTATAACAGCAGTAATAAATTTGATGCATCTATAAATGCTTATAACGAAGGCTTAAAAATTGCTAAAAAACATTTAATAGCACCAAAAGTTACAGACTTAAACTCTAAAATTGCCGAAGCTTATAGTAATAAAGGCGAAGTTATTGAAGCCGAAGTATACTTTGATAAATCTTTAAACCTCGCAAACACGCAAGACAAAAAGAGAGCTGTAGAGGAGAAAGTAAAGGTAGCCGATTTTCAAAATACTGTAAAAAACTTTTCTGGTGAAATTGAATTAAGAAAACAAGCGTTAAACGATATAAGTGCTATTGAGGCTGAAACAGATACTATAATAGATAACGAAAGTACCCTAACATCACAAAAGCAAAAATACAGAATAGGTAGAGCCTATGCACAACAAAATGATTTTGATAATGCTATTGGTTTTTTAGAAGAAAGCATCGTAGAGGCAGAATCTAAAGAAGATTTAGTAGTTCAAAAAGATGCCACTAGAAAATTATCTGAAGTTTACAGAACAACAGGCGATTATACCAAAGCACTCGCAGCGTATCAAGAATATGTTGATGTAGTAGATAAATTATATATTAAAAAGGAACAAGAGATATCACAAATAACTCGTTTTAGAAAAGATATAAGTACAAAACAAAACAGAATAACAAGTTTAGAAAGCGATAGAGAACTATCTAAAAGTCAGTACCAACTCACTGTAGAGCAATCTAAACGGCAAACCGTAATTATTTATTCATTAGTAGGTGGTGTATTTTTATTATTGCTCGTAGCTTTTTTAATGTATAAATACATTCGCCAACAACGTTTAGCTAATAATCTACTGGCTTTAAAATCGTTACGCAGTCAAATGAATCCTCATTTTATATTTAACGCTTTAAATTCAGTAAACAGCTTTATAGCATCAAATGACGAGCGTACTGCAAATAAATATTTAACAGATTTTTCAAAATTAATGCGTGCCGTTTTAGAAAACAGTGAGGAAGATTTTATTCCGTTAGAAAAAGAAATAGAATTACTGCAGTTGTACACGCAATTAGAGCATTTTAGATTTCAAGATAAGTTTGATTATACAATTCATGTAGATGAAACCATACATGTAGAAGATTTTGTAATTCCTCCAATGCTATTACAACCTTATATTGAAAATGCAGTGTGGCACGGGTTACGTTACAAAAAAGAAAAAGGGCATCTTAACATTACTATTTCTCAAGAGTTAAAAGATAGTATTAAAATCACTATAACAGATGATGGTATTGGCCGTAAAAAATCTAAAGCGCTAAAAACCAAAAATCAAAAGAAACAAAACTCAAAAGGTATGGGAAATATCAAAAAACGTGTGGCAATTTTAAATGATATGTATAAAGATAAAGTAGATGTTTTTGTAGATGATTTTCAAGAAAAAGAAGATGCAGGAACAAAAGTGGTAGTCACCTTAAAAAAGGATTAAATGAAGTTAACATCAATCATAGTAGAAGACGAAGAAACTAGCAGGCAAATACTAAAAAATTACCTGCAAAAATATTGCCCCAATATTACTATTGTTGGAGAAGCAGCAAATATTGACGACGCTTTAGTACTTATTAGAAATAACGATTTAGATGTGGTGTTTCTTGATGTAGAAATGCCTTATGGTAATGCTTTTGATTTGCTAGAAAAAATAGGCGATATTAATTTTGAAACTATTTTTGTTACCGCCTATAATCATTATGCCATAGATGCCTTAAATGCACATGCCTCATATTATTTAATGAAACCCATTTCTATAGACGAATTGATAAAAGCGGTAGATTATGTAACCGATATAAAAACAAAGGAAAATGCGCTTCAAGATGAAGTATTAGTGCCAAAAACATCTTTTATAAGCGGTAAAATTACCATTCCACAACAAAGCGGATTTGAAGTATTAAACACATCTGAAATTATGTACTGTAAGGCAGATGATAATTATACCGAAATTTATCTTAGCACTAATAAAAGAAAAATAGTTAGCAAAACCTTAAAGTATTTTGAAGAAGCATTAAGCAACTCTAGTTTTGCTCGCGTTCATAAATCATACTTAGTAAATGTAAACGAGGTGGTTAAATATCAAAAAGGCAAGGGTGGAAGTGTGGTGTTAAGTAATGGTAAAGAAATCATGGTTTCAGCATCTAAAAAAGCAGGATTATTATCTTATTTTAAATAAATGTTTGAGACGTCAGTAATCTTAACTAATGTAAACGATAAATAGTCATGTATTTATAAATTAAACTATTTCAAGCAACACAAGAAGTACTAACCCAAAGGAATTTCTATGAATATGAAATGATGTTTCTTTTTTTAAATGAATTAATTATGCCAATAATACAAACCGTAAGAGGAAAAACACCCATTATACCCAAAGATTGTTTTATAGCGGAAAACGCAACTATAGTTGGCGAGGTTACTATGGGAAACCAATGCAGTGTTTGGTTTAGTGCTGTAGTGCGTGGCGATGTAAACTTTATCAAAATAGGGAATAAGGTGAATATACAAGATGGTGCGGTCATTCATGGTACTTTCGAAAAGGCAGGCACTACCATAGGGAATAACGTATCGGTGGGTCATAATGCTTTGGTTCATGGATGCACCATTCATGATAATGTTTTAGTAGGTATGGGTAGTATCATTATGGATGGTTGTGTAGTGCATAGTAACAGTATTGTAGCTGCTGGAGCGGTTGTTACACAAAACACTATTATAGAGTCGGGGAGTATTTATGCTGGTGTACCTGCTAAAAAAGTAAAAGACATCAGTAAAGCGTTGATTTCAGGTGAAATTAACCGTATTTCTGATGCTTATATTAAATATGCGAGTTGGTTTACGGAATAAACTAGTTTTTATTAAATGGATTTTAATGGTTACATTTATGAAATGTCGGTTGTTTTTTACGAGGATTTTCCGAAGGAAAATCGGAGTGACCAAATACGCACTAACCTTTGTTTAAGTATTATTTTTATATAATGTTAAAGCACGTTATTTTTTGTTTTTATATAGTTCAAGTGCTTTTAAAAATCTCTTCCCGCCAGCCTCAGTTTGGTCATGGATAAAACCGTTCATTTCAGGGTGATTTTTCAAAATCCAGTTCAAAAGTTCACTTCTGTTTTTTTCCCAAGTATTTTCGTCAAAATTCAGGTACTCCGTTTCTATTGCGATAATTTTGTCATTTTCAAACTTTAGAACCTCATTGGTCAAAAAAGGCTTTTGCATAAAGAAAAGAATTCTATTATCAACTTTTGAAACCTTTGCTTTGACAATTCCGTTTTCCAAATTCATTTCAAGAACTTTATAATTTGGTTTAAAAACGGCATCCCATTTTAACCAATTTTCCACATAATCATTTTTAGAATATCTTACTTCATATTTATATTTCGGTATCGTAGTTATCAGACTGTCATTTAACAAATTTTTCATTTTAGAACTATTAGATTCGTCAAGTGCCACGAAAAATTTTTTAGCAATTTCAATCTTATCAATTGTCTTTTCAGAGTTTTTACAAGAAATCAATCCGATTGCTAAAAAGTATAAAAAAAACTATGATTTTGTTCATTCGTATATTGTTTGGTGCTAACGGTCTTGTATAGGGCTCGTAATGTACAAATTATAAAAATATTTTCGGATTGAGCACAAGCCAGATTTTTAAATTTTACTATTTATCTTTTTTATTGGAAATCGTCAAATTTAAAAATTTGACGACTTTCAAAATATGCCTTAACTTCGTTTAAGCAACTGACTAGCTATGAGCTATATATGTTGTTACAACACGTTTTTATGACATTAGATTTTTTCCAAATTCTACTATTTGAGCAACACTCTCTTTTACAATTTGTTTATTTCCTTCGTTAACAAAGTCTTTCATTAATTTCGGTCCGAGTTTTGTCATTTTCGCCCAAATCCAACTGACTTTATTTGCAATCCAAACTTTAGTTTTACTTGATAGATTTTCTCTTAATTCAGAGATATCATTTTTGATTTCCTTTATTTGTTCCGCATTCGATTCGGTTATATGCTCTTCAATTTTATTTTCAATTTTCTCGAAATATGCATCTAATAATAAAATCTGTTTTGGTTTTAGAGGTTTGTCTTTTTCCTCGTCAACTATTCCAAATTCGGTATAATAATCATCTCTAAAAGATTCAATTATTGGGTCATCAAATGGTGACCTGATCTTGTCGTAAGATTTTAAAAGAGTTACCCATTTAGTAAAATAAGTGTTTATTTCAGAGCCTTTAATCCAAGTTCTATGTTTTTCCACATTCTGTTCAGTATGCGGTCGATATTCCACTAAAACTTTGAAACCGTTTTTTATGTCATAGTTTTCTATATTGAAATAAAATTCAGAATCTGGGTCAACATCTGTGAACCTAATCAGATTATTTTCAGATTCTACGTTTATGAAATTCTCTCCGATTTTGTCAATAAAAGGCTCTAATGCTTTTAATACTACTAAAGGTGTTTGTTTTTTCTTATTCACGATTTTCTCAAAATGTATGCTAACGGTCTCGTATAACCGTCAGTTACGGGTTAATATGCGTTAATTTTCGGTTTTGCACAGACTTTAGCAATTCCGAGTGGATTCGGACGTAGTCGAATCCGCCGTAATTGCGGTTATACATTG
>NZ_JBLFEN010000006.1:149129-250434 GCF_047345485.1 Hyunsoonleella sp. 2307UL5-6 | reverse complement strand
ATAAAAAGACTATTTTGGGTGGTTTAACTGTGGTTTAACTGTGGTTTATTAAGATACTAAAATAAATTCAATACAAAAAAGATATAGCGGATAGCCCGACCCCTTGGGGGAACGCCATGGAAATTTTATAGAAAGAAATTCCATACTAAACCGAAGCGTATTGTAAAGTCTCTATAAGGATAATTTGGTGCGGAGTAATAGTTGTAGCCTGTAAATGCTGAATTAAAATGTTCGGCCTTGAAAAAGATACGGGTTTGTCGGATTTTAGCATTAATAAAAAAGTCTAACCTTGGAAACTCGCCAAATTCTCTTTCGTTTTGCACGAAGAATTCTGCAAGGACAGGATTGTAACCATTCATATAATACTTTGTGAAATAATTTAAGGTTACCCCTGTTTGTAGATGCATGGCTTTTTTAAATAGCTCTGAGCTAAAATACAGGGTGTTTCTTGTGGTGAGTTGCGGTACATTTAATACATTATTATCGTCTTGTACGTTTTGATACAGCACCGTATTGTTTAGAGCAAACTTACCTACACTTATCTCGTTTTCTAACTTAGCTCTTAAGTAATTTATTGTATTGTTATTTTGAAATACACGTATGGATTGACTTTCTGTAACTGTTTCGTCTTGCTTAAAATATACGTAATCTGAAATAGTAGAGTAATCTACCGAGAGATTTACTAGTTGTTTGTATTTTAATTGAAAGGCTACTTGTTGAGTTTCTGTATTATTGAAATTATTTTGCCAATTGTAATCTTGGTAGTTACTTTGATATAAAAGCATATTAAAATTTGGTGCTTTAGAACTGTGATTGATTTTTACTTTTGCAAAAATATCATCTGTTATATTGTATGATGCTTGTCCTATAATATAATTACCTGTAAAATCGCCAATGAGGTTTACGCCAGCTTCTCCTTGAATATTAAAGCCTTTGTAAAACTTACGGTATTTACCTCCTGCTGCGTATATGTTTCCTTTTAAGCGGTTGGTAATGGTATTATTTTGTTGCACCACAATCCTGTTATAGCCATAGTTGTAATGCGTACCACTTATATTTACGCTAAAATTTCCTAACTCATTATTAATATAATTTAAGGCTAATTGATTGTGCAATCTTTCTAAAGTTACGCGATCTCTTAGGTTGGAGCTTCTAAATGCGTCTCCAAATATTGCATTTTGTCTTGTTTGATCGTATTGAAATGATTTATCTTCGAACGAAATTATATGATTTATTGAGAGTTTATAAGTAGATGTTGAATCGTTTAAGGTTTTTGGTAATGCCTTTTTTACCACTTTGTTGAACAAATTATAACCATGGTCTAGATGAAAACGTTTACCTCTAAGTGTATTTTCTGCATCTTCGAAATTGGGGTCGAAAATAGCTCTGTCTAGAAAATCTGGTTCTCCGTTTTCAAAATTAACTATGTCGTCGTCTTGCAACCCTCCATTTTCTTCATTTAGCAAATCTTGCATTACTATATGCCCACGCATATAATAGCGCTTATTTTTTGTTGTATAGTTTGTAGTAAATCTAAAATTTCCTGTACTAGTTAAAATGTGCTGATATTGCCCTAGAGAGCGTTCGCCTTTATAGGCTATTGAAAAATTAAATTGCGGTGATGTGTTTATTGTGAAAAAAGAATCTGCTAATTGCCCCTGCTCAAATGCAGTTTTGTAGAAGAGTTCTGTTAACGGTGTTGGTACTTTATAATAGAAAACATCTTCAATTTCCATATAATTGAAGTGTCTTGCTCTGGCCCCGAATTGCGGTAGGAGAGTTGTGTTTTGAAAGTTATAGGTTAGACTATTATAGCTTTGTCCTAAGTTAGCAAATGGCATTAAACCAAAATTATCTTTACGTAAGTAGTTAAATTTATATTCTTTTTGAATTGATAATGTGGTATCAACAAAGGTGGTATCACTTTCATGAGAAATGATTAAGTACTCTTGGATTTTGGCTTTTTTATCATCGGCATCTCCTTTGGTTAACTTTCCTAATAAACTTTTGGTAGATGTATTTTTACTATTTATTAGTGTAGCAGTACTGTCTTGAGTTTGTTCTGAAGTAGTAGGCTTGGAAACTTTACGAAATGGAGAGTTTTCTGGGTTACCTTGCCCAAAAGCTACCGTAGCGTAAAACACAAAACATAAAACAAAGATTAACTTCTGCATAGATATTTAAAAACGTTGCAAATGTAAATACAAAATATGATAACGTCGTAAAATGAAAAAATTATATTAAATTTTATTTTATTGAGTGTTTTGTATTGCATAAAAAATCCCTACACTGGATATGAGTAGGGATTATATTTATTGTAAACGTAAAATTTTATTTGGTTTTTTTTATCCGAAAAATAGACCGTAAACTCTTATACCACTGTCACTATTAGTGAATGATCCTGATGGATTACTAAAGTTAAAGGTATCACTACTAAATGCTCCATGCCTTGCGAATGTTAAACCGTTTGGTGTTGCAAAAAACTCTATTAATGGTAATATTAGTGGCTCTACTTGACCAGAGGCTCCTCCACCTGGACCATCATAAGTTAAAAATAATCTTCCGTCGCTTATATCACCTCTTAAGAAACAATAAAATAGATTAAATGCTGCACCATCTGCTCTAACTATTTGAACAAACAAAAATGTATCACAATCGTCACTTTCAAAATCTATTGACAGCTGGTATTGAGCTACTTGCCATGTACTACCGAAGGCAGCACCTAAATTAGCCTCTATTTGAGCTAGCATATCATCGTGTGAACCAGAGGTTAGAGGATTATCGCCTAAACTTCTTCTGTATAAAAAGCCTGTAGGACCTAGTTCTTCTAACTCTATTAAATCATTAGGGTTTATAAAAGCAGGTGCATTACTGTAGTAAATACTGGCAGTAGTTCCATCAACAGTAGATACAAACCTTTCTGTAGTCTCATCGTAGATAAAATCTGAATATGAAACGCCTTCGAATTCTAAAGCAGGACTAATAGTTATACCCTCTTCTGTGTAAGCGACACCAAAAGTTAGATTAATAATTTCTGTTTCAGAAAACCCAGATAAATTTGTAAAACGACGTGTTTCATTGTATAACATATCGTACTTAATACCACCATTAGCATTTTCTATTTCAAAAACCTGATATAATTCTGGTTCTGCAATTCTTGGAATTTGATTTCGTAATTGATTAACAGCAGATATACTTTCTGTATCAAAATCTGTAAAATTAGTTGGATATAACACCATTAATGCTGTATCACTGTTTCTTATATCTCTAAAGGTTAATACACCATTATCATTACTAAAAAATTGAAAAACTGAGGTCCCAAAAAAGCCTAAACCTGTTGGAAATCCGTTTATAACTTCGGTAATAGCAGTTGGATCAGTTCCTTTTGTAATGTGATTACGTGTTGTGAATACCAATTCTATAGAAGTACCTAATCGTACTTCATAACTAGAATTTTGTAAATCGATATCATCATTGAAGTCTGATGTTTGCCTTACCGTACCATCTGCATTAAATTGCATGAAAGTTGTAAAGCCACCTCTTTCGTCATTTTTCGTGAAATATACTGCTTTGTAACCGTTAGGTTGAGCCAGCAATAACTCTTGTAATTCATTAATAGCTTGATCTACTCTCTCAGAGGGTGTTTGATCAAAAATATTTTGATCTTCATCATCGCTACACGAGGAGAATACCAAAAAGGATAAAAATAATAGTTTTAAAAAACTATTTTTAGTGATAAGTTTCATATGTAATTTTTTAGTTATTTAACTATATTTCTAATAATGCTTGAAACGACAATTCTTGTAATTCGTAAAAATTTATATTAAATTTTTCTTGATAGTAGTCTACAATGATTCTCTCTTTTTCTCTTATAGATGCTATGGCTTGAGGGTTTGCTATACTGTTTACCAAGTTCTCCCACCTTGTATTAGAACGTGTTAACATGTATGCTACCATTTCAACAAAATCTTCACTAGGTTGACTTGACGCGTAAGCTGAAATATACCCCAACTCTCTAGCCTCTTCATTACTTCTATCTGCCCAAGAAGATGTATAGTTATTTGGATTTACTATATCAAAAACAGGGTCGTAAGGTTCTATTTGATTTAGTATATGTCCATATTCGTGATGAATTGTAGATAACGGGCCAATTATTGAAAACTGTACATCGAAATCATTTGGTATATCTTCCTCATATAAAATACTGTCAAAATCTAGAAGATCTACATTGAATAGTGTTATCCTAGCTCCTTGTTCTGCTATACCTAAAGTGATGGTGTTGCCACCAGGATTAAAATTGAAACCTCCTGCTAAAATAAATTCTCTAGGAGCAATATTTTTAATAAAATTTTCTCCACCTAATTGATTATGTGGCTCTATCCAAACCTTCTTAAGTATCTCTGTTAGTGGTCTAACATTAGCTTCAAAAGGAGGATGTAAAAATCTATCAACATCAGTGTCATTAATATCCCATTTATATTGTATTTCGATATTGTAGGGTTCGACAAAATTATCTCTTAGCCACACATCTAACTCATTAAGCATTGGCGTTGATGTATCAATTTGAGAATCGGTTAGTGATGGCTCATTTTCACATGCTGTAAATGTTAGAGTAAACGCAGCACATAAAAATAAAATACCTGTTACTTTGAAATATATATTTTTCATAGATTAAAAATTTTTAAATAATGTTATCTTGGGTTTGCCTCAATATCAAATGCTTGAGCATCTGGCGGAATTTGTACTGCTCTTCTATTATCGTCTTTTGGTAAAACAATAACATCTATGGTGTTACCACTAACGTTGGCAATTCTGTGCTGCACTTCGATATTATGTCTTTTAATATCAAACCAGCGTAACCCTTCATTATAGAATATTGATTTTCGCATTGTTAATACTAAATTAATATATGATAGACTGTTTGCTGGTAGTGCATAAAAAGGTGTATAAAAATTCTCATCAGTAAAAGCAAAGTCTCCATCTATATCTTCAATATCTGAAGTGGTTAACTCATCAGCACTTGTATACCCTTCAGTTTTTGTAGAAAACATAAGATTTATGTCAGATACGGCATTATCGTATTGTTCCAACATAATATAAGCCTCAGCTCTGTTTAACAAAACTTCATCAGTTGTTAATATCATGAATGTTACGAATGGCAAACCAATACCTGCAGCTTGATTAGTAAACCTAAAATATTCGTTATATTTAATAAGAGTAAGTCCTATATCTCCGCCAAAGGTGAATGTAGGATATGCCCAATCTAATCCTATTGGACTTTCACCAAATAAAGATCGCTCAAGGTTTCTTGTTAATTGATATCTTGCAAGACCTGAGAAAAAAGCTCTGGAATACACTGAACCTCCAGCTACTAATAATAAATTTGAAGGATCGGTAGCTGATGAATATTGCAACCTTACAGCTGCTCCAGGTATATTACTATACAATCCATTAATGTCTCTTAATATAGCTGCTCCCGAACCTCCCAAAGCAGCATTGCTATGTTCTATAACTTTTTGCCATTCTGCGGTATGTAAATAAAACCTAGAAGCAAAAGCATTGGCAGCTTGTTTTGTAAAATGAAAGGTTGGAACATCATAATTATTTTCTATAAGAGGTAAACCTTCCTCTATATCTTGAGCAATTTGCTCGTATACATCAGCTACACTGCCTCGATTGTATTCTTCTATTAAGACTGTTTCTGGAGTAGTAACATAAGGAATACCTAAATCTGTACTAGCAGTATCAGGATTATATCTTTTAGAAAATACACTTACTAGCATAAAATGTGCATAAGCTCTACACAAAAGCGCCTCACCCTTTTGAGTATTAAATTCATCACCTCCACCTAATTCTTCTATAGAAGCTAAAGCTTGATTAGCATTGGCTATTGCCCCATAAGTATCATTCCAATAGTTAGTAGGGGTATCATCATCATCATCATTTAAATCTCTCCAAAAGTACATTTCTTCATTAATCCTAACATCTGATTCAGAGGCTGGACCTTTATCATCTGCATTATCAGACATAGGCTCTAGAAACGAAACATAAGCTGCTTCTGGGTATGCTCCAACTAAAAGTTCAGAAATTTTTTCAGCAGAATCTATTTCAGTTCTATTATCTGGTACTTCTGAAAGCACATCATCACAACTACAAACCAATACAAGTAGTAATAATGGTATTAATTTTAAATATTTTTTCATATTATTTTTTTTTAAAAACCAACATTTAGTGTAAACGTGTAAGAACGTGTAATAGGTGATGCTACACCACCACTATTAAAAAACTCTGGATCTTGACCTCCTAATTTATCATCAGAGTATAATAAAAATAAATTAGTACCCTGTAAATTTAAACGTAAAGAAGATAATCCAATGTTTTTTACTGCGTTACCATTAAAAGTATATCCTATTGATATATTTTTCATTCTAATAAAATCCCCATCAGCAACCCTAGCTGTTGAGAAGTTGTATGCATTATAGGCCCTTGTTATAGCTGTATTACCTACAGATTCTATTAATGATCTCGAGGCAATTGCAGGGATATCAGTAATATTTTCATCTCCTGGTTGTTGCCAACGGTTTACAAATTCTCTTGGAAACACACTTAAATCTGTATAGACAGAAGAATATGATGGATCTAGGCGTATTTTATTTCCTGCAGAAAACGACATAAAGAAACTGAAATTCCAATTTTTATAATTAAAATTATTAGCAAGTCCTCCTGTTATGGTTGGTAGTGAAGGGCCTTCGTACACTAAAAAATCAAGTATATCTTCTGTAGCTTGAAAATCTATACCAGATATAGGATCTACATCTTCGCCAAGATTGAAAGTTGGTACCCCAAATTCGTTTAGGCCTGCAAAATCAAATGAATATAACGCATTACGTTCGGTTCCTATTGCATTACCAGTACCGTTAACTAAAGAGAAAACATTTGGTCTTTGCTGTAAACTTGTTATCTCTTGTTCTATGAAAGAGATGTTAAAGCCTGAGCGCCATTGAAAATCACTTGTATTAACATTAACTGAGTTTAATTGAAACTCTATACCATTGGTAGTCATTTCTGCATTGTTACCTAATTTAACAGACTGTCCCCCAATTCCTGAAGTTCTCACAAAATCTAATAAATCAATACCTCTTCTAGAATAAACATCAAAAATTGCTCTAATACGTTCGTTAAAGAATCCAACTTCTAAACCTAAGTTTAATTCTCTAGTTTGCTCATAAGTAAGCTCAGAGTTTTGTAGATCAGAGATGTTTATGAAGTTTTCTCTATCGTCCAAATTAAATCTATCTGTTATTTCATTCAAAAATATTGCTCTATTATTACTAGCAGCGTCGTTCAATAATCCTGTAACACCATAACTTGGTCTAAATACTAAACTAGAAATTACATCAGAATCTTGAAGAAAACTTTCTTTATGTACATTCCAACGTCCACCAATAGAATACGTTGGCAACCATCTTGAGCTAGAGGATTCTCCAGCTCTATTTGAGCCTTCATAATTACCCGTTACACTTAACACATATTTTCTATCAAAATCGTAGTTAACTTGCATTGCTAAAGACACCTCTCTAGAACGTGTATCTTGAGAAAAGAAATAATCGTTGCCCTCTAAAATGTCTTTTGTAAGAATACCAGGATCTGTAAATATTGCACCACCTCTATCAAATTGGTAGCCGTAACCTGTAAATGATGACGACGATCTGTCTGCGTGTCTATATTCCTGATTAAAATATACGTTCAGGTTATGCACATCATTAAATGTATTATCGTATTGTAATGAGTTCCTGAAAGTATATGCGGTAAGCGTGTTTTTTGTTTCAGTTAAAATACCACCAACAGGCAACACAACACGAGGTAATGCTACAGGATTGTCTGGGTCATTAAATAAAAAGGTATTTGCATTTCTTACTATAGCATTTTCTGCTGCTCTGTAAGCAGATACTCTGTTTGAACTTTCCCTTGCAGAATTTTCACCTATATTTTGTACAAATCTAGCAGAACCCAAAAAGTTATAAGTTAACTTATCATTTAACTCATATTTTATTTGCCCTTGAAATTTAATATCTGTTCTATTAATTTCTAATGAATTATTTTCAACTTCGTTTAAAATATTTATAGGCGCCCAATTTGCTCTGTAAAACTCTAAATCACCATTACCATCTCTAGGGCGTAATGCTCTACTAGTAGTTAAAGAATAGTTGAATGGATTTAAATCGAACTCTCTATTAAAAGCTCCGAAAAAGGTATCATTTTGTCTTGCTAAAGTACCTGGTGCTTTTTGATTTACAACATTGGCACTACCAAGTAAAGTAAATACTAGTTTGTCATCATTAAAATGAAAAGAATTTCTATAATTAGCTGTAACACGTCTTACTCTATCAGCAATTGTCCAACCACCATCAGTAAAATAACCTAATGACGCATAAGTTCTTGTAGTTTTTGAACCGCTAGAAAAACTTATGTTATGGTTTTGAGTAGGTGTCATGTTATATAGCTCTTTAAACCAATCTGTATTTGCTAATTCAAACTGTTGTAAAAAAGATGCTCTTGCCTCGTCTGTATTAGGTATTCCAAATGCACCATTAGATTCTGAAAAATCATTAATTGCATTTGCTCTTATATTATAGATACCACCATTTCGTCCAAATAAAACATCTGGAAACTGTAAAAACCCTTTAGATTCTAGTTCGTTGTAAATTGATACAGTTTCTTGTGAATTAAGAAGGTTGAATTGAGCATATCTAGGTCTATCTCTCATTAAGAAGTCACCATTATAACTAAACGTTGGAGCTTGATCTGCTCCACCTGATTTAGTAGTAATTACGATTACTCCATTTTGAGCTCTAGCACCATACAGAGAAGTAGCTGAGGCATCTCTCAAAATTTCAAAACTTTCAATATCATTAGCATTCAAACCAGCGATAGCTGAACTTAATAAGGTATTAGGATCGCCCGAAACTAAATCAGCAAAAGATACATTTACAATTTGTTCTTGTATTACACCATCTACAATCCATATAGGATCAGCATTTCCTAAAATAGATGCAGACCCTCTAATAGTAATCCTAGGTGCAGCACCAAATGTACCTGTTACGTTTTGCACACTAACACCAGCAGCACGACCTTCTAAAGATTGCGTAATATCAGGTAATCCTGCTAGTTCGATATCTTTGGCTTTAACAGATTGAGACGCTCCCGTAAAGACCTCTCTAGCAATATTTTGATACCCTGTAATAACAACAGTATCTAAAGCTTCTAGATCTTCTTGCATTGTAACATTAACAGTAGTACTAGAGCCAACAGTAATTTGCGCAGTTTTCATACCTACATAGCTGAATTGTAGAACTTCACCCTGATTAGCTTTAATAGCATAATTACCATCAAAATCTGAAATAACACCCCTGTTTGTTCCTGCCACTTGAACAGTAACACCAGTCATAGGCAAGCCAGTTTGGTCTATAATAGTACCTGATACTGTCTTTTCTTGCGCCATGGACAATTGTGTTGTTAACGATAAAAATACCGTCAAAATCCACAGTAATCTAATTTTCATAGAATATAAATTTGAATTAGTTAAGGAGCGAATTTCTTAATATTATCTTAAAGTAGCAAAATTTTGAATTAAAAAATGTTAGGATAATTGAATTTTAACATTTAAAATGTTAGCTTTTTTCAAGAAAACACAGAATTCATTATCATTTTTTTTGCAATAATTACAAAATTGTAATTATTTAATAAAATAAATTAAATTTTTAATAAATAAACACATATAAATACTATGTATGCATAATATTTATAACTAATGCTCTTTTTTATACTTTTACCCCATGTTACAGTTAAAAAAATCAAAATATACAAATGAATGCGGCACAGACGAAGCTGGCCGAGGTTGTTTAGCAGGTCCTGTTACAGCAGCTGCTGTTATATTATCTGATAATTTTAAAAATAAAATTCTTAATGACTCAAAAAAATTGAGCGAATTAAAACGTGATATTTTAAAACCAATTATTGAGACCGAAGCTGTATGCTTTGGTGTTTCTCATGTTTTTGAAAAAGATATAGATAAAATAAACATACTTAATGCCTCTATTTTAGCCATGCATAAAGCTATTGATTTATTGAGCACAACCCCAGAATTTATAATTGTTGATGGCAATAAGTTTAAACCTTACCGTAATATACCCTACGAAACTATAATTAAAGGAGATGGTAAATATTTAAGCATTGCAGCGGCCTCTGTTTTAGCCAAAACATATCGGGATACTTATATGCTTAAAATTCATGAAGAATACCCCATGTATAATTGGAAGAGAAATAAAGGCTACCCTACAAAAGAGCATCGTGAAGCTATTAAAAAGTATGGTGCTACTAAATACCATAGAACATCTTTTAAATTATTACCCGAACAATTAAAGTTAAATTTGTGAGTTTGATTTACCATTCTTTAGGGTTTTGAGTAATGACACAAACTAAATAACATACGTTGCATACTTATTTTTACAACTCATTTTATATTTTAGCTTAAATTTAATGACGCCATGAGATTTTTTTTGTGTTCCCTCCTACTTTTAGTCGCATTAAGTTGTTCCAATTCTAAAAATAAGCAACCTCAACTTATTGATGTTATTCCAAGCAATTCAGAAGTTGTTTTTAAAAGTTCTAATATTGAAAGTTTAAAAACTGCTATTATTAACAATACCTTTATTAACTCATTATCTGATACTAAAGCTTATAAAAATTTAAAGCATCTTTTAAATCCTCTAAAAAAAATTAGCATTGACGGAAACATCTTATTATGCTTTTCTAAGTCTGAATTAGATAGTTTACAATACACCTTAATTACCAAATTTTCAAGTGTAGTATTTCAAACGGATTCATTAAAAAATTATACTGAAGAAAACCTTAAGTATACATCTTATGATATTACAAAATCGACTTTAAATACTCATGAGTTTTATAGTGTAATGGTAGATAGTATTTTTGTTGTATCCTCTTCAAAAGAAATAGTAACAAAAGTTTTTAATAACAAAAGCAATACCTCGCCTTTCAAAAAATTACACAATGTTGTATCTGATAGTGATAACGTATCTGTTTTACTAAAAACTAATAGTGCATTAGCACCTTCCTTTTTTATGGAAAGTGATTTAAAATCGACTCATTTAACTGATTTTATTACGCTAGATGTCGAATTATCTCAAGATGCTATTTTTTTTGACGGTATTGCAAAATCTTTAGATTTATCAACAAAAGTTATTGATATTTTTAAAAACACTATTCCGCAAGAGCATAAAATACAACACATTACACCAGGCAATAGTGATGGTTATTTAAGTTTTACTTTTGATGATTTTAATATTATACACAAAAATATATCTGTATTTCACAATAAAGATTCTACCTCCATTGATGAAACCCTCTTTAATTCTATCATAGAAATAGGTGTTATTTATGAAGATGATAAAAGAGCAGTAGTATTAAACTCGATTGATGCAATTGCAACGCAGGAAGCACTACTAAGCGAACAAAACATTATAGATACTTATAGAAATATTTCTCTATTTGAATTTTCTAAACCTAATCTTTTTCAAGACACTTTTAATCCACTCCTTAATAATATTACGGTTTCAAAATACTGTGTTATTGACAGTTACTTTGTATTTGCTAATAGTATTGAAGCGCTTCAAAATATTATTGCCAATTATAAAAACAAAACTACATTTAGTAGTAAGAGTTCTTTTAAAGAGTTAAGTACAAACTTAAGTAGCGAAAGCTCTTTGGTATTTGTTGCAAAACCTCAGCTTTTAAAACAGGTAATTAAAGATAACTTAAACAAATTGTATGATATAGACTTAAAGCCTTATAACATATCTGCAATACAATTTGTTTATGACACCAATTTTGCGCATATACATGGTGGTATTATTAAAGGGAATAAAAAGCGTGTACAACATTCAATATCTGAGCGTTTTAGCTTAAAACTAGACGCCGACTTGTTAAATACTCCGCAAATAGTAACAAACCACATTACTAACCAGAAGGAAATTATTGTACAAGATATTAATAACAATCTCTACTTAATTTCTAACAAAGGGAACGTAATTTGGAAAAAACAACTTAAAGGTGCATTACTAGGAGAAATATCTCAAATTGACATGTATAAAAACGGAAGGTTACAGCTTGCTTTTGCAACTACAAACAGGGTTTATATTGTAGATAGAAAAGGTAGAGATGTTACACCATTTCCTTTAAAATTTAAAGATGATGTAACACAACCGCTTTCTGTGTTTGATTACGATAAAAACAAAAACTATAGGCTTTTAGTCACTCAAGGTAAAAATGTATTAATGTATGATATTAAAGGAAAAATTGTATCTGGTTTCTCATTTAAATCAACAAAAAACGATATAATAAGTTGCCCCAAACATTTTAGAATTGGCACTAAGGATTATATTGTATTAAAAACAAAAAGCAAGCTATACATTTTAGATAGAGTTGGTAAAACGAGAGTGTCTCCAAAAACTAAAAACATATTTTCTGATGAACCCGTTTTTCTATATCAAAATAAATTTACCACTACAGATAGTAACGGACAATTAATTAGTATAGACACCAGAGGCAATGTATCAAGCATTAATTTAAAACTATCTGCTGCTCATAATTTAGAGACCACCAGTAAAACACGAGTAACATTACATGGTAATAAATTGGGTATAAAAAGCAGAATAATAGAACTAGATTATGGTAATTATACTAGGCCACGTATTTTTTATTTAAATGATAAAATTTATGTTACGATAACCGATTTACAATCCAAAAAGGTGTTTTTATATGATAGCCAAGGAAAATTAATACCAAATTTTCCTGTTTATGGCAACTCTTTAATTACTTTAGATAATATTGATGGAGACCGAAATTTAGAATTCGTTACCAAAGGCGATACTAATTCTATAATATTATATAAGATTAACTAGTTTATTTACAAGTATTTAATTAACATTTAAATGTTAATTAAATTATTTAAAGTCTTTTAATTCTTAGAAACAAATTTTTATATTTATAACACATTTTTAATGAAGCTAAGTTGCTAGATATACACAATTATTATTTTTAATTTAAGTATGATGTGTACTAATTAAAGGCAAAAAACCTGTTTTAATTTAAATATATAACCACCAAAAATACAAGTCCTCGAATCTGGCGTCAAAGTGTTCATGCTTTGGCGCCTTTTTTTTGTGCTCATATCAACTTAATTTAATAGTATTGTAGTAATAATAATTAATATATGATTTCTAGAAAAAACGCTTCTATTTCAAAATTTATAATTCATAAAGTAGGTAATAAATTTAACGATACTAAAAATGCATTCTCAAACAAAACTGTAGATTTTGATGAAGCCAGTTACGATTTAATGCTCCCTTTTCTATTAAGACCTTTTAGCAGTTTAGTGCAAAGTTATCGTTTTGGCCATCATGCCGATATTTCCTTAAACGAAATTAATACCTATTGCACACAACTATTTAATGATGAAGATGTTTTTGAAGATGTTTCAAAACATATAGTAATGCATCTTTATGAGCAGTCTAATTCTGCAAACATTAAAACAGGAGATGTATTAATTGTGATGTTTGAAGGTATAGAATATCGAGATATGACAACTAATGCTATTGGTATTTTTAAAATTGAAAACAAGGTTAATTTCTTTCAAACATATTTAGAAAATAATAGTTATGATGTACTTGTACAAAAAGGCATTAACTCTAAAAAGGTAGATAAAGGCTGTTTAATTTTAAACCAAAGTGATACAGAAGGCAATATTATTTTTAGTATTGATAATAATAGTTATGATGCGCAATACTGGATTAATCATTTCTTAAATATTAAATATGCTGATGATGCAAACAGCCACACGCAACAATATATAGAACTTTGCAAAGACTTCTCTTCAGAAATTATTAAAACATCATACGGTGCTAAAGAACAAAACACATTTTTAGCCAAAACCATTGACTTCTTTAAAGAAAATGAGGTTGTAAATATTGAACGTTTTAAAGATGATTTATTTGAAGAAGATAAACATAAGCGCGAATTTGACAATTACAAAAAGGAATTTGAAGGTGAACAGAATTTAGTAATTAGAAATCAGTTTGATGTTGCTGAGGCAGTAGTAACAAAAGAAAAGCGAAAAATAAAAACTGATATAAAACTAGACACTAATATACAGATTAAACTAGACATTGATGCCCCAGATGCCTCAACCGAATATTTAGAACGTGGTTATGATGACGAAAAAAAGATGAACTACTATAAGGTATTTTTTAATACTGAAAACTAAAATTTAATTTACCTCATTCGCCTTGATGCCCTTTAATATCATCTATGGAATCAATATAATTTTGTGCTTCTTGGTTTAAAATTCTTTTATAAAGTACGCTTATTTCAATAGCTAAAAACACAGCTACAACTAATATTACAACTACAGCTACAAGCGCAATTATTACATTAACAGGAACGTCGCCCTTAAAATTATCAAAGTTTATATAAATAAAATACAAGAAGTAAAGCGAGAAACAAAACAAGATTAACGAGAAAAACAGATTTCCTATCCAAAATAGTTTTCCTGTTAACTCCAAGGTATTAGTTTTCAAACTATAAAATCTCAAGGTTTTTATTTGATAAACAATACTAAGTGCGCCTCCTAAAATTATACCTACTAAAAATAGCATTTCATACTCAAACTTAGCACTTTCAATAACCAGAATACTATAAGTAACTACAGATACAAATGAAACAATCAAAAAACTTAAAATCAATAATGCTATTTTAATCCCTTTTTTTAGTTTCATTTAGATGTCATTGAAAAGTCAGCTTCAAAAAGCGTAGTGAAGTGTTTTAATAACTTATTTTTTATATCTGTTTCATCTACCTTCTCAACACCCAATTCAACATTTAAAGAGGTTACTGCTTTACCCCGAATACCACATGGAATAATATTATCAAAATACCCTAAGTCTGCATTTACATTTAATGCAAAACCATGCATGGTTACCCATCTACTAGCACGCACACCCATAGCGCATATTTTTCGTGCAAAAGGTGTACCTACATCCAACCAAACCCCTGTTTCTCCCGCACTACGTTTTGCGTTTAAACCATATTCTTCTAAAGTAAGAATTATCATTTCTTCTAAAAATCTCAGATACTTATGTATATCTGTAAAAAAATTATCTAAATCTAAAATAGGATAACCCACAATTTGCCCAGGACCATGATACGTTATATCGCCACCTCTATTTATTTTATAAAAGCTTGCGCCTTTACGTTTAAGTTGTGCCTCATTTAATAACAAATTAGTCATATCACCGCTTTTACCTAATGTATACACATGTGGGTGTTCTACAAATAAAAAATGATTTTTAGTTTCTAAATTAGCATCTTCTCGCCTATTTTTTATTTTACTATCAACTATAGCTTTAAACAAAGCTTCTTGGTAATCCCAAGTTTCCTTGTAATCTTTTAATCCTAAGTCTTGTAACGCTATAGTTTTATTCATAGCCTGTAAAATTACGATAATTTTAAATTTTAATTATTAGGATTATTTAAGATTACCAACGCAGCAATAACACCGGGAACCCAGCCACAAAGCCACAATAGAAAAACAATAATTATAGAGCCACAACCTTTACCTATAACTGCTAATGGCGGACAAATGATAGAAAGTATAACTCTCCAAATACTCATAGTGATTTTTTTTAATGATTGATACTATACGTATTTGACGTTACCTTATCTATTTTGTTACATTATCGGCACAACAGATTTTAATTTTACAATACCATAAATTATAGTAGCCTAGTGCTGTGAGGTTATTAATTTACATACTTGTTTTTATATGCTTTTGAATTTCGTGGTTTCGCGCAGCACAACTTCAATAGGTTTGTTGATACTAAACTTTGGCAAAACAACGTATATTTATTACTAAATCGATTAAAAAACACTAAAGATTAAAGGTACAACTGTAGCAATAAACTAAACATAAAAGCTAACTAAGTCCTGAGCCTCTAAAGATTATTAATAATCCATAGAGGTCTTTGTTTTATTCTTAGGTTAAATAATGTAATTTTGCACCTCAAAACAAAAAAAGTAGCATGCAGCTTTCAGAACAAGAATTGGTAAGACGCGACAAACTCGCAAAATTAAAAGACTTAGGCATAAACCCTTATCCTGCAGATTTATTTCCTGTAAAACAAACATCAAAAGATGTTAAAACAAATTTTGATGAGGGTAAAAAAGTAATTATTGCAGGTAGATTAATGTCTCGTCGTATTCAAGGTAATGCAAGTTTTGCAGAATTACAAGATAGCGAAGGAAGAATACAACTTTATTTTAATCGTGATGAAATTTGTAGTGGAGATGATAAAAGCAAATACAATACTATTTATAAAAAGCTTTTAGATATTGGGGATTTTATTGGTGTTGAAGGAGAGCTATTTACAACCAAAGTAGGTGAAAAAACAGTTATGGTAAAAGATTTTACACTATTAAGTAAAGCTTTAAAACCATTACCTCAACCGCGTGTAGATGCAGACGGTAAAGTTCATGATGCATTTACTGACCCAGAACAGCGCTACAGACAACGCTATGCAGATTTAGTGGTAAATCCTCATGTAAAAGATGTTTTTGTAAAGCGTACAAAACTATTTAACGCGATGCGTTCGTTTTTTAATGATGCAGGCTATTTTGAAGTAGAAACCCCTGTATTACAACCTATTGCAGGTGGTGCTGCTGCACGCCCATTTATCACGCATCACAACGCTTTAGATATTCCTTTATATATGCGAATTGCTAACGAGTTGTATTTAAAACGCTTAATTGTTGGCGGTTTTGATGGCGTTTATGAGTTTTCTAAAAACTTTAGAAACGAAGGGATGGACCGTACACACAACCCAGAGTTTACAGCTATGGAAATTTACGTAGCCTATAAGGATTACAACTGGATGATGGATTTCTGTGAGCAGCTTTTAGAACATTGTGCTATTGCTGTAAACGGCACTACTGAAGCTATTTTTGGTGAACATAAGGTAAATTTTAAAGCGCCTTATGTAAGAATAACTATGGCAGACTCTATAAAACATTTTACTGGTTTTGATATCACTGGAAAATCTGAAACTGAAATAAGACAAGCTGCAAAAGACTTAGGTATTGAAGTGGATGATAGTATGGGTAAAGGGAAATTAATAGATGAAATTTTTGGCGAAAAATGTGAAGGCAACTATATACAGCCTACCTTTATTACCGACTACCCCAAAGAAATGAGCCCTTTATGTAAAGAACATCGTGAAAACCCTGAGCTAACAGAACGTTTTGAACTTATGGTTTGTGGTAAAGAAATTGCTAACGCCTACAGTGAACTTAACGACCCAATTGACCAACGTGAGCGTTTTGAGCATCAATTAGAGTTGGCTAAAAAGGGAGACGACGAGGCTACAGCAACCATAGATTATGATTTTTTACGTGCACTAGAATACGGTATGCCTCCAACATCGGGAATGGGTATTGGTATGGATAGGTTAATTATGTTTTTAACCAACAACCAATCTATACAAGAAGTATTGTTTTTCCCGCAAATGAAGCCAGAGAAAAAACCTTTGGCCATAAGCGATGATGCCAAAGCAGTTTTAGAACTACTAACTAAAGCTGAAAAATTAGAATTGGTAAACTTAAAATCACAATCGGGGTTATCTAACAAAAAATGGGATAAAACTATTAAAGAATTAACTAAAAATAGTTTGGCTAAAGTTGAGAAGACTGATGATGGGTTGTTTGTTGAAATACAATAATAAAAAAGTTTACAAAAAATGGCTTATACTTCTACGTATAAGCCATTTTTAAATACTATTTATCCTGAGTTAATGAGTTAATGAGTTAATGAGTTAATGAGTTAATGAGTTAATGAGTTAATCATTGAAAAATTATTTATTTTTTTCATAAAACTTTACCCACCTTTGATAAAGTATATCCTCAGATTTACTAGCCAATTTAACACTTGATTGTTTAGGTAAATTATCTTTTTCTAACTTCAATTCAAATAAAGCTGGCTTTTCCAACTCTACATCTTCTAATAAAAAAACCAATATTACATCACAATAAGCATCAGACAACGTATTGTAAGTATCAACCTCATTGGTTTCTAAATTATGGAAGTCAAATTTTAGTGTATTATCATTTACATAATAAATTCCAGCATATTTAATATTACTTTTATCTACCAACCAATTATTATCATACTCGCTATACTCAACACAAAAAGATGCTGAAATAATAGTATCATAATTGAAGTTTCTTAGAGTCTTTTTTAAGATGTTTTTACCTTCCATTTGAGAAACAAAAACTGAAGCCATAGGGATTGTATCAATACCCACCTTTACTTTTGTAAACTTTTTAGCGGTTGCCAATGTGTCTTTAATAATTATTAATTGTGATTTTCTGTGTATAACTTGACGTCCACTATTAACTTTAGTTTTACACGATATCAGAAAAATAAAAAAAAAGAATATAAACTTATGTAACATTCTAATTAAAAATTACGTTTTGTTTTATGGTTAGCGAGATTATTAAACTCTTGAACACAAAAAAATTGTTTAGTTAATTAAAGCCTGTAAAATACTAAATCCTATCTGTTTTTATAGTATAAAACTTATTTCAAATATTCTTTATTAAAAAGAATATAATCTTCTGAGAAAATATTAAATGATTCTTATAAGTTAGTGATTTTTCGCTAAATAATTGAGCATAAACAAACTTAAAATAATCCTTTTATGGATATAAACACTTCTTGCATATAACAAATCAATAATGACTATTTTAGTTGAAAATAAATCTTAAAATAACCAGATGACGTAATTAAAAAGAAGGAGGGGTTTTTATAATTACGTGTGTTTTAAAATCAATAATTAAATTATTTAACAAAAACAAAGCCGATAGTTTTATGAAGATACTATCGGCTTTTTGTCTTAACTAAACTAAACTTAAACTAAACTCACATAAATAGACGATATATTTTCAAATTCCTTACATATATTTAGAAATATTTAACTTTTTTTATTAAAAATCACCATTTATGTGTTTTATTTCATTAAAACAAGAGTCAATATCTAGAATATACTATTTATGAATTCAATTATTCTTTATAGAAAATAGCAAAAAATTATAGTTTGCAATTAGTATCGTAAATCTTTTATGTAGTTATACTTATAGTAAAAGACACTTACTCATTCACCTAATTTTTTAATTAAATTTTAAAGCCTCGTAATCAATATAATTACGAGGCTTTGGGTTACTAACCAATCATCAAAACAACCCTTAGTGTTTTTTTGATTTTTAATATCCTTTAAAATTATTTCTCCTCACTTTCCTGTCTGTCTATAAATTGCACATCTCTTGTGTTTTTTTGAACCGCAATAGCTGCGAAAAGACTGAGTAGGAATGACATGCTATAAAACCCCTTTTCACTCAATAATAAATCGGCATTCCACAACCCAACAACTAAAAGTACGATAGAGGTTATAGTTGTAAACCAACTGATACTGTAATAAATATCGGTTACAGGAATATCTTCCATTTTATCACGTACTGCTTTTTGAACAGAAATAACAGAAAACAATCCAAAAAGAAGAATTGTAAAATAATACCCTTTTTCATTAAGCAACATATCTGCATTCCACAATCCAATACAATACGAGGTCATAC
This sequence comes from Hyunsoonleella sp. 2307UL5-6, assembly GCF_047345485.1. Classification (NCBI taxonomy): domain Bacteria; kingdom Pseudomonadati; phylum Bacteroidota; class Flavobacteriia; order Flavobacteriales; family Flavobacteriaceae; genus Hyunsoonleella; species Hyunsoonleella sp. 2307UL5-6. Next base: position 230,679 of record NZ_JBLFEN010000006.1, on the reverse strand, counting down.
CTACTAAAAGTGCAGACCATGATGCACCTATAAATGCTGATGTTGGTTTTTGGTCATAAACCTTGTTCGCTTTTTTTACTTTGGTTTTTTTTAAATCTTCATCAACTGAAACTGTTGTTTGATAATTCATAATTTTTGTTTTAATGATTATGAGGCAAAATTGGGTAACATTTTTGGATTCATAAACTCAATATTTTATAAAAACTGACGACTTATTTTATCAAATAACTATATATTAGCATTATATTTATGACATCTTATAAATTAATAATGACGATTAAATGAATAATTTAAAAGAGATAGTTTCTGCTTTTTCAAAAGAAGAACAACAAGGTTTCATATCATATTTAAAAAAAAAGAACAAGCGAAAGGATAATAAAAACATCCTGCTTTTTAAGTTACTGCTTAATGAAGATTTAAGCTCAGACACCATTTGTATGACACTTTATAACTCTAACAAAAAAGGTGCTTATCATGCTTTAAGAAAGCGTTTATTCCAATCTATCATAAATTTTTCAGCAAATACTAGCTTAGAAGAGGAAAACTCAATTCAAATGGAGTCAATTCGCTATATTTTAGCTGCTCGCAATTACCTGCAACAGAAACATTATAAAACGGCCTACAAAATCTTAAATAAAGCTGAAGCTATTGCAACAGATCATCATTTGTTTCCAATACTTAACGAAATATATAGTACAAAAATTCAGTTTGCACATGCTTTACCCAATATAAATTTAGATGATATTATTAATCGATTTAACCATAATAGAGAAAAGTACCATTTAGAAGACAGACTAAACATTATTTATTCTAAAATAAAGTACAAAATAACACACGGCAATACATCTGATTTTAAAACTATACTTGATGAGACACTTAAAGAATACCAATTTGATGGTGTTAACAAACTCTCTTTTAAATCTCTATACCAACTTATTAGTATTGTGACTATTTCGGCGTTTGCAACAAATGATATTTTAAATATTGAAACTTTTTTGATGGATACTTATAATACTATACTACATCGAAAAGACAAAGACAAGCAACCCTATTATCATATTCAAATTCTATATCATATAGCAAATACTCTATTTAGAAATAAAAAATTTAAAACTTCAGAGGTGTACTTACAACAGATGTATCATTTAATGCTTCAACATAAAAATAAATATTACAACACCTTTAAACTTAAACACCTACTAATTAAGTCATTAAACCTTAACTATTCGAACAAACAAGCTGAGGCCATTAATATTATTAAGCCATTTTTAAATAAAAAACACACAGATATTGCATCTGTTTTAGATATACATCTTAGCTTAGTAATGTTTTATTTTCAAAATAATGACTTAAAAAAAGCACATCAAATACTAGCCAAATTTTACCATAGTGATACATGGTATACTGAAAAATCGGATATTGAATGGGTTATAAAAAAGAATTTAATTGAGATACTTTTACATATTGATTTAGGCAATACCAATGTTATAGAATCTAAGCTTCTAAGTTTTAAAAGACGTTATTTTGAGTATTTAAAATCTATCCACCAACAACGCGTTATAGATTATTTAAGCCTTGTGGAAACTTATTATAAAAACCCTGAAACTATAACAACAGAAGAATTTAAAACTTTAGTTGAAAATTCTTTTGAATGGATAGAACCAAAACAAGAAGATATTTTTGTAATGAGTTTTTTCGCGTGGTTAAAAAGTAAAATGACTAAAAAACCACTATACAATACCACCATGGAACTTATAACAATAAGTGGACAACAAGAAAATTAAAATATTTTATATTTGCTTAATGCCCAAAAAAGCCTTAACCATTTTTTGTATACTATCTAGCCTACTTTGCTTTACCCAAAAGCAAGATAGTTTGGTTTTTAAAAACGGTATAGAACGACCTAGTATTTTATCTACTCATCATTTCGGGATTTTTAGCTCTAGAATAAATCAAAAATATAAAATTACACCTGTAAAACAACCAACTGTTTCTGCAAATTATACCAGTGGCAATACCTTTCACCCTTTTGTTGAAGCCTATTTCCCAAAAGACCCTATTGTTAGAGAGCAACAACGCGAAAGACTATGGTACCAAAGAAACTTTAACTTTATAGACCAAGAAACTACACCTGCCGATTACATGAATATAGTTATTGATGCAATTATTAAAGAATTTAGAATTGATTATAATTTCGCATTATCAAAAGTGCACGAATTAGATATAACTTTAAGATCGTATTTAATAACTAAAGGCAAGCACCCCTTTTCTATTTTTACTAGTGATGAAACTATCGAATGGTTTCATAGTAATGTAGCTGGTGGAGAAGACCCTTTTGGAAGACGATTTTACGGTTTAAACCAAGTAAACTTTGAATACTTAGATAGAAACGGAAGGACACTCTCACTAAATGCTAACGATTTTTTTGTTGGCGGCGTAGAGATAAACCACTTGTACTATCCTGATTTTCTTAAAAATAAAAAACGCCAAATTTATTTTAATTTAGGGCATCACATAGGCGTTAATACCTCTAGATTTAATACATCATTAGATTATGGTATTTCTATAAACGGTATTAAAAGAGTAGTACTAAAAAACAAAAACGAATTTAATATTGGCATAGGCTCTAGTTTACTTAGAAAGAACTTTGTGAATTTTAAATCTGACAATATAGATTTAGGTAATAATGCTCTATTAGCAACTATAGAAAGCCACGTTGAGTTTACCAAATACACAAAAAAAGGAAACTACAATGCCTTTGGTATTAATTATCGCATTCAGTCACGTTTTAATAAAAAAGATGAAGAAGGTTATTATAAACTTTTGGGGAAATGGCAAGAAATTAATGGTGGTTGGCACAATGGAGTAGCAACACTTTACAATGCCTTATCTGATTGGAGTTTAATTTACACCTACGGCAACCCTAACTACAAGGTTTCATTATTTCTTAAACAAGATTTACTTGTTAATAATGCACCCGACTTTCAAACAGGTATTAATTTACAGATTCCAATTTCAAAGTAAATCAACTCCATATCACACCTACAATATTACAAGATACACCCCAAAACAGTTAAAGTATTATTAATTTAGAGGGGATACACCTTATAAATAGTAGCGATATAACTAATTTTACTGTAAAATTTAAATTTTATTTTATTTTGAAACATTACATTAAAGTACTGTGTCTATCAGCTACGATATTACTATCAGCATGTGGCACTTCAAAAAAAGCAACAAAAGCTGCGGCTCAAAAAAAAGCTATGTTAGCCAAAAATGAAGCTTCTAAAAAACAAAAAAAAGGAGCTATTCAACCTTACAGTAAAATAATTACAAAAGCTACTAAAACAGACGACGGGTTATTTAAAGTTCACAAAACAGATGGTCAATTTCTTTATGAAATACCAGACTCTCTTTTAGGGAGAGAAATGCTAATGGTTACACGTATTGCTAAAACTGCTAGCGGACTAGGGTTTGGTGGCGGAAAAGAAAACACACAAGTACTGAGGTGGGAGAAAAAAAATAAAAAAATACTGCTTAGGGTAGTATCGCACAATGTGGTAGCAGACAAAAATCTACCAGTACATCAAGCTGTTGTAAATTCTAATTTTGAGCCTGTTTTATACACATTCCCAATACAAGCATTTAGTAAAGATTCTACTTCTACTGTAATTGATATTAGTGATTTATTCAAAAAAGATGTAAAGGCATTAGGCTTAAGTTCTCGCTACAGAAAACGCTACAAGGTATCCCGATTAGATGATAACAAATCGTTTATAGAATCTATAAAAAGTTACCCTTTAAATATCGAAGCGCGCCATGTTAAGACATACAATGCTTCTGAGCCACCATCTAACTCTAGTACTGGCACAATTTCTATAGAAATTAATAACTCTATGGTATTACTCCCAAAAACCCCAATGAAACGCCGCTATTTTGATGAACGCGTTGGCTGGTTTACAAGTAGCCAAATTGATTATGGAACTGATGCTCAAAAAAGTGAGACACTTACTTATTTAGACCGTTGGAGACTTGAAGTTAAGGACGAAGATATAGAGAAGTTTAAACGTGGTGAGTTGGTAGAACCAAAAAAACAGATTGTGTATTATGTAGACAGAGCTACACCAAAAAAATGGAGAAAATACTTAAAACAAGGTATCGAAGATTGGCAGGTTGCTTTTGAAGCTGCCGGCTTTAAAAATGCCATTATTGCTAAAGAGCCGCCAAGTATAGAGGAAGACCCAGAATGGACTCCTGAAGATGTACGCTACTCGGTAGTACGCTATCTTGCCTCTCCTATACCCAACGCAAACGGCCCTCACGTTAGCGATCCACGATCTGGAGAAATTTTAGAGTCTGATATCAACTGGTATCATAATGTAATGAGTTTGGTAAATGGTTGGTTTTTTGTACAAACAGCCGCATCTAATCCTGAAGCAAGAACTGCAGAATTTAGCGATGAAGTTATGGGCGAATTAATACGTTTTGTTTCTGCTCATGAAGTTGGACATACTCTAGGATTGCCACATAACATGGGAAGTAGTGCTGCGTATAAAGTTGAAGATTTACGCAACGCAGAGTTTACACAAAAATACGGAACAGCGCCATCCATTATGGACTATGCACGCTTTAATTATATAGCGCAACCAGAAGACAAGGGTGTAGCATTATTTCCTAACGTTGGTATCTATGATAAATATGCTATTGCTTGGGGCTATAAACCCATTTTAAACAAAACTGCTAAAGAAGAAAAGCAAACACTAAATAGCTGGATATTAAAACATGCTGGAGACCCATTATACAGGTTTGGACACCAACAAGTAGGAAATGTAGTAGACCCAAGTTCTCAAACAGAAGATTTAGGTGATAATGCTATTTTAGCTAGTAATTATGGTATAAAAAACTTAGAGAGAATAGTACCTAACTTAATAGAATGGACAACTAAAGACGGGTATGATTATACCGATTTAAAAAAGATGTACGGACATGTTATTTCGCAATTTAATCGCTATATGGGCCATGTTTCAAATAACATAGGTGGCATTTATGAAAACTACAAAACTGCCGATCAAGACGGTGCTGTTTATACTTATGTTGATAAAACACATCAAAAAAACTGTTTAAAATTTATTAATGAGCAACTATTTACAACTCCTGAATGGCTTATTGATACAAACATTTTTAATAAAATTGAATTTACAGGATCAGTAGAACGTGTGAGAGCCATACAAGCCAGAACATTAAATAATATTTTAAGTTTAGATAAAATGGCTAGAATGATTGAAAATGAATCTTTAAATAATCAAAAAGCTTACACTGTTACAGAAATGATGCGTGATTTAAGAAACGGTGTTTGGTCTGAGTTAAATACAGGTCGTAATATTGATACTTATAGACGAAATTTACAACGCGCACACATTGACAGATTAGCGTATTTAATGACAGCAGAAACACCTAAAACCAGACGTATTAGCTCACGATACATTAAAACCACACCTGTTACAACTAGTCAATCTGATATTAGAGCCGTAGTTAGAGCTGAGTTAAACACTCTAAAACAAAGAATAAATTCTCGTATTAGTGGTAAAAATGCAATGAGTAGAATTCACTTAAAAGATATCATTGAGAGGATTAATACAATTCTCGATCCTAAATAATATTAAAGTATATTTTAGTTTAAAGAGGCTGTCTGAAAAGACAGTCTTTTTTTTGTTAAAACACAGTTAAAATAAAATAGACTTTAAACCATTATACATTTTAGGAGTCCAAGCATTGAACGTATAAATAATTTAAGACATGAAAAAACTTATAATGATTGCAATTGCAATTTGCACAATACAAATTACAACTGCACAAGAACCAAACAACAAAAGAAATGCAATGGCTAACCTAACGCCTGAAGAAGTTGCAACCTTGAAAACAAAAAAAATGGTATTACATTTAGATTTAAACGATGCACAACAGGATGACATCTATAAAATAAACCTAGAGCAAGCCAAAATGCGAAAAACTCACATGGCTGAAAGAAAAGCAAGAAAACAAAGCGGTGCAGCAGGTAAACCTTCAAAAGAAGAGCGCTTAGCTATTGCAAATAAAAGATTAGATCATCAAATTGAGGTTAAAGCTAAAATGAAAAAGATTTTAAGTGATGAACAGTATGCTAAATGGGAAGCATCTATGGCTAAAAGAGAGGGTAAAATGAAACACAAAGGCAAGAAAAAGCGTGGTAATAAAAAAGCATAAATAAACGTTTGAGTTTTATTTATTTTAGTGATTTTTTGGTAAAGAAGCACCTTTTTTCAAGGTGCTTTTTTTTATATATTTTTTGCCACTTTATTTACCGCATTTATTGTAAAATCTAAATCCTCGTAAGTTAAAGCATCAGTAAGAAACCAGGTTTCAAAAGCACTAGGTGCAATATACACACCTTCTTTTAACATGCCGTGAAAAAATTTTTTAAACGTACCATTATTACCTTTAGCCGCAGATGTAAAGTCATAAACTTCACCTTCATCAAAATGCACCGAAATCATAGAACCAACACGATTAATGGTGTGCACAATATCATGGTCTGATAAAACTTTAGCCATACCTTTATGTAAATATTCGGTTTTTTTAGCTAACCGATCAAACACTGCTGCATCTGTATTAAGCGCTGTTAACATTGCTAATCCTGCTGCCATTGCCAATGGATTCCCACTAAGAGTACCTGCTTGATACACCGGACCTAAAGGCGCTAAATGATTCATTATCTCATTTCTAGCAGCAAAGGCTCCAACAGGCAAACCACCACCTATAACTTTACCAAAACAAACGATATCAGCATCTATTCCATATAATTCTTGAGTACCACCTTTGGCAAGCCTAAATCCTGTCATTACTTCATCAAAAACTAATAAAATTTTATTGGTATCGCACAATCGTTTTAATGCGCTTAAAAACTCCTTTTTTGGAGGAATACACCCCATATTTCCTGCTACAGGCTCTATTATTACGCATGCTATTTCATTTTTATTAGCATTAATTAAAGTTTCTACACTGTTAATGTGGTTATAATCTGCCAATAAGGTATCTTTAGCAGTACCTTGTGTTACTCCAGGACTATTGGGTGTACCAAAAGTACTTGCACCACTTCCTGCTTGAATTAAAAAAGAATCTGAATGTCCATGATAGCAACCTGCAAACTTTATTATCTTATCTTTTCCAGTATACCCACGCGCTAAACGAACAGCACTCATACAAGCTTCAGTACCAGAATTCACAAAACGAATTTTATCAATATTTGGCACCATATCAACAGCTAATTCTGCAATTTTGGTTTCAATTTCGGTAGGCATTCCAAAAGATGTTCCTTTTTTTGCTTTTTCTACAACTGCATTAACTACAGGTTCGTAAGCATGCCCCAATATCATTGGTCCCCATGAATTAATATAGTCAATTAAACGATTTCCATCTTCATCATATAAATAAGCACCTTTTGCTTCTTTTACAAAAACTGGTGTACCACCAACACCTTTAAATGCTCGTACTGGTGAGTTTACACCGCCAGGAATCACCTTTTCTGCTTCAGCAAACAATGCGCTACTTCGCTTATAAATCATAATTATTTTATTCTATTTTATTATCAAAACCTGTCCTATTGCTAAACCGGTACCTGTTATATTATTTGCATTTTGTATCGCTTTTACCGAAGTATTATAGCGCTTAGAAATACCATACAAAGTATCACCTTTTACAACAACGTGTTTTTGTATTTTCTCTTCAGTCTTAAACTTACGTTTAGCTGTATTTACACCAAGTACCTCATCATCATACTTGTACAACTCATACCTTTCTATGAGACTAATAAGTTTTTGGGGGTATTTTTTATCAGTTGCATAACCTGCAGCTCTTAAACCTCTTGCCCACTCCTTGTAATTAGAAACATTTAAATCAAATAAACTTGCATAACGTTTTCTTGAGGTTAAAAACAAAGAGTGATCTCTAAATGAATATTTAGCACTATTATATTTTCTAAAACACTCCCCTTTTGCATCGTCATCATGATAAATTTTAGCACCTGTCCATGTATGGCATTTTATACCAAAATGGTTATTTGCTTCTACCGACAGACGTCCTTTTCCAGAGGCTGACTCTAATATTCCTTGCGCCAAGGTAATACTAGCAGGAATATTATATAACGTCATTTCTTTTTGTGCAATAGCTGCAAAGGTTTCAATATATTCCTGAGTAGAATTTATTTTAGAAACCACTGGAGTAGCACCCTCTTGTTGTCCTACAGGTTGTTTTTTATTAACTACAACTTGTTCCGTTTGTTTCGTTTTAGTTTTCTTAGTAACAACTGTTTTCTTAGACCCACAACTAAAAATTAAAAAACTAAGCAGTACTATTAAAAATGACTTTTTCATCTAACTTGTATTAAAGGCAATTGTTTTTTCTTTAAAATAGCATTCATACCATCTATCCCTTGTAGACCACCAGTATGAATTGCTAAAATTTTTGAACCTTCGGGAAAATAATTTTTCTGAATCAAATCTAAAACACCATACATCATTTTACCTGTATATACAGGATCTAATTGAATATTGTAATCTATTTTAAATTGATTTATAAATGTTATTAATTCTGAATTTACTTTAGCATACCCACCAAAATGATAATCAGTTATTAAATCCCAATTTTTATGTGTTACAAATTTACTAATATCTTGATGTAAAAACGAACCTTTTAGCGCTGGAAAACCTAAAACTTGTAGACTAGGTTTTAAACAATTAATAAGTCCAGAAATAGTACCACCTGTTCCTACTGCACAACATACTACATCAAAATCGTTATCATTTTTATTCAAAATTTCTTCACACCCTTTTACAGCTAGTGCATTTGTACCGCCCTCAGGTATAAGATAAAAATTTTCAAACTCATTTTTCAATTCGGTTAAAAATAATTGAGACGATTTTTCTCTATACTTAGCTCTGGATACAAATTTAAATTGCATCCCATTTTTTTTAGCAAAACTTAAAGTTGGATTACTCTCTATTTTATATTGAAGTTCCTCACCACGAATAACACCTATAGTATTAAAACCTAATATATTCCCAGCAGAAGCTACAGCTGCTATATGATTAGAAAATGCACCACCAAAAGTTAGCAAAATAGTACAACCTGATGCTTTAGCCTCCTTTAAATTGTATTTTAATTTTCGATATTTATTGCCAGATACAAATGGATGCAATTGGTCTTCTCTTTTTAAAAAAAGTTCTACACCAGTGTTATTTACAAGGTTAATCTGTTGATTTTTAGAGTTTTCAAAATCAAACTGTATCATGCTTTTATATACATTAAAAACGCCCAAAACTTTCTATGCTTCAAGTAATTCAAATCATAATCTCTAGCATAAGCCTCTCTTTCAAAAGAAATAGTCTTATAAGCAATATGCCAATTTTTGAAATATAGTAGCCTAATAAAAAACTCGATTATGTACCACACATAAAATGGAATAATCAACAACTCTAACTGTTGTTGTAAATGAATTTTCTCATGATTTATTAGAGTTTTACTTGACTTAAGATCTTTATGATTTAAAAATATAAAAGGAAATATAGATATTCCTGTATACCCTTTTGGAACCAAATATTTAAAAACTAAAACCATCGTATCAAATTACGGCAAAAATTAAACCACAAAATAATTCTTTAAAATTAAATATCTTTGTTATCTATGAAAAAGATTATACCGCTTGAAGATGGCGATTACTACTTAACACCCGAAGGCTATCGTTGTTTTACAGAACAGTACCATTTAAAACGCGGGTATTGTTGCGAAAGTGGCTGCAGGCATTGCCCATATGGCTATAACACTAATAAAAGCGCAATAAAACGCTGATTTTCACACAATATGGTACGATTCTTGATGTATTATTAAAATACCAAAGAGAGATGCTTTATTGAAAGCAGAACATTAAATAAAATATTTTTGCTATGAAAAAATTACTTAAAACCCTTCCGCTTTTAGCCCTATTAATTGTTGTAAGCTCATGTTCATCTGTTCGTGTATCAACAGATTATGATAGAAAAACAGAATTTGACTCATTTAAAACTTTTGCCTTTTTTAAAACAGGTATTGATAAAGCCGAAATTAATGATATCGATAAACGCCGTATACTACGAGCTATTGAAACAGAATTATTAGCTAAAGGTTTCACAAAATCTGAAGATCCAGATATATTAGTTAGCATATTTACAAAATCTAACCAACGCGTAGACGTTTACAACAACGCCTGGGGCAATGGCGCTTGGGGTTGGGGTGGTTTTGGCTTTGGAGGCTTTGGCTGGGGCGGTTTTGGACCTGGTTGGGGTTGGGGTTGGAACCAACCTGCAGTTTCCACTCAAGTTGAAGGTGTACTTTTTGTAGACCTTATTAATGCGAAGAAAAAAGAACTTGTTTGGCAAGGTATGGGTACAGGATACTTAGCAAAAAAAACGGATAAAAAAATTGAACGTATTAACGAGTTTGTTTCTAAAATAATGGAACAATACCCACCTGAGGTAGAAAAATAAAATAGTAAAGCGACTCGATTGAGTCGCTTTTTTTATGCAAAACTGATTTTTAATTAAATTTTAAAATTAATGCATCGTAAGATGATGTCAAATAAATTAAAGTTTTCTGAAAGACTTGCATAGAAAGAATCACCCTAGCATTAGTATTGCTGAAAACGCAATCCAGAAGTTGAACGACTTATTGATGATGGGTTGGAGATTGTTAGAATATATTTAATAATGGGGGGTTAAAAATTAAACCTTACTAATGGTGTAAGCGTAATTGCCTCTACACCGTTTAAAGAATATGATAATTTAGCTCTTAAAGACACATTTATTGAGTTATTCTCAAACAACCGATACCCGAGTGCTATTGCCAACCCTAAATCATCACTAGACCTACCCGGATTGCCTAGTTCAAAACCGTTAGGTTCTTGATCTAAAATAGGGTTAAAATAAAAAATGGTAAAAGCACTCATAGTAAGATCTAATCCATTATCAAAAAACTTACCATATTGCAATTCTATATATTGTATTTCATCTTCTAATCGATAATCATCAAAAACCAAAACTCTATCTTCATCTAAAACACCTGTACCATTCAAAATATTAGTATAAGATTGCATAGTAAAACCTAAACCTATAAAGCGTCTATTTTTAAATACATACTTGGTGGCAATTTCAATATTTTTACCAATTAAGGGTGTACTAAACTCAACTCCTCTTAATAGCTGAAAGTCATTTTTTTCAGTATCACCTGTTAAAGCTATTCCATAACCAAATTCAAACTGAAACCTTTTATATTGATCTTGTGCATTAGATACTCCCGTTAAAATCAAACTAAATATTGCTATGGGAATTATATTTAAAAATTTCATATTTATAACTTATAATTAAGGTTAAAAACTAAACTATAAAAATTAGCTTGTATAGGTTGTGTAAACACTTTTTTATTATGAATTTCGAAAAAAGCAAATGCATTAATCCCAATGGCTATTTTCTCCCATAACCAATATCTAAATGAAAAACCTGGTGTAGTAAAAGGTCTGTTAATACTATCTTTTCTTAACGCTGTGTCCACACGAGTTATTTCTCCAGTTTCTGAATTAAACCCTAACGAATCGAATTTTTGTACTTCTGCATTGGAACTATAAACACCAAAACCTAAATAAATAGAAAATTCTGTTTTAGGAGTATTAACAAAGTAAAAATGTCCCTTAATACCAGCAGCATAAGTTTCTAGTTTTTCCCAATTAAAAAAAAAACTTTCATTCCTATTTAAGTACTCTAAGACTTGAGAATTACTATTAAAAAATGATTTTGTGTTATTAGTGTATGATCTATTTATAAAAACTTCATAAGCAAAATCGTTACTCAAAATATGTTTATATCCAATTTCTAAAACATTGTTATTTTTTTGCTCAAATACATCTGGAAAATAAGCAATTCCTGCATTTAGTATTAAACTCTTTTTATGATTAGACTTAAATTCTTGAGCCGACAAAGCATAAATAAATGATAGATAAAGTAATGAAGTTAGGTATATTTTCATATTATAAAATGACACACTCTTCTGTAAATAAAAATACAAAAGAGTGTTTTATTATTGTAAAATTAATCTATATCAGTATAATAATGTCGTAATGTGTATTCAAATATGCCAGCTTGTTTTACGTTGTAATTTACATTATCAACTTCATCCCATATTTTTTCCCCAGTGACACCTGTTCCAACAATAGTAGATAATATTTGTCGTCTTGACAATGCTCTTTTTTCTCTAAACTTAGCGGCACCAACCTCTACTTTAACTTTTGTAGTAATTGTTCGTTCTGCAGAAGGTTTAGGCTCTCCGTCTTCTAATTTAAAACCAGCTTTAATAGTTAGTTCAGCACTAGCAGATGCCTTTAAATGGTGCTTTGAAAATATAAAGAAAGCTTGCTCATTTTCAGATAAATTCCAATCATCATCAAACTCAGTATTTGCATCTCTCCAATATTTTTTCTTTGCTGCTCGTCTTGTTATTTTTAAGTCTGCTACTAAATAAGTATTAGGTTCTGGAATAATTATGCCATTTTCAATTTTAACTTTCCCATCAGCTGACCCTCTATGTATCTCCAATTTTTGGTGAGTAGCTCCAAATCCCAACCACTTTTTCCCTTTTACTCTAAATCGTCTAAGCCTAGTACTTAAAATATCTTTTTGTTCAACAGTAGTATGATCTACATTATAGGTTAGGAGTTTTGGTAAATTTTCATCATCTAAAGGGTCTGGTGGACTTATAGGACCTCCTGGACCTGGACCTCCTGGGCCTTTAGACACACAATCATCTCCAGATATACTTCTATAATTTAATTTATCACAAGGATCCATTGGTTTCACAACATAAGTTTTATTGTCTTCAATAAAATCATCATTTATTTCCACAGCTACTGGTTCATTTAAAGTTTTTGAATATTGAGTATTTGTGAATTTGTAAGCTTCGTTAGTTTTGGTAAAATACGATGGCTCATATGATACATAAAAAAAAATCTTCGTTTACAGTATTTTCCAACTCTTTATAAGGCACATAAATCTCCAAATGTTCGTTTGCTATATTATCAAGAATGTAATTTATTACACTTTCATCATTTAAAGACTTATTATTTACATTTAATTTATCTATTAAATGAGTTAAAACTTTACTATTATTCTTTATTTCAGATTTTAATTGTGATACAAATACATTTTGCTTCAAATTTTTTGCAAATATAAATTGTTCTATTTCATTCTCTCTAAGCCCCTCTTCTTTACCTAGTAAATAAGACAAACTTATTTTATCGCCAAATTGAGATAGAGGCTTCATTTCACTATCTAAATACTCTAAAACTTTAGGCTTATTAAGTGTATATCCTATTAGTTTAGAATAATCATTTAAAATTGCGTCATGCTCATTTTTTTTTGAAGTATCGAAAATGGCTTCAAAATTATCAATTTTATTAATTGTTAAATCAGTATTTTCTTCTTTAGAACAAGACAAAACACTTACGATAAGTAAGATTATCAAAAAATTTTTCATTTTATTTTAGGTTAATGATTTATAGCACAAGTGTTAACACCTACAAAACCTTATTATTCTGGGTATTAAATTGCGAAAAAAATCAATAGATCTATTTTAAAAATTGTAAGACCTAATTAAACATTAATTTAAGTTTGTATTTGAGTTTAATATTTATCTTGTCTTCTAATAAATATAAACTGATTACTGTCTAAAGGGATGTCTAAACCCAAATAAAAAATCAGCGCTGATTGTGCTGTACAACGTATCTTTTAATTATGATTTGCTTAGACATTAACACATCTATAAGTAAAAGACTTCATAAACGTATGAAAAAAAAAAAAGAAAGAAAGAAAAAAATCAGAAAAGGCGAAAAAAAAATTCTTTTGTAATAAAATAAATGTATTTAAGATGAGGTAAAACCGTAAAGCAAAAGAATGATTGAATACTTAATCAAAAATCACAAAACAAAAACATAAAATATTTGGTGTTTTAATTAACGAAGTTAACGTTATACTTCGCAAAATACACAGATTAAGCTATCTAAAACGCTTAAGCGTTTTCTTAGTAAACTCGCTTAACACCAATCTACCACTTATTTTTGCGCGTTCCTCTAAAAGCATGTCCCAATTTTCAGTATCCTTCCACATTACTTTTTTCATTTCAGTTAAAGCTTCAGGGTTATAACTAGCTAATTTTTCGGCTAGTGTTTTTACCGCAATATCTAAGTTTTCTACAGTATCAAAAACATCAGCATATAGGCCTTTATCTTTTGCAAACTGCCAAGAAAAAAAGGTTTCTGCATCTATACTCATTTGAGACATGGCTATGTTACCAATTTTTCGAGACACTGCAGGCTCTATTACAAAAGGGCCAATACCAATACTTAACTCGCTTAAACGGATGGATGCGTATGTTGTGGCTAAACAATAATCGGTTGCTGCAGCTAAACCAACACCACCACCAACAGTTTTACCTTGTACACGACCAATAATTAACTTTGGGCATTTGCGCATAGCATTGATAACATTTGCAAAACCTGAGAAAAACTGCTTACCTTTTTCTTCTGTATCTATAGCTATAACTTCGTTAAAACTAGCGCCTGCACAAAACGTTCTATCGCCACCACTTTTTAAAACAATAACCTTTACAGCATGGTTTACTCCGGCACTATTAATAGTTTTCTCTAATTGCAACAATACATCACTTGGTAGTGAATTTCTGCTGGGGTGAAAAAACTCAATATATCCAACACTATTTTCTATTGAAAGCGTTACATATGGCTCCATATATTCCTGTTTTTTAATGGTTGAATATACCTAAAAATAATGTAATTCAATACGAAATAATAACACCAAATATTAAAATATTAGTAACTTTATAAAAAGTTAAAAGCAATGGGATTATTAAGTTTTTTCTTCAAAAACAATTCAAACAAAATAAAAGCATTTTTAGATAAAGGTGCTGTAATTTTAGATGTAAGAACCCAACGAGAATGGGATGAAGGCCATATTACAAATGCCATACACATACCTTTAAGTGATTTAAAACATCATATAGAAGACATTAAAAAATTAAACAAACCAGTAATTGCGCATTGTAAGAGCGGTGTACGTTCTGCAAAGGCAACAAAAGTTTTAAAACTTTATGATATTGAAGCTATTAATGGTGGTGGGTTAGCTGATTTAAAATTAATTATAAAATAACAGCATCTAGTGTTTCCTGATTTAAAATAGGGGTTTCGTTGTATTTTAACGTCCAACCTAATGAATTTGTTAAGATGTAAAACTTAGATAATTCACTAATCAATCTATTTTTAGCATTGGTTTTTATATCAGAATTCTCAATTTTTTTAGATAATGCTTCTTTTACTGTTTTATTAATGGCGTTGTAATCTTTGGCTTCAAACGGGTTTAAATAATCGGCTTGCACGTCATAATATTCTAAATCTGGGTGTATTTTAATCTCTTCTGCAGGAATATTTGTAATAGTTAACGTTTTATTAGCGGTATCAATAGCATATTCAATTTTACTTAAATCGTAAGCCACTGTAACCTCAGCATTTACAACCACTAAAGCCTTTTTTTCGGCCGATAATAAATCGCCAAAAACATCTTTAGAATTTTTATAAGTAAACACTTCACTAAAATGTCCTTCGGTAACCACTAATTTCCCAACATTTTGTATTTGTTCTTGAATAAGTGTAGAGCTTTCTTTTAAAAAAGTATGCTCTTGCTTTTTATCACCACAATATTTAAATGCAAAAAGTATAACAAGTGTAACTACTACACCAAATAGAATTTTTTTCATGTTCTAATTTAGACATAAAATCTAAATTCTAAAAGTAAAAAAATTGGGCATAAAAAAAACATCAGTTTCCTTCGACATAAGAAGTCTAACTAATGTAATTATGTTACCCCCCGATAACACTGTAAAATTATACTATTATTTTACTTTTTAAGTTACCCAATTGTTAATATAGCTTTAAATTAAGTTGTTTTTTTTGCCTTTTGTACTAACACTTATTAATGTAACTAAAGTTAATACATATTATAAAAACGAAAAACACCAACAACTCAATGTTTATAACAGAAGAGTGATTGATGTTTTATGTATAAACTGATTAATAGCATATACAATTTATATTATTTTGTTTAACCATTTACTCTTTTTCGATTAACAGTTTAAAAAAAAGATTAAACGTAACAATTTGATTATCAAAGTAAAAAACACTAACAAATAATGTTGCAGTTTATTAAGTAACTAACTCTAAACTTTGGTAGTAATTACTCAAAAAAAGTTTTTATGTGATTCAAACATATAACATAATGAAAGTAATACGAAGAATTACGTATATTTAAAATACAATATGCGGAAATTGGTTAGAAATTGACTGCTTTTTAGTTTCTAATTTTTGAAGAAAATACTGATTTGCAGTAGAGTTTGGATTAAACGGTTTGTGAGCCATATCCCTTTGTATTCCCTCAATAGCATCCATAGTTTTGTCACAGGTCTCTGAAAGCCAAACGCTTTTAAATCTATTCCAAATATAATTAATAGCTAATGAGCTTGGATGAATCATATCATCATTATAGAAACGGTAATCGCGAAGTTCGTCCATCATAATCTCATACGATGGAAAATAATGAGATTGTTTTTTTTCGATTGAGGTCTTTTGATTTAGGAATTCATGAATACCTGAAATTAAATGTGCTTTACTTTGCATATTCTCCACAACACCATCTTTTAAATGACGTACTGGAGACACTGTAAAAATTACAGATACTTTAGAGTTTACAGACTTAATAATCTCTGAAATTTTGTGTAATGAATTTAAAATATCATTAATAGATAACAATTCCTTCTTGAATTGTTTTTGAGATACTTTATGGCAATTAGCAACAATATGTCCTGTTTTTACATCTCGATACACCCATGCAGTACCAAGCGTAATTATAATATGAGAAGCTGTTTTTAATTTTGAAGCAGTTACCTTAATCTGTGTGTTAAGTTGCTGTATAATGTTATCTTTTGAAGTACTACTTAATTTTGAATGTGCATCAAAACACTGCCATTGTTCATTATTAAAAAAAACATCCGTATCACTATATACTTTGCCTTCAACTGCATTTGATACTAAATTTTCGATAGCTTTAGGTTGAAATAAAATACCAAATGGATTTTGAATATTTTGAAACTTGAAATACTCCAGTTTATCGCCAATATTTTCTGAAAAACATGATCCAATCAATAAAATATCAGAATTATAGTCTATCAAATTTTTAGACTGCTTTACTAATTTTATTTTGGTTTGAAGATTCATATATTTTTCTCGCAAAGGCGCCAAGACGCAAAGATTTCTAGAGTTTGTTTACTATTCTTGTTATGCCATTCTTAATAAAAACTTCATTAAAATTTATTAATAAACCTAACTTCAATTCTGCAATTTTCAAATAGGTTAATAACTGCTTTGGATGAACTGGCTCTAATTTTTTAACTGATTTCAACTCAACTATAACTTTATTCTCCACAATCAAATCAGCACGAAAGCCTGCTTCCATTTGAATACCCTTATAATAAACAGGAAGATCAATTTGACGCTTAAACGCTATTCCTTATTGTTTAAGTTAATAACACAGTACTTCTTCGTACACAGATTCTAATAATCCTGGACCAAGCTCAACATGAATATGATAACTCTTATCTACTATCATTTTAGCTATTTCGTTTTCTGTCATATACACTTTTTCTTTTCTCGCAAAGGCGCTAAGACGCAAAGGGATGTGTTTGTATTTAAAACTATTCTTAAATCATCAATATTAGAAATATTTAATTACGCTTTTACACGTGATTAACACATATATTTTGTCTCTTAAAGCATCGCATCAATCCCCGAGCTTAAATAATTAAAAAAACTAATTCTTATCAATGAAAACCAACAAATAAAGGATTCCAAATACTCATTCCACTTCCTGAGCAATCAATTATAACCTTATCTTTTTGCGTCTTCGCGCCTTTGCGAGAGATTTTTAACCAAGATAATTTTTTGCAAGAGAAAGTGCCTCATCAATTCCTTGAGGATTCTTACCACCAGCAGTAGCAAAAAATGGTTGTCCACCACCACCACCTTGGATGTGTTTTCCTAATTCACGAACCACTTGTCCTGCATTTAAATCCTTACTAGCCACTAATTCTTTTGAGATATAACACGATAACAATGCCTTACCGTTTTGTTCTGTAGCTAATAATAGGAATAAATTATTAAACTGGCTCCCTAATTCAAAAGCCACATCTTTTAATCCACCAGCGTCTAAATCTAATTTCTTAGCTAAAAATTGTACACCATTAATATCTTGAAGTTCCTTTTTAAGTTCTCCTTTAATATTTTTGGCTTTATCCTTTAATAAATCATCTATCTGTTTTTGCAAGTTTGCATTGTCTTCTTGTAATTTTTGAAGTGCTTTTACAGGTTCTTTTGTATTGTTTAAAAGATCTTTCATTTGAAAAAATATGCTGTTATTTTCTTGGTAAAAATCTTTAACAGCATCATTAGTAATGGCTTCAATACGTCTAATTCCTGATGCAACAGCACCTTCTGAAACTATTTTGAAATGCCAAATATCGGCCGTATTATCTACATGTGTACCACCACAAAGTTCTATAGATTTACCAAAACGGATAGATCGTACGGTATCTCCATACTTTTCACCAAACAAACTCATAGCACCATCAGCAATTGCTACTTCTTTTGGCACATTTCGTTTTTCAATTAAAGGCAATTTTCCTTCTATTCTTCGGTTTACAAATTGTTCTACATCGCGTAATTCATCAACAGTCAATTTAGAAAAATGAGAAAAATCAAAACGTAAATATTTAGAATGTACAGCACTACCCTTCTGCTCAACATGTGTTCCTAAAACTTCACGTAATGCTTGATGTAACAAATGTGTTGCTGTATGGTTACACTCTGTTCTGTAACGCTGTTTAGTATCTACAACTGCCTTGAAAGTGTTATTTAAATGAACTGGCAAATTCTTTGAAAAATGTATAATTACATTATTTTCTTTCTTCGTATCTAAAATATAAACCACATCGCCATGTGTATCTTCTAAATATCCCTTATCGCCTACTTGCCCACCACCTTCAGGATAAAACGGTGTTACGTTAAATACCAACTGATACATATCACCTTCTTTTTTAGAAGATACCTTTCTATACCGTGTTAATTTAGCGTTAGCTTCTAAAGTATCATAGCCTACAAATTCTTCTTTAGCGTCTTCAACTAAAATAGTCCAATCGTCGGTAGACATTTCACTGGCAGCTCTAGATCGTGCTTTTTGTTGTTGTAATTGGCTTTCAAACCCTTGTTCATCAAGTTTTAATCCTTTTTCAGAAAGAATTAATGCTGTTAAATCTATAGGAAAACCATAAGTATCATAAAGCTCAAAAGCTTTTTCACCAGAAACTGTATCACCCTTAGCGTCTTTAACAATACGATTTAAAAGCACCAAACCTTGATCTAGAGTTCTTAAAAACGATTGCTCTTCTTCTTTAATTACGTTTTCAATAAGTTGTTTTTGCGCTTTCAATTCTGGAAATGCAGCTCCCATTTGTTTACTTAAAACATCTACTAATCTATATATAAAAGGTTCTTTTTTATCTAAAAACGTAAAACCATAACGTACAGCACGTCTTAAAATACGCCTGATAACATAACCAGCGCCTGTATTACTAGGCAACTGCCCATCGGCAATTGAAAATGCTACGGCACGCACATGATCAGAAATTACACGTATGGCAACATCTGCTTTATCCTCTTTGTTATACTGGGTATTTGTTATGGTTTCAATTTCTTTAATTATTGGTGTAAACACATCCGTATCATAATTAGATTGTACACCTTGTAGTACCATACATAGGCGTTCAAAACCCATACCCGTGTCAATATGTTTATTTGGCAATGTCTCTAAAGTTCCGTTTGCTTTACGGTTGTATTGCATAAATACCAAATTCCAAATTTCTACAACCTGCGGATGATCCATATTTACCAAAGTTTTTCCATCAATTTTGGCTTTTTCTTCTGCGGAGCGAATATCTACATGAATTTCACTACAAGGGCCACAAGGTCCTTGCTCTCCCATTTCCCAAAAATTATCTTTTTTATCACCTTTTAAAATGCGGTCTTCGGTTATATGTACTTTCCAAAAATCATAGGCCTCTGTATCCATTTTGGTACCATCTTCTTCATCACCTTCAAAAACAGTAACATAAAGTATATCTTTGTCTATACCATAAACTTCGGTAAGTAATTCCCAAGCCCAGGCAATGGCCTCTTTTTTAAAATAATCACCAAAACTCCAATTACCTAACATTTCAAAAAGTGTATGATGGTAAGTATCATACCCCACTTCTTCTAAATCGTTATGCTTACCAGAAACACGCAAACACTTTTGTGTATCAGTAATTCTATTATTTTTTGGTTGGGCATTTCCTAAAAAGTATTCTTTAAAAGGTGCCATCCCAGAGTTAACAAACATAAGGGTGGGATCATCTTTTAAAACCATAGGTGCAGATGAGACTATGCTATGTTGTTTACTTTCAAAAAAACTTAAAAATTTAGATCTTACGTCTTGAGATTTCATGGCTGTAAATATGCTATTCTTCGTTAAATTATAGTTTTTATAAAACAATTTCTATCTTTACTCACTAGCACAAATTTTATTTTTTTGTGTTTTGAGCACCTATTTTTAATAATTACTAATTAATATCATTAATAATTTTTAGTAGGTTTAGTCGTTTAGCTATTAAATTTAACGTGTTGTTATTGTCTTTAATGAGCTGCAAAAATAGCATAATTTAAGTAATGAGTAAGGTAAAATATTATTACGATTCAGAATCGCTTTCCTATCGGAAAATTGAGCGTAAAAAGCGAAAAACATTCAAGTTTATTATGGTTTTTCTCTTAGCCTCTGCGCTTTTCGCTTTTTTATTTGTATTTATTGCTGGTCATTATTTTGAATCTCCAAAGGAAAAAGCGCTTAAACGAGAGCTTACCAACATGCAATTACAGTTTGATTTATTAAATAAAAAAATGAGTGAAGCTGAAACTGTTTTAGCAAATATTGAAGATAGAGACAATAATATTTATCGAGTTTATTTTGAGGCCAACCCTATACCAGAAGAACAAAGACGTGCTGGTTTTGGAGGGATAAACCGCTATAAGAATTTAGAGGGCTATGATAATTCTTCACTAATCGCTGAAACAAGTCAACGTTTGGATGTTTTACAAAAACAAATTGTAGTACAATCTAAATCGCTTGATGAAATAGCAATTTTAGCCGAAGAAAAAGAAAAATTATTAGCCGCAATTCCCGCAATACAACCTGTAAGTAATAAAGATTTAACACGAATGGCTTCTGGCTATGGTATGCGTACGGATCCTTTTACAAAAGCAAGAAAAATGCATAAAGGGATGGATTTTACTGCACCAAGAGGCACTCCAATTTATGCTAGTGGCGACGGAAAAGTAATAAGAGCAGATTCTGGATCTAGCGGTTATGGCAAGCACATACGTATAGACCATGGTTTTGGTTACGTTAGCTTATACGCACATTTATACAAATACAATGTGCGAAAAAACCAGAAAGTAAAACGAGGAGATTTAATAGGCTTTGTTGGAAGTACTGGTCGTTCTGAAGCGCCTCATTTACATTATGAAATACGTAAGGATGGCAATAACATAAACCCCATAAACTTTTATTATGGAAGTTTAACACCAGAGGAATTTAATAAGTTATTAGAACACGCCTCGTTAGAAAATCAATCTTTAGACTAATGCACATAGATTTACCTGAAAAACGATATTATGGTATTGGCGAAGTCGCCAAGGCTTTTGGCGTAAACACATCGTTAATTAGATTTTGGGAAAAGGAGTTTGACATTCTAAAACCTAAAAAAAACGCTAAAGGCAATAGAAAGTTTACACCAGAAGATATAAAAAATCTTAAATTTATTTACCATCTCGTAAAAGAAAGAGGTTTTACTTTAGAAGGCGCTAAAACGCACTTAAAAGAAGAAAAAAAACAAGCACTTAGTAATTTTGAAATTGTTAGTAAGTTAGAAAATATTAAGAATCAACTTATCCAGATTAAAGAACATCTTTAAACTTACTTTTAATTATTCTAAAGGCCAAAACTTCAAATATATTAGTTTATTATTTACTTTTATACCAACTTAAAGTAACTTTTTAAATACTTTTGAGTCTAACTATTAACTAACATTTATTAAATTTTTTTTATTATGAAAAAATGGATTTTACCCGTTGTGATTATTTTAATCCTCGGGATTTTTGGGGTTAAAACCTACAATTCTTTGATAGGTCTTGATGAAAACGTAAATGAAGCATGGGGAAAGGTAGAAAGTTCATACCAGAGACGATCTGATTTAATTGGCAACCTAGTTAAAACCGTGCAAGGTGCTGCAGACTTTGAAAGAGGAACGCTTAAAGACGTTATAGAAGCAAGAGCAAAAGCAACATCAATGAATATTGATCCTTCTAATTTAACACAAGAACAAATAGCGAAATTTAGCGAAGTACAGAGCGGCTTATCTGGTGCATTAAAAAGTCTTTTAGTAACTGTAGAGCGCTACCCTGACCTAAAAGCGAATAAAAATTTCCTTGAATTACAATCTCAATTAGAGGGTACTGAAAACAGAATAAATGTTGTGAGAGACAGGTTTAATGAAACTGTAAAGCCTTACAATGCAACTATTAGGTCTTTTCCAAATAATTTATTTGCAGGGTTTATGGGCTTTGATAAAAAAGCATATTTTGAATCTGATGCTGGTGCAGATAAAGCGCCTGATGTTGATTTTGATTTCAAATAATTTTTAGATTTAATTTGTGATTATCCTAATATGTCTAAAATTGAAGATTTTCTTTCTGTTGAAGAAGAACAAGAAATTGTTGAAGCCATACGCGTAGCAGAATTAAATACTTCTGGCGAAATTCGTGTGCATATAGAAAAAACATCACAAGGCGATGCTACTCATCGTGCTTTGGAGTTATTTCATATATTAAAAATGGATAACACCAAACTTCAAAATGCTGTTTTAATTTATGTTGCTGTTGATGACAAAACTTTTGTAATTTATGGTGACAAAGGTATTAATGCGCTTGTAGAAACCGATTTTTGGGATAGCACAAAGGATGCAATACAATCTCATTTTAAAAAAGAACACTTTAAGCAAGGCTTAATTGAAGGCATTTTAAAATCTGGAGAACAATTAAAAAAGTACTTCCCTTATGAAAGTGATGACACCAATGAGTTGACTAACGAAATTTCTAAAGGATAGGTTTTAGTATGGAGTATTTAGTATTCAGTTCGCAGTCGCAGTTTAAGATAAACAATAAAAATCTTTTTGCTTTACTACTTATATTTTTTTCTTTAAGTAGTGCTTTTGCTCAGTATAATATTCCTGAAAAGCCTTCAAAAGCAAATCCAGATGCGGTTTATGATTATTACAAACTATTGTCTCCTTCTGAAAAAAATCAGCTAGAACAAAAATTAATTAAATATTCGGATACCACTTCAACTCAAATTGTAGTCGCTATTATAGCTTCAACCGAAGGTGAAAACATAAACTACCTAGGTGCCCAATGGGGACAAAAGTGGGGTATCGGACAAGCAAAAGAGGATAATGGTGTTCTTATTTTATTGGCAAGAGACGACCGAAGGATTGCTATAAATACAGGATATGGTATGGAGCATTTATTAACCGATGCTATGTCTAAACGTATTATAGAAAGAGACATTATCCCTTACTTTAAACAGAATAATTATTATGGCGGACTAAACAGAGGGGTTGATGCTGTTTTTGAAGTTATGAATGGTGAGTATAAAGGCACAAGACAATCATTTGGTGGTGGATTTCCTATCGGATTAATTTTTATGTTGTTCTTTATTTTCATCATCATATTAATCTCTGTATCTAAAAATAGACGCGGTGGCGGAAATAGTGGTGGTCGCACAGGTGGCGTTGATGGAAGAGACTTACTAGAAGCCATTATTTTAAGCAACATGGGGCGCGGTAGTTTCCGCAGAGGCTCTAGTGGTTGGGGCGGTAGCTCTGGCGGCGGTTGGTCTTCAGGTGGCGGTGGCGGCTTTGGCGGCGGCTTCGGTGGTGGTGGCTTTGGTGGCGGTGGTGCTTCTGGAGGTTGGTAATTATGAAAAAAATAAACCTTATAATAATTTCTATTTTAGTTTTACTGTCGTGTAAAACGAGAACTAATACTCCTGTTGTAAAATATCAACCTGTTGTACTAGATTATGCTGGCTTATTCTCTAAAAGCCAGAAGGATTCTTTATCACAAAAAATTATAACTTATGAAACTATTTCTACTAACGAAATTTGCGTTTATACTATAGACTCGCTTCCCAAAAATACAGCAGTTCATTCTCATGCTACAACATTAGCAAACACTTTAGGCGTTGGCAAAAAGGAAAAAGATAATGGCTTACTCATACTAATTTCAAAATATGATAGAGATATTGCTATTGCCACAGGTTATGGTACTGAACAACTAATCTCAGATTATGATTGCAAAAACGTTATCGATAACACAATGGTGCCTCATTTTAAAAAAGGCGATTTTTTTCAAGGCACTATTGAAGCTATAGACGCTTTAATTATACTTTGGCAGGAATAATTATCTGTGCGTATTTAAACCTTATTTATTGATTTCGCTTAGTAATATCTTTTTTAAACTAGCATTAGGCATTTGCCTAAGTTTGGGTTTAATTACGTTGCCGGCTCTGTCTACCAAAGTGTAATGAGGAATGCCCGAGATATTGAATTTTTTTGCCAAATAATTCCACTCATCGTCTGAAACCCTATAATGTTCGCCATTAATATTTGCAATAGCGTTATTCCAGGTTTTTTCTGGTGATGTTTGGTTGGTAACATACAAAAACACCACATCCTCATTTGCCATTTCTTCTTTTAATGGCTTCATTCTTTTAATTCCAGATTTACAAGGACCGCACCATGTTGCCCAAAAATCAACATACACCACTTTACCTTTAAACTTTTCTAACATTGCATCAAACAATTCATCGCCTTCATTTTTATGAACGTTATGAACGGTGTATCCACCTTTAGTTTTATTTATTTCTATGTTTTTCTTTGTTTGCTCATTTAATGCTATTAGGTAGTTTTTTAAAAATGGTACATCTATGTCTTTAGTCAACCTAGTTAACTCAGCATTACTATACACATTAAAATCTTCAAATCTTTTGCTAAGTGATTGCATTTTAATAACATTTTGTAAAAAAGAGTTCTGTTTGCCAAAAAAATCTTTAATCTTTTTATTTCGCGCTGTTATTGATCGCGCTCTGAAAATCTCTGACGCATTATCATTGTATTTATTATAAAAGGCACTAAACACACCAGTAAACTGCTCATTAAACATGCGTTCCTCTTCAATTTCTAATGGAGTTTTAAGTACTCGTAGAGCTTCTACCATTTTAGTCTCTTCGTCGGTTATTTCAATATTTTTCGCTTTAAAATAGTCTGCAACACTTAGAATAAAATGGTTGTGTTTAGGTGTTTTTCCTTCTTTTAAAGCCTTTTGAACTTCTTTAAAGTAATCTTCTTTATAGTTTTTATAAAATCCTCGTTCTACATCACCATATTTTTTATCAAACTTAGCCACTTTAGCCAGTATTTCGGGAGTTTCTATTTGCTTACTCAATTCCACCATATTTAATTCTTCAGC
Source organism: Hyunsoonleella sp. 2307UL5-6 (assembly GCF_047345485.1). NCBI lineage: Bacteria > Pseudomonadati > Bacteroidota > Flavobacteriia > Flavobacteriales > Flavobacteriaceae > Hyunsoonleella > Hyunsoonleella sp. 2307UL5-6. The sequence continues at coordinate 204,833 of NZ_JBLFEN010000006.1, read as the reverse complement.
GGTTAGCTCCACACCATTTTTCTGCAAACCATCGGCAATTTCAACCTTAGTTAATCTGGAATTCCCTTGCCCTTTGAATATATCAGCATACATAAGTCTATTGGTAAAAAAGTAATAGCTATTTGACACTACTAATAATTCATTATCAACTATATCTTTTGGCAGAAAATCGTAATACGCATCTTTTACCTCGAACTCTTGATAAGGCATTTTATCCGTTTCTTTTTTAACTTTTTTGTTTTGATACTTCAATGAGCCTCTATACATATCGTAACCTAATAGCTCTTGATAAAACCCTAATTCTAACTCTATATTTTTTATTTGAAGGGCCTTTTGGCTTATAAAGTGTTTCTCTTGATATGCTGAAAGTGCTTTAAGCGTCTTATTTTTTAAATTCACAACTATTTTTTTATAGTCTTCTGGCGAGGTTTCCCCAATTTTCCTTCTATCTGCTCTACCTATACTTATTCTCATCTCTTTTAATGCATCAAGATCTGAATTTACCTGAGCATTATCTCCCATAAAAAGTGATGTCTTTCTATCTACATAATGAAATGTTTCTTTGTTAGGTTCTAAAAAAATTGAAAAAGCATTGGATCCCATTTTTACAAATACGGTCTGCGGATGTGTTAATGGAAATTTTGATTGAAACGTACCATCATCCTTAATTTTTACTAAATGAGATTCTTGGTTGCCTGTAAATGTATTATTTACATGTACCATAAAGGTTTTTTGTTTTATCTTACTTGAAAATCCTTTAATCATTCCGGAGTAGGTTGTGGAGTCTAAACCGAAAGTGATATCTTCAAATGTGGTATCTTCTAATAATCTTAAATTTGGATTATCTACTTTAGTTAAGCTGTAACTTTTAAGAGATTTAGGAGAACTACCAAAAGTAACTTTTCCGTCTTTACCCAATTTTGCATAAATCGTTTTTAAACGATCTCTATTTTCAAGTATAATCGTATATTTTTTACCTTTAACATCAACAGATTTGTAGTTCCAAACCATCCCATCTACAATGGCATATTTTGAATTAAAGCCATAATCCCATCGGTTGCTACCATCTGCTAAAAGCCAATTACCGCGAAGTGCTTTTGGTAATAATAAGCTGTTTTCGTCTTCTTGTAGTGTAATATCGTAAATAAGCCAACCACGTTCTTTTTCTACACCAAAATCAATAGTCTTGACAGTTTTATTTAGTGGTGGAAAATATAATTGATACATTGCTTCTCCTGATGATGGAAAATCATTTCTTTTAAATTTAGCACCTGTTACTTTGGTGACAAATAGTTTGTTATCACCGCTTGCATCTTGGATGTAAGATTCTTTATGTAAATGAAAATAACCCCACGGTAACTTTTTTAGTTTGAAATGTAGCACAGTTGTAGTGTCTAGCATTTCAATTTTTGTGAGTTCTCCTGGGTATGAGGCGAACCCATACTCTGGGTTTTCGATACTTTTTTGCGCGTTGGAATAAAGCGTTATTAACCCTAAAAAAAGAATGATAATGGCATTTTTCATAATTGTTTGTTTAATTGATTGATGATCTAATTGCTAGCAACTATTAATAATGAAATAAATTTAAGACTAAACCTGTATGTTTTTTCTTAATTAATTGATAAATATAAAATATATTTTGTTAAAACTTTAGTTTACTGGTTTTCTAACTTTAATGATATCGCCCTTATCATTTTTATATTCTTCGTACTTAAAAACGGTTGTTGTATCCATACGCTTTCTAACTCTCATAACCTCTCCTTTATCATTTTTATATGCTTCTAGTTTAAAGCCTTTAATAGAATCCAACTTATTTACAACATCAAAATATGGTTTTGCATCTTCATTATTACCTAATTTTTCTAGAATTGAGCCTTTAATAAAATTAGCGTCTCTAGTATCAGGTTTTTTTTCATAGGCTTTATCTGCCCACTGTTTTGCTAAAACTAGATTAGAGGTATCTTTATATGTGTTGAAGTTTTTATTCAACAACTCAGCAGCTCTTTTGTAATCGTAATAACCTCTTTCACTATACTCAAAGTACGTTTTTGCTTTTTCTACAAAATCATTTCGTTTTTCTATGCTGTTACTATCTTTTTCAAGCTGTGTTCTACTAAAATAAAAAGCATTTCTTATTTCCCTTTTTCTATCGTATTCCTCTTCGTGCAAACTTGAATCTACATGCCAGCTTACCAGCACTAAAACTATAAATGTTAAGAATCCTATTAAAATATAATTACTTGTTTTCATTAGCGTCGTTGTGTTTTAAGGTTTCTATAACTTCTATTAAATCGGTACTGGTTAGTTTTAACAATTTTATTTTCTCCAATAAGGCTGGTAACTCATTTTTAAAAAAATCTTTTTTCTCTCTGTTTTTAATTAACCTTACTGCATTTTCAGCAACAAAAAACCCAACGCCCCTTTTGTTTTCAAAAATGTGTTCGGTTTGTAAATAGCTGTAAGTGCGCATTACGGTGTTTCTATTTACCTCGAGTTCTGATGCCAAATCTCGAACAGAAGACACCCTTTCTTTAGGCTGTAATTTCCCCTCTAAGATTTGATTGCAAATACTTTCTGCTATTTGTAAATAGATGCCTTTTGTTGCTTTAAACTCCATATTACAACTCCTTTTCTTTTATTTTAAAATAGGCTAATGGTAATAAAAATAAACTTAAAAAAACTCCCATAACACTAAATGCTACTAGAGCAGTATCATAACCATTACTCAGGTTTCTATTAATTACCTGAATCTTAAATAGATTCACCTTGTTAGGCAGGAATAGATGATAAGAAATTAGTGTAATTAAATATGCGAAAACCAAAAGCCCGCCAAAGACCAATACGGTCTTGAATAACGCATACTTTTTAAAATAACTAGCCCCCGCCAACATAAATGTGGTTAAGGAAAATAGAGACAGTAGCCCTACGTTTCTCTCTAATTTATTTTTTACAAAATCAAGCGAATCTAAGATTCCAAAACTTGGAATATCCATAAAACCGCGGCTATACTCTTGGCTAAACACAAGTGCCGCTAGCCTAAAGCCCAACCAAAAAAACAATAAATACAAAAGATTAAAAATCATTATTCTTAATAAAAATTCATAAAAGAACTTTTCAAAGTTAGATACTGGCAACATTAAATAATTAGAAATCCCTTCTTTTGTTCTAAAAAAACTAAACGAGCTGCCAACTACCACAATTGCAAAAATCAAGTAAGACCAAACGAAATAGCTTACATAATCTGAGTGTTGTTGTTTATAATGATATTTATTTGCATTCTCCTTTAGAATTCTATAATTATCATCCAACAGATAATAACTAACAAAAAACAATACCACAAACATCACCAAGGCAAACAGTACATACTTCTTTTTATGTATTGCCATATCATATTGTATAAACTTAATAAAACGATTTACACTAAAATATTTATTCATAACCTCTTAATTAAAGTTTAATTTCGGCTTTATTTAAAACAGCTTTAAAAAGCATCTCTATATCTATTGGGGTTTCCTCGCCATCCTCTACTGGCATAATAACATCGTAACCGCCTATACTTTTTTCAGAATAAAAAACAGATTTATCTTCTAAGGATACTACTCTTTTAAATTGAAGTTTCTCAACAATAGGCATCATCTCTTCTTCAAAAATAATGTCACCTTTATCAAGAATTACAATTTTATCAATTATAGCTTCAATATCTTTTACTTGATGTGTGGAAATGATAACTAATTGATTTTCATCTACAGAGTTAATCAATACCTTTCTAAACACACTTTTAGAATGTATGTCTAAACCATTTGTCGGCTCATCTAGAAGCAACAATTTACAATTTGTAGCTAATGCAAACGCTATGGTAAACTTTTTTTGCTGGCCATGTGAAAGCTTTTGAAGTTTTTCAGATTCCAATAATTCAAAATCTTCTAGAATACGGCTCATTTTTTCTTGATCGAAATTTTTATAGAGCTTACCGTAAACTTTCGCATACGATTTTATAGAAAGTGAAGGATAGAATGGTGTTTCTGTAACCAAAAACACATCATTTAAAAAATCTGGTTCTCTTTTAAAAGGCTGATGTCCATTTACAACAACCTTTTGCTGCGCAACATCAAGCAATCCAGACATCACTTTTAAAAGCGTGGACTTACCTGCTCCGTTTTTACCAAGCAACCCAACGATATTTCCAGCTTCTTGATTAAAGTTAAGGTCTTTAAACAAACTGTTTTGTTTAGTATAGCCGTAAGAAAGATTTTGAATTGAAATCATAACTAATGTATTAGTGTGCTATTTAAGTATGACACAAAGATATAATTTTTATTGCTAATAACGATACATGTTAATTAAAAACTATTTTTATTTTTCATATGACTGAATTCTAAATAGTCATACATACATAGAATTTGTAAAAATACTTAAAGATATTACCGCTTGTATAACAAAATTAGTAGGTTATTAGCGTAACAAAAAATACATAAAAAGTAAAATAATTGCATTAAATGAGAACGTATCAAACCTAGAATAGTATTAACTATCTATTAAAACGCCCAGTAACATTACCTTCTAAAATACGTGTAACCTCATCAGTTGTTGCATAATTAACATCACCAACATAGGTGTGTTTTAGTGCACAGGCTGCACTTGCAAATTGCATAGCTTTATAATCATCGTAGTATTGCAAGCCATAAATTAATCCTGCTGCAAAGGCATCTCCAGTACCTATTCTATCTACAATATGAGTAATATCAAAATCTTCGGTTTCTCTAAAGTCTTTACCATTCCACATTCTTGCACGTATTTTATGCCAAGACGAATTGATTGACGTTCTTATTTTATCGAAAACCTTTTCTATGGAAGGAAATTTTTCAATTAGTAATTTACTGGCCTCAATAAAGTCTTCGTTAGAGTATCCAAAATTTGTATCTAAGGCCTCGTTCATTTCATTTATACCACCGATAAACACCGTAGAATAGTGTAATAACTCGGTAAGTGCTTTTTTAGGCTCTAAACCATATTGCCATAAACCACTGCGATATGTTGGGTCTGCAGATACTTGAATTCCCTTTTCTCTTGCTAGTTTTAAGCCTTCTTTTAAGGTATTAAAACTGCCTTGGGTTAATGCTGGTGTTATACCCGTCCAATGAAACCAACTACCATTAGCTAAAGCATCTTGCCAATTTACCATCTCTGGTGTAATTTCAGAAAAAGCAGAATGAGAACGATTATAAGAAATTGAACTTGGACGCATTACCGCACCTACTTCTAGAAAATATACTCCTAATGGTCTATTTGTTCTAATTATGGCAGTAGTATCTAAATCAAATTTATTTAAATATGCTATAGCAGTATCTCCAATAAAATCGTTTGATATACATGTAATATGCTTTACATTGGCACCAAAATGCGCGATAGATAAACCTACATTTACTTCGGTACCACCAAAATAAAATTCTAGCGTATTGGCTTGAATAAATTTTTTGTTTCCAAAAGGCGATAAGCGCATTAGTACCTCACCGAATGTTATAATTTGGCTCATATAGCTTATTTATGAGCTAAAAATAGTTAATAATGCTAAGAACTATTTTATTTTTAGGAATTATTTTTTTCGCATGTAAACACTTATAGGCACACCATTAAACCCAAAATTCTCTCGAAGTTTATTTTCTAAAAATCGTTTGTAAGGCTCTTTAACATATTGTGGTAAATTACAAAAGAATGCAAATTGCGGTTGCGGTGTAGGCAATTGCATAATATATTTAATTTTAACAAACTTACCCTTATACGCTGGTGGTGAGTAGTGCTCTATTATAGGTTGTAGTACATCGTTAAGTTCGCTTGTTTTAATCTTTTTAGATCTATTTTTATAAACCTCTACAGCAGTTTCTATCGCTTTGTAAATACGTTGTTTGGTTAGTGCAGAAATAAATACAATAGGTACATCAGTAAAAGGCTCCATTTGTTTTCTTATAGTTTGCTCATATTCTTTTACAGATTTATGATCCTTTTCTACCAAATCCCACTTATTTACTAATACAACGATACCTTTACGATTTCGTTCAGCCAGCCAAAAGATATTTTGTACTTGCCCATCAAAACCTCTATTAGCATCTAACACTAATAAACACACATCGGCATACTCTATAGCGCGTACACTTCGCATTACAGAATAAAATTCTAAATCTTCTTTTACTTTAGATTTTCGTCGTATTCCAGCAGTGTCTACTAAATTAAATTCAAACCCAAAACGGTTGTATTTGGTATCGATAGAATCTCTAGTAGTTCCTGCAATATCTGTAACTATATATCTATCCTCACCAATTAAAGCATTTATAAATGAAGATTTCCCCGCATTAGGGCGACCTACAACTGCAAAACGTGGTAAATCCTCTTCTTCAACCTCTTCCTTTTCAGGTAAAGCCTCTACTAAAGCATCTAATAATTCTCCTGTACCACTTCCGTTTATACTCGCAACCGTATAATAATCACCCAATCCTAAAGCATAAAATTCTACAGCATCTTCGGCACGTTTACCGTTATCCACTTTGTTTATTACTAAAAATACAGGTTTCTTAACCTTTCGTAATAAGCCGGCAACATCTTCATCCATTCCAGTTACGCCATCTTCAACATCAACCATAAAAATAATAGCATCCGCTTCATCTATGGCTAATTCTACTTGCTTATCAATTTCAGCTTCAAAAATATCATCGCTTCCAACTACATAGCCACCTGTATCTATTAATGAAAACTCTTTTCCGTTCCATTCACATTTTCCATAGTGTCGGTCTCTTGTAACACCACTTACGGCATCAACAATAGCCTCTCTTTTTTGAATCATACGATTAAAAAAGGTAGACTTACCCACATTTGGCCTTCCTACTATAGCAACTATATTACTCATATTCTTAGAATTGGCTGCAAAGGTAACACTTAATATTGAAGAAAAAACAGTAATTTACAATACAAACGGATACTATATGTCTACTAAGAATGATATTATTTTAAGACCGCGATTTAAAATTGAATTAAACGAAAGTAATACTACTATATTAAACCGATTTGAGGATTTAAAAAGCACGCAAAATAGTGTTGTTATATCAAGAATTGATACTCATGTTTTTATTAAATATCAAAAAAAAGAGCAAAACTTCTGGTCACCACAGTTACACCTAGAAATTGATGAAGTTACTACTAACTCTAGCTTACTACATGGGTTATTTGGCCCAAACCCTACCGTATGGACACTTTTTATGTTTTTGCATTTTATAATAGCATCGCTTTTTATAGCTTTTAGTATTTGGGCGTATACCAATTGGCGTTTAAAAACTGATTTTATCGTACAAATAAGCCTAATGGTGTTTATGATAATTATATGGTTTGCATTATATTTTGCTGGTCGGATAGGAAGAGATACTAGCAAAAAAGAAATGCTACAACTTCGTGATGTTATGAATAAGGTATTAAAACAAAAAAGCCTTGATTGATAAGAACCAATCAAAGCTTTTAAAACTAACTCAAACTAAACTTAACTAAATATTAAGATATACAAATATTAGCTTTTTGTACGACCTAAAAGTTACCTAATCAAGAAGTTATTATTAGATTAAGTTTAAATTACATACATATAAAATCATACAAAAATTTATTTTGAATAGATGTTTAAAGTAGCATCGTCTGGAAACTCATTTGAAACAACGAGTAATGTTTTACCGTTAGGGCTATCTTCTGGATTTATAATTAATAATCCTTCTGGAGATGTGTTTCTTAATCTTTGCACAAAGAAAGGATTATGAATATCAGTAATATTATAAATTAAAACATCTCCGCTTCTTTCTAGTCCTATAGCAGCATAGGTATTAGCGCCTTCAATATAAGTAATTACCGATTCGGGTTCAGTGCCTTTATCGTCTGATCTATTTTCTGGATAATTTCCAAAATCAAATAATGCCATTAACGTAAATTCATTTCCAGAATCAAACATCAATTCACCTGAGGTGTTCCATATAGAAAATGAACGCCCACCGTAGCCATATATTTGATCAATATCACCATCGCCATCTAAATCGCCATTAGCTGTTGTAATTTTTAAACGTCCTAGGTTTTCATCCATAGCCAAAGTTTCTGGGTCTGGATAAGCATCAGGATCTAAAATTACTCCATCGTTTATTAAATCATCACCTCTTGCTTCTTCAGAATAACCATCATAATCTCTAGCATCTCCTTCATTAGCTGTAATAATATAACCCATGCCACCTAATTCAAAATAATCAATAGCATCTGGTTGATAATAACTTTCTACAGGCCAAAAATTTAGATTACCTATTGTGTCGTCTCTATCGCTTAAATCAAAAGCAACTTCACTGTAATCTTTGGTTCCTAACGGATAAATATCTGTAATAGTTTGAGACTCTATATCTAATTTTGCAATACCATTGTTCTCTTGTAATGCAATAAATGCTGTTTTAGAATCTAAAGAAACTGTAATATATTCTGGTTCTACATCTGTACTTAAATCGGCACCAGGTCCAAAAACTCTAAAACCATTCTCTTCAAGAGTGGCCTCCTCAGTATTAAACGCATCGAAATAAATTTGGGTAGCCGTTTTAGTTGCAACATCAATTAATGTAATTGATCCTTTAGGGTCTACATCATAGTCATCATTGGGTTCACCTTCATTAGCAGATAAAATATATTTTCCATCTGGCGTAAAAGTAACCATATCGGGTAGTGCACCTGCAGTAATATTTGCATAAGGTGTTGTTAAATCGTCTGTTTTAAAAATTACAACACTACCATTGTTAGTAGCTTCTTCTGCTTCTACAGCAATTGCTAAATACCCATTTTGGCAAGCTACAGAATTTACATTTCCACCATATATAGTTATATCTATTGGATTAGCAATTACTGGGGCATTTACATTAGAAATGTTGATAACCTCAACTTCTTTTGCTTCAGAATTTGTTGAAAACACAGTTTGTGTTGTAACATCATAAGCTGAGATTTCTGGTACACCATCTCCAAAGGCAATTTTTGAGACTGTTGCAAAATAGGTAACATCTATACCGTCTTGCCCGTCCATTCCATCTTCACCTTTAAAATCTTCTTCTACACAAGATAGAAAGGTAAAACAAGCGATTAGCGCGATACTAAATAATTTAAATACGTTTTTAAGTTTCATTATAAAAAGATTGATTAATTAATCCTCTAAGATGAAACTAAAGTGTAAACTAAATGTTAGGTTAAAAAAAAGATAGTGTTAGAATTTACTTGCTATTGTAACCAAAACGTTTCAGTTGGTTTTGATTACTACGCCAATTTTTATTCACTTTTACATATAATTCTAAGTGAATCTGCTTTCCAAAGAAGATTTCTAAATCTTTTCTAGCCTCTACCCCTACTCGTTTTAATGCGCTACCTTTATGGCCTATTATAATACCTTTTTGAGTCTCTCGCTCAACCATAATTACAGATCGCATACGAATGATGTTTTCTTCTTCAAAAAACTCTTCGGTTTCTATTTCTACAGCATAAGGAATTTCTTTTTTATAGTGAAGTAGAATTTTTTCTCTAATTTTTTCGTTTATAAAAAAACGCTCGGGCTTATCTGTTAATTGGTCTTTTGGGTAAAATGCTGGAGATTCTGGTAATAGATCTAAAATACGATTAAACACTTCTTTTACATTAAAACCTCTTAAGGCAGAAATTGGAAAAATCTCTGCATTTGGTACTTTTTGTGACCATAGTTGTACTTGATCTTCTAATTGCTCTTGGTTTGAAGTATCTATTTTATTTAATAATAATATTACTGGAATTTTAGAATTGGTGATCTTATTAAAAAAGGCTTCATCTTTTAAGTTTTGCTCACCAATTTCTACCATATAAATTAAAATATCTGCATCTTCAAAAGCAGATTTTACAAAATCCATCATAGAGGCTTGAAGTTGGTAAGCTGGTTTAATAATGCCTGGAGTATCACTAAGTACTACCTGAAAATCATCACCATTTACAATACCTAAAATACGATGCCTTGTGGTTTGCGCTTTAGAAGTAATTATAGATAATTTTTCACCTACAAATGCATTCATCAACGTAGACTTACCAACATTTGGGTTACCTATTATGTTTACAAAACCAGCTTTATGACTCATATTTAAAATTTATTACAAATTTACAATCTATTTACATTCAAACTACTACAAATAAAAAAACAGGAAGCTAATAACTTCCTGTTTTTAAAATATTATAAAATAAATAATTATTTATCTAGAATTTCTATTAATTCAACTTCAAAAACTAAAGCTGAAAAAGGTTTAATTACACCACCTGGTCTAGGGTTAGCGCCATATGCTAATTCTTGTGGAATAAAGAATTTATATTTAGAACCCTCGCTCATTAATTGCAACCCTTCAATCCATCCTGGAATTACTTGCGTAACACCAAACTCTGTTGGCTCTCCTCTATCAACAGAACTATCAAAAACAGTACCGTCTGTTAATGTTCCATGATAGTGCACTTTTACTTTATCTTCGGCAGTTGGTTTTTTACCATTCCCTTCTTTAAGAACAACGTATTGCAAACCACTCTCTGTAGTTAATACACCTTCGTTAGCTACATTTTCTTTTAAAAATTTCTCTCCTGCTGCTTTATTAGCTCCAAATTTCTTTTCAGCTTCTTTGGCAGCGCGTTCTTGCTGTCTTTTCATGATTTTCTCACGATTTTTTTCAAAGTAGCTTTGTATAATACCTTGAGAGGCTGTTTTATCTATCAAAACATCTGCAGAATCTAAAACATTAAAATATCCAGCGATAAACAAATCACTATTAATATCTTCAATTTGAGATGATACACTTGTACCTACATCCATTCCAATAGCATAACTCACTGAATCTATTTCAGTTTTTAAAGCATCTTTAGTAACTGCTCCGGGTTTTTTTTCACAAGAAGCAAAACTTATAATTAATGCTAGAATTGATAGTTTAATTAATTTCATAATCTATACTAATTTTTTAATTGCGACCAAAAGTAACAAAATTAAGCACATTAAAAAAATGTATTAACGTTCTGTTTAAAAAATAAAATAATTAAAAAAAGGCTATAAATTTGATCACTATTTAGAGGGAACATATTAGCGTTTAGGATCAAAATCTGGGTGACTCGTTAAAATAAATTTATCTAATTTAAAGCCATCTTCTCGCATTGAAAAAAATATTACGTGTTCTCCTGCTTCTTTTACTTCTAGAAATATAGTTTTAGGTGTACCACAATGGTTTTCTGGAACCCTTTGTGCCGAAGACCACGTCCACTTATGTTTCCCTTTACACAACTGGATACGCTGTCCGCTTTCTGGCCAATCCCCATCAATACCTACATGAACACCATTATCTTCTGGCCCGCTAGAATATGCCTTTACCCAAACGTAATATTTTCCCGGTGTATCGATTTTAACTTTGTAACCCACCAAACCTCCAGAACCCGGTATTGGGAAGAAATTTTCTCCACGAATGAGTTTATCATCATGTGTTTTTCTAGTATCAGGTAAAGCTTCTATATAACTTTCTCCACTTGCTGTTTTGGAGTGATTTGAAATATCTAAAAAGGGAGTGTGTCCTTTTAAAGAGCGCACATACCATTCTCGCGGACTATAATTATTTGAGTTAAAATGAAAATTTTCAGCCTCTACTGCTAGAATATCATTTTGAACCAAATAAGGGGTAGCATTCTGTAACTCTCTATTTTGCAATATATTACTTTTTACAAAGGATATGCCATTCCACCTACCTCTAGACCAAGCTGTACCTCCTTTTTCTGGAAGTGTACCATTAGTATGCGCATTTGATGCTATAGTTATTGTATCATTGGTTTTTAAATACAATGTGCCCATATTAAGTTTTATTGCTTTAAATGATTCTGTAACCTTTGGGTTACTTGCACTTTTTACTTTAGTATGATTTATACTTACGTGATATGTAGATTCTCCATCCTGTTCTGCCATAGTATGCAGTACAACATTATACATACCTGTTTTACCTTTAAAAATAGTACTGGCACTTGCAAAACCTTTTCTCTGAGGTTCTTTAGAAGCATTTATAGCTAAAGCCTTATTCTTTTTATCTTTATAATAGTTTGTTTTAGTAGTAACCTTAGATGTAAAATCTGTTAACGCATTTAGTAATATTCTATTAGCATCACTTGAGGCATTAGAAATTACATCAGACTGACGCTTAATAAGTGCAACCCAGTCTTTTTCTTTATTTGGAGGCATACCAATAGAAATATGCTTACCTCCTTTTAATGTTTTTACTTTACCTTTTTGTAAGCTACCTCCTGTTCTTGGGTTGTACCAGCGCACAGAAAACTTTCCAGAAACTCCTGTGAGATTTAATGTAGTAGCTTTAACTTTTGGCAAGTAAACAGCATAAATCTCTCCATGCTTTGCAAGTACATAATCGTCTAAATTATCAGTTGCATCATCAAGAGTAACCATGTCTTGAAATGGTATATGAATTTTAAAAAAATGTAGGGCATGTTTAGTTTGTTCCCAAAGGTTGTCTCTAGAGCGCCAATCTTCGCAATTTAAATCATTGTTAGCATATTTATACCCAAAATACCACTCTACACCAGCACCACCTGCCATTAAATTTCCCCATAACACTTGGTGTCTTATTGCGTCATGTTCAGGATCGTCTGCATCTGGTTTGGCTCCTGTGTGAGCAGGCCCAATTTCATCCTGCATTACTACCCAAGGTTTACCAAAATTACTAGATTTAGAAATCCATTTTTTTGCGATTTCATGAACATCTGATGGGTGCTTAATTTGTAAAGACGGCCCATCTAAATACCTGTAACCCAAAAGCGGATTTAAAATATGATCTTGCGCATGACTTACTGCATGTGTATGCAATAAAACTAAGTTTTTATATGGGTCATGTGTTTTTATGTATTTAGACATCGCCTTTCTATCTGCATCATTTTGAGCTTTTGGTGCCCAATTTTGCCATCCATTTTCTTCACCCAAATTCCAAATAACCCCAAGGTGATGTGAAAATCTTGCTATTAATTCTCTATAATAGAGTTTACGCTGGGTTTTTAACTCACCAATATCCAACAGCAGTTCGTTTTCTGTTTCTTGAGTAACTATATGCAGCATTAAACCCAAATTGTCCATGTGATCAAACACCTTTTCCCATTGGTCTAGTTTACTACAATCAAATCGATATCTTTCGTTTTCATCCGTCCATGGCCACACATCGTTACCATCACCTTGAACATTCATTGTTAAAAAATACACCGAATTCATCTCTTTTGAAGCTAAATAATTTAACGCTCCAATAATGTTTTTGCCTTTTCCATTTTTCCAAGTAGGATCTCCATTTCTCCAATCTTTAGCATGAGGTACGTATTTATGAGATGCAGGAGTTTGGTCAAATTCAAAAAAAGCAAGGAAGTTTTCTGGGCTATCAGCACCACCTTTGATAAATGCATCTTTTGTGTCAGCATATTTTAAGTACCTGCTGTCATCGTATATTAACCGTCCTTTTTGTTTAAAACTAGAGCCTTCTTTACTAGCTTCATCTATATTGAATTCACCTCTAACACCATTAAAACTTACTGGCTCACCCGCATAAATATCATCGCTTATGGCAATATTTTTTCCTGTTCTAAAAAACACCTCGTACTCCCATTTACCAACAGCATCTGGCATAAATCGAACCTGCCAAATCTTACCCGAAGTAGCACTAGTTTCTGCGGCGTTACCATCTGCTGCAAAAAAACCTGGCACTGTAAATACTCTGCCATTATTTTTAAAAATAACATTTAACCGATAGTTTAAAAAGGGATTATTGGCATCGTTTTCTGTAATATCGTCGCCTTCAAAATTTAAGGTTATTTTTTCCCACTTTTTTAATTGTCCCTCAATAGAAACATTTTGAGCAAAAGATTGAAATATTACAATAAGTGATAGAACTAGCGTAAGGTTAATATACTTCATCATTATTACATCTTAGGAGTTAGTATTACACTCACGAAAATAGAAACATTTATTAAAAAATAATTTTTTAGTCTGAGTTTTTATTATCTATTTAATTTAGTGGTTAACAAAATACTTCCTTTATTATTTATTTTTAACGGGCTTCTCCATCTTATCTCATCCTCTGAAATAATGTTTTTAAGAGGCTTTTCTTTGAGATTAATTTCATCAAATCTACTTAAATCCAAATCTACTGGTTTATGGTTTTTATTAATTATATGAACAACCGTTTCATCTTCTATAATTCTAAACAACACATAAATACCATTTTTAGGTGCAAAATGTATGGTTTTACCTTTATGAATGGCTTTACTAGTTTTTCTGTAATTAAGTATTTTTTTAAGGAAAGATTGCATATCCTTCTGGTCATCACTTAAACCTTCCCCAGTAAACGCATTAATTTTATCACCTTCCCAACCACCAGGAAAATCTGTTCTTACTAATCCGTGGTCTCCAGGATTATTAAAATCATTCATCAAAATTTCTGTGCCGTAATATAGTTGTGGAATACGAGGCATCATTAAAATATAACTAAGCGCCATTTTAGTATTAGCTATATCACCCTGAAGTTGTGTGAAGATACGGCTCATATCATGATTATCAGGAAATACCATAATATCTTTTGGTGAGGCATAATAAAAATCGTTAGCAAGACCTTGATACATTTTTAGCAATCCTTTATCCCATTGTTCATCTTCATTTAAAGCTTCTACAATAAAGCGTTGCATTGGAAAGTCCATTGGGGATTTTAAATTAGAATTATACCCGTCTCTATTATTTGCATTAGATTGCCAATAGCCAACCAAAAGTGGATTATAACTCCACTCTTCACCTACAATACTAAAATTAGGATACTCATTCATAATTTCGCCTGCCCAACGGCTCATAAAAAATTTATCAGGATATGGGTAAGTGTCTTGACGAATACCGCCTAAGTTTGCCGTTTCTATCCACCAAATACTGTTTTGTATGGTGTATCGCGCCATAAATGGGTTTCGTTGGTTTAAATCTGGCATAGCCGGAACAAACCAACCTTCATTCATATTATTTTTATCTATTTTGGAAGCATAAATATCTTGATTTGTAGTAGACATATGATTTGTAGTTATACTTTTACTACTATCCCAACTATTAGCATTATCCTCGTAGTTTTTTTGATGGTTAATCCAATCTTTAAATGGTAAATCACTCATCCACCAATGCGCTATACCACAATGGTTAGCTACTTGATCCATAATTAATTTCATCCCTTTTTCTGCTAGTTTAGCAGATAAGGTTTTATAATCTTGTAAAGTCCCAAAACGCGGATCTATTTGATAAAAATCTGTTATGGCGTATCCATGGTAAGATCCTTGAGGCATATTATTTATTAGCAACGGACTTGGCCATATTGCAGTAAACCCCATGTCTTCAATATAATCTAAATGATTAATGATACCTTCAATATCTCCACCATGGCGTGCATAATCATCATTTCTATTAATATGGTTTTCTTTAAATGATTCTACAATATCATTATCAGGGTTTCCATTAGCAAATCTATCGGGAGTTATTAAGTATATAACATCAGAACTATCAAAACCAGTATACGTTTCAGATGCTTTTTCTCTTGATTTCAACTCGTAGGTATGAATTAAATCTTCTTCATTATCTTTTTTGAAAATGATATTGAATTTACCAGATATTGTACTTTTTGATATATTTAGAGATATAAATAAGTAATTGGCACTATCAGCTTTATTTATTCTTTCAATAGAAACACCCTTGTATGAAATTACCGGAATTCGTCCTGAAATATTAGGATGCTGTACTAATAACTCTAGAGATTGATTTTTAAAACCAACCCACCAATTTAATGGTTCTACGCGCTGTATATCATTTCTATCAATTAGCACCAAATTATCATTAGCTTCAACAACACCCATATCCTTATATTATTTTTCATGATAAAGTTATAGTAAATACGCACAGAAACCCAATTAGGACTAAGGCTTTTATAAATATTTATCTTAAATCATAATTTATTAAGTTTTAATCATAATAAAAATATTGTGATATCATAAAAAACGATTTAAATAGAAATAGATGAATACTTTGTATAGGAGTGAACCTTGGAAAATGTAGAATACTAAAAACTACTCATTCTTTAATTTTTTTCTAAACAAAAAAAGCCATAACAATTAAGTTATGACTTTTAATTTAGTAGCGGGAACTGGACTCGAACCAGTGACCTTCGGGTTATGAGCCCGACGAGCTACCTACTGCTCTATCCCGCGATATAATTTAAAAATAATTTACTTAATAATACTCAATCAAGTTGAACATTGTCTTTCGGTTCATAATGCCGACCAAATTATTTCGGATTGCAAATATACAATCCTTTTTAGGTTTCTACAAGAATAAAATTATAAAATATTATTGCTCAATACTATCTGCTTGAAAAGCAATTAATTCGGTATTTGTAAATTGAGTTGTGATTTGAATAGGGTTGCAGCACACTTCACAATCTTCTATATAAGATTGTTTAGAAATAGAATTATCTAACAACATAGATATGCTCTCCCAGCAGTGTGGGCATGTAAAATAATGTTCTTTCATTTTATAAAAATAAAAAAAGACACACTATTGTGCATCTTTTTTAACATTAACTATTTTATAAAACTACAAACTAATTATTCTTTTTCAATATCCATTGATGCGGTTGCTCCCGATTCTATGATCATTAATGATGGTGGGTTTTTTCCAGAAACACTAATGTATTCTTTATTTAATTTATTATCACTCACCATTATGGTGTTTAACTTAGTTAAATTAATAAATTCGATAGGCACATCACCAGTAAATTCGTTGGTAGATAATAACAACTCTTCTAAATCTGTTAACTGCGCCATTTCAACAGGAATTTCTCCGTCCATTTTATTATCCATAACGCTAAATTTCTTTAGCTTTTTTAGCGCCTGAATTTCACTAGGTATATTACCTGTTAAGTAGTTACTACCTATTAAAAGTTCTTCAAGGTTAGTTAAACCCATTATCTCTAATGGAATATTACCTGAAAGTTTATTACTGTATAACTTTAAAGATTTGAGCTTTTTAAGTGCTCCTAATTCAGCAGGAATCTCCCCTTCAAACTTATTCATAAATAATTCTAAAATTTCAAGATTATCTAACTTGCTTAAAAACGTTGGTATATTTCCTGTTAAACCATTAAAGCCTAAGTTTAATTTCTTTAAACCTTTAAGATTACCAATCTCTGTTGGTAATTCGCCTTGTAAATTATTAAATGGTAAGTTGATTTCAACAACCAAATTATTCTCTATTTTAACACCCTGCCATGTATCTATTGGTGTAGAAATATCCCACTTAGCATTCCATTCTGCGCCGTTTGTATTATTATACAAAGCCAATAAGGCTTCTTTATCGCTGTTTGAAACACTTGCATAAGTAGCCAAAGATGTTAAAACTAATAAGATTGTGTATTTGAGGTTTTTCATAATTAGGTTGATTAGGGACTAATTTCTTGAACGAAAATAGCATCAAAATAGATAAAAAACTATTTTTATCGATGAAATACACTAATTTTTAACATTTACAGGGTCATATGTCGATATTTAGTAATTCTCCACTTAATCTAAGCACTTCTAGTTCGGCAATTTTGGCTTGATATATGGCTTGATTTTTACCTAACTCTGCGTTTAATAAGTTAAGTTGCGCTTGCCTAAACTCAATTGAAGTAGTTTGACCAAGTTTAAATTTTTCATTGGTTCTATCAAAATTATTTTGGGAGGTACTAATATTATCTTCTTGTACTTTATAAATATGTAATTTATTCTGATAATCATCCCAAGCATTGTTAAAACTGCGTTCTATATCAATTTGAAGTTGCTCTCTTTGTAATTTTAAGGTTTCAAAATTAATTTTTGAATTTTTAACTCGCGTAAGCGTGCTTCCACCGTCAAAAAGATTCCATGTTAAATTTAAACCTGCGGAAACTCCTGAATTTGTATTTTGAATTACAAATGCTAACGGACTGTTATTTGAAGATTCATTCCACCCATAAGAACCTACTAACCCAACAGTTGGGAGCAATTGAGCTTTATTTGTTTTAATACCAAATTGACTTATGTAAATATTCTGATCAGCCTGAAGTAGAGATACGTTATTCCCCATCGTTTTTTGTAATAACTCAGACTTATCTAATTGTATTAAAAAATTAACGTCCTTATCTAACTCAAAATTATCAGATAAATGATTACCTAAAACAACATTTAAATCGCGTTTAGTAACCTTTAGTTGTTGCTTAATATTTATTAAACTTATACTGTCATTATTAATATCAACTTCAGCATTTAAAACATCTAGTTTTGTATTTTGACCATAATCAAATTGGTATTTGGCTCTTATTAATCGATTTTTACTCGCCCTAATAGTTTCTTCTAATACCTTTGAGTTTTCAGATAATTGCGCTATGGTATAGTAAATAGAAAACAACTGAAGTATGGTGTTTTCTATAGTTTCTCGAGCTTCCAACTCAGATAATTGGTACTGTTCTTTTAAACGCTTGTAATTATATAAACGCCCTAAACCATCAAACAAGGTATAATTTAAGTTGATTGAGGCGTTATACCGACGTGTTTCAGCACCTTCGGCTGTTCTTACGTTACCATCAGCTAACTGTCCTTCGGCATTTTGGCGATCTATACTAGCACCTGCAATTCCTGTTAAAGAGGGTAAGTATCCAGAATTTAAAACACTTTTATTGTTATCAGCAACTTCAACTGTATTTTTTGCAATTTTAATACCATAGTTATGTTCTAAAGCCAGTGCTATAGCTTTATCTGTGGTTAATAATTCTTGTGTATGAGTAGATATACTCGTTATAAAAAATAGTGCTAGTATGTAATATCTATTGCTCATTATTTCTATCTTGTTTTTTAAGTAGAAACTCTATGTCATCTTTTGTTACAAAATTATGCTCAAACAACCTTTTTTGATGCTTTTCGTGTTCTCTCTCTTTAACAACACGCTCTACTTCTTCCTTTGTTACCGCTTTATTTGTCCATAGCCACTTTGCTGTAGTTTTTACGCTATTACTAAATGCTAAAAAAATGGGTAATACTATTAATGTTAATACTGTAGCGAAACCAATACCGTAAGCAATTGAGACTGCCATTGGTATTAAAAACTGTGCTTGCCTACTTTCTTCAAAAATTAATGGTGCTAAACCTGCTACCGTTGTAATTGAGGTTAAAAAAATGGCTCTAAAACGTGCTCTACCTGCTTGATAAAGTGCCTCATCGAATGCTAAACCTTCTTTTAAATTACTATTGAATTTACCTATAAGTACTAAACCATCGTTTACCATTATTCCTATTAGTGCAATAATACCAAGTAAGGATAGAATATTTACTGGGAAATCATGTATCCAATGCCCCCAAGCTACCGCAGGTAAACTTAACGGAATAAGTAATATTAATAATAAAGGTTGACTGTAACTTCTAAAAGTAAATGCTATTACAACATAAATAAGTACCAAAACAATAATACCAACTGGACCAAGAGAGTTTGTTAATTTTAAACGTTCTCTATTTTGTCCTTCGTATGATGGCGTTACTGTTGGATAACGAGATAATATCTCTGGCATGATTTCATCTTTAACCTCAGCCATAATATCTGTAGAACTTGTTTTTTTTGGGTCTTTAATATCAGCTGAAATCTGTATTTCTCGTCTGCCATCCAAATGATTTATAGCAACATCACCTCGCTCAATTTTATAATTTGCAATCTCTTTTAACGGCACAAGTTGTCCATTTGGTGTACGTATGCGCATGGTTTCTAAATTCTGAATCGATGATCGCTCTGCTCTATCGTATCTTACCCAAACTCTTATTTCGTCTTGCCCACGTTGAAAGCGCTGCGCCTGTGCACCAAAAAAAGCAGCTCTAACTTGAGACATTACTGTCCTTAAATCTAACCCCAATGCGTAAGCGCTATTATTTAATTGTAATCGTATTTCCTTTATACCATCTGGATCGTTATCAGTTACATCTTTAAGTAGAATATTTTGCACTAAATTTTGTTTCAATTCAGCTTTAACCGCTTTAAGTTCTTCTATATTACTACCTAATAATGACACTGAAACTGGGCTACCACCAAAGTTACCACCACTTCCATAAACTAAACTTTCCACACCAAAAACGGGGCCTACACGTTCCCTTATTTTGTTGGTAACCATACTGGCTGTTATTGAATTTGGTCGTTCTTCACCAGGTAATAAATTAATTGACAATGATGCTGTTGACGATCCAGGACCAATGTTTCGTATCATATTTTTTACCAAATAGTCTGTAGCATCTTCACCCAAATATTCGTCGTGAATTTCCTTAGTTACTTCTGTGGCTTTTGTTTCTATAAATGTTATAATACTATCAGTAATTGCTGCGTTAGTACCATTTGGCATATTTAGTGTAATCCTAACTTGATCGCTTGCTATTTGAGGAAAAAATGCTCCTCTTATGATACCGCCTTGAAAACTTGCTCTTGTGAGAATTAAAAAAACTATGAAAAAAGAAAATGTTAAAAATTTATATTTGAGTGCAAATCGAAGTGTCGGACTATATATTTTATCACGCAGCCACGCCATAACATTATCCCCTAGTGTATTAATATATCTAAGTTTTGAAAATGCTTTTTTAAAAAACCCTGCAATACCCTCTTTTGGTTCGTTATTTTGTACTCTAAGCGCCTTAGAATGTGCTAAATGTGCAGGTAAGATTATTAAGGCTTCTACTAAAGATACCACTAAGGTTAAAATTACAACCACAGAGACCTCACCAAAAAACTCACCTATTCTACCGTCCAAAAATAAGAAAATAGAAAAGGCTAATATTGTAGTAATTATAGCAGAAATTATGGCTGGCAACACTTCCATAACGCCATCTACAGCAGCTTGTTCTGGTGTTTTTCCTTTTTCGTAATGTTGGTATATATTTTCGGCTATTACAATACCATCATCTACTAAAATACCTATAACTATAATCATACCAAATAGGGATAAAACATTTATAGTTACATTAAAATATCCCGCTAGCATAAACATACCTAAAAAAGCTACAGGCAGTCCAAAAGCTACCCAAAATGCTAAACGTGTATTTAAAAAGAGTGATAAAAACAATAGTACTAAAAGCATTCCAATAACAGCATTTTCTGCTAATAAATTAGTACGCTGTACCAATGTAATTGATAAATCTCTAACCACATTTAGCTGTATATTATCGTATTTTTGATTAAAATTTGCTATGTATGTTTTGGCTTTATCGGCAGCAGAAATTAAATCCTCAGTATTTGTGCTTGTTATGGTAACATTAATAGATAAATTACCATCATAATAATTTGAATTTGGTGTCTCAGAAAACCTATCTCTAACCTCTGCAATATCTTTAAGTTTAATAATACGCCCTGATGCATCTGATTTTACGACTAAATTAGAGAGTTCGTTAGCATAGTACGATCTAGAATTTGCTCTTATTAGATATTCTTCGGTATTCGTTTTAATTTTACCGCCAGTAGTGATAAGGCTAGATTGGTTTACAGCATTAGAAACATCGGCAAATGATAAATTGAAAGCTAGTAAGCTCGTTTCTTTTACCGCAATTTCAATCTCTTCTTCAGGATATCCAGATATTTCAATTTGAGAAATACCATCTATGGCTCTTAAATCATTCTCAACCTGCCTTCCAATCTGTTTTAATGTTGCAAGCGGTACTTGCTGCCCGCTAATAGAAAACGTTATAGTTGGTCTTAACGCCTCTTGTTTAGCAACAATTAAAGGCTCCATACCAGCAGGAAAAGAAGGTACTCTATCTACTGCATTTTTAACTTCAAGAAGCATAAAATCAATATCCCTTCCTTTTTCTATTTCCACATTAATGCTACCACTATTTTCTCTAGAGGTTGATGTAACACGGTCTACACCGTTAAGCCCTTTTAAGTTATCTTCAATTTTAAGTATTATACCTTCTTCTACTTCCTGAGGAGAAGCACCGGGATAGGTTACTGTAATATTGATGTTTTTAGAATCTACTAATGGGAAAAATGATGATTTAAGCTTTATAGCCCCAAATACACCAAAAATTAAAAAAGCAAGTACTACAACATTTACTGCTACACTATGCTTTATAAAATAGGCAATTAGTTTTCTCATACCTATTGTTGTTTAGCTTTACGTGAAGTTTTAGAGTTATTTTCACTATTTGTAGTATAGGGTTTTACTAGCATTCCTGCATAAGCACCAGGTATTGGTTTTTCTAAAATTACCGTACCATTTGGTATACCTTTCAGCACTGCTTTTGTGTCTGAAAAAAACACAGGTTCTACGCTTATAAGATCTAAAACACTGTCTCTAACTACAAAAATTTCTTTTCCTTCTTTTACTAAGCTTCTATTTATTTCTATAGCGTCATATTCTTTTTTTGCATTTAGGTTTGCTTCAAGATACATACCTTCTTTTAGCTGATTGTCTTTAACTTCTATGAATGCAGTAATAGTTTGTGTAGATGCATCAATACTGCCATTTACACGAGACACCTTACCAGAATAAGTTTGTGTGCCTTCTATATCGTTGAGCACTACAGCTTCTCCAACCTTTAAAAAACTAGCATAGTTTTTTCCTAATGCTACTTCCATTTCATAAACTGATGGATCTATAAATGCACCTAATTTTTGTCCGTTTCTTACTAATGCGCCTTCTGTAATTAATGCTTCTGTTAAAATACCAGAAAAAGGAGCTCTAATAGTATATTTTGATAAGCGTTGTTCTTGGTTTTTAACATTGTAATAACTAGAAACAATACCTCTACCCGTTATAAAATAGTTTTCTTTATCAGACGTCATTTTAGGTAATTTTGGTATTGCTTTGTCTAAATCGAAATTCTTAAGATAATTTTGCCATTTTGGAAATATTTCAGGAAAGTCTAACCTTAAATCGGGCATTACAGCAGCTATTGCATTGTATAAATTACTTTTGGAGGATTGTAAGCTTGCATAAAACTCAGCAGCATCAATACTAATAAGTATTTCGCCTTTACGATACGTCTCACCTGCTCTAAATAATTTTCTATTTGCTCTAAAAACACCTTGAACTTCAGAAAACAACTCTACTCTGCGTTTTGCTTCTAAATTACCATTAGCAGGTATTACTATTTGAATAGTACCATTGTTTACAGTATCGGTAAATACTGTTTTTACTACTTTTTCAATTACAGGTCTTTGTTTTTTTTTATTATTTGCTATTATATTGCCAATAAATATTGATGCAATAATGGCTATTCCTCCAATAATGGAAAGTATAATGTTGCGCATAAATGGTTTTGGTTATGAAATTTCTAACTCACAATTCATCATTGCAACTAGAAATATTATGCAAAAGTATTTAAATAAGAGCCGGTTGCAGTTAAAAAAAACTTAAAAGAATCTGTAGTTATTTTTACGAGCAATAATACTTTACATTAGAATGAATTTTATGATTGTAAATATTCATTTATAAAAAACCCACAAGAAAACGTATTTCGTTTTTTTGTGAGTTCTACATATACTAAGAATTAGAAAATCTCTAATTTGAATTAAGACAATGCTTCTAGTTCGAATTGAATCTTTTCCCAATCTGCCATAAGTTTTTGAAGTTGCTTTTTATTACCCTCGTAAGTATCAAAAAAGCTTTTATCGGCAACGGTAGCATCATAATTTGTTTCTAGAGCTACATCATCAGATTTTATGGTTTTTTCTAATTGTCCTATTTTAGATTCTATATTACTTAATTTATTATTTAACGATTTTAACTTTTTCTGTTCTTGATAAGAGTGTTGTTTTTTCTCTTTTGGGGTTTCCTTAACCACAGTACGTTTTTCTACTTCTCTTAAGTTTTCAACCTGTCGTTGCTCTAAATAATAATCAACATCACCTAAATATTCCTTGATTTTATAGTCTTTAAACTCATAAACTAAATTTGTTAATCCTTGAAGAAAATCTCTATCGTGTGATACTAATATTAGTGTGCCTTCAAAACGCTTTAAAGCATCTTTAAGTACGTTTTTAGATTTTATATCTAGGTGGTTTGTGGGCTCATCCATTATTAATACATTAAATGGTTGTAGCATTAGTTTTGCCAATGCTAAACGGTTTCGCTCTCCACCAGATAGTACTTTTACATACTTTTCTACCTCATCACCTCTAAATAAAAATGAGCCTAATATATCCCTTACTTTACTTCGGTTACTTTCGTTAGCTGCATCAATCATGGTATCTAAAACAGTTTTATTACCATCTAAATACTCCGCTTGGTTTTGAGCAAAATATCCTATTTGTACATTATGCCCCAATTTTAAGTGACCATCATAGTTAAGATCTCCAACAATTATTTTGGCTAAAGTAGATTTGCCTTGACCATTTTGCCCAACAAATGCGGTTTTACTATCGCGCTCAATTAATAAATCTATAGCTTTTAAAACTTGATTATCGCCATAATTTTTTGAAACAGCCTCGGCTTCTACCACGACTTTACCTGGCGTAACCGATACCGGAAAATTTAATGTCATTACACTAGTATCATCTTCGTCAACTTCAATACGTTCAATCTTATCTAATTTTTTAATTAGCGATTGTGCCATAGTAGCTTTTGATGCTTTTGCTCTAAATTTTTCAATTAATTTCTCGGTTTGCTCAATTTGTTTTTGCTGGTTTTTTTGAGATGCTAACTGCTGCTCTCTAAGTTCTTCTCTTAATATTAAAAATTTAGAATATGGTTTAGGATAATCGTAAATACGCCCTAAAGAAATCTCAATGGTTCTGTTCGTCACATTATCTAAAAACATCTTATCATGAGATACAATAACTACTGCGCCAGCATAGTTTTTTAAAAAGCTTTCTAACCAAATTATAGATTCAATATCTAAATGGTTTGTAGGCTCATCTAAAAGTAAAATATCATTATTTTGAAGTAATAATTTTGCCAACTCAATTCGCATACGCCAACCTCCAGAAAATGTATCCGTTAGGTTATCAAAATCGTCTCTATTAAATCCTAAACCTTGTAAAATTCGCTCTGTGTTGCCTTGATAATTATACCCACCTACAATTTCGTACTGATGCTGTAAATCGTTGATATCTATCATCAATTGGTTGTAACCAGCACTTTCATAATCGGTACGTTCTGCAAGTTGCGTGTTTATAGATTCCATTTTGGCCTCTAAATCTTTTATTTCAGTAAAAGCTTGATACGCTTCTTCTAATACTGTTCTGCCTAAAACAAAATCTATGTCTTGCTTTAAAAATCCAATTTTTAAGGTTTTATCTGCTGCAATTTGTCCAGAATCTGGTTCTATTTCTTTAGATAAAATTTTAAGCATTGTAGATTTTCCAGCGCCATTTTTACCTATTAACCCAATACGGTCGCCATTTCCAAGCTTAAATGTTATTTCTTCAAAAAGATATTCTCCTTGAAATGAAATTGATAAATTATGAATATTTAGCATAGATATGTGACTTATGTTACAGGGTTTTAAACTTTAAAATTTACCTTTGTTGTTGGTATTTTGATGTTACGAGAATACTATTGTTATCTCGTCTCTAAAAAATAACGTTTTAATTTTCGAGCAAAAATACATTAAAATAAATGTTTAAAAAAGGAACAAAAATTTATAGTATGTTGACGGGTTGTTGTCCTAAATGTCATCAAGAATCTATGTATAGTACTAAAAATGCTTATAACCTTTCGGAAACTCTAACAGTAAACGAGCGCTGTTCGCATTGTAATACAAAATACAGAATAGAACCTTCGTTTTTTTATGGGGCTATGTATGTAAGTTATGCGGTTGGTATCGCTTTTGGTACAGCGGCATTTGTTATTAGTAATTTATTTTTTGGAGCCAGTTTAAAAATCACCTTTATTTCAATAGTTGGTACCTTGGTTGTATTTATGCCAATCATCATGCGATTATCTCGAAATATTTGGATAAATATGTTTATGAGTTATGATGAAACTCTAGCTAAG
Organism: Hyunsoonleella sp. 2307UL5-6; assembly: GCF_047345485.1. Lineage (NCBI taxonomy): Bacteria > Pseudomonadati > Bacteroidota > Flavobacteriia > Flavobacteriales > Flavobacteriaceae > Hyunsoonleella > Hyunsoonleella sp. 2307UL5-6. The sequence goes on along the minus strand of NZ_JBLFEN010000006.1, from coordinate 178,761 downwards.
AAAAAATAAGTTATTTAACTCTGGATAAACTAATCTCCTTTTCTAAAGGCACACCCGCCTCAATAAATTCAAAAAGTTGTTTAGCTACATAAGGACCTATCATTACGCCTCTTGTACCTAAACCATTAAGTAAATATATACTTTTATAGTTTTTATGCCTACCAACTAAAGGACGCCTGTCTTTTACTGTTGGCCTTATACCTGCGCGTTGGTTTGTTATTGTAAACGCACATGATATCATACTGTTGAGACCTTCTAAAAGTTTCGTTTTTGCTTTATCTGTGTTAGTATGTGTTAAATCATTTAATTCATATGTTGCACCAACACTGTAAAAATCGTTACCAAGAGGAATAATAAAAACTGGGCCTTTTAAAACGAAGTCAATTTTTAATTCTGGTGCATGAATAGTCAACACCTCTCCTTTTGTTGGTTTTAGTGGTAAATTTTTAAAGAATGGGTTTTTTGTTACTCCAAAACCTTCAGAAAACACAATATGATTTGCACTGTTGTTTTTATAATTTAACTCTTCATCTTCTATATTTAAAGCGTCATAATCAAACGCTTCTTGAATTAATACACTTTTGGTGTCTAAAAACGTTTTATAAGATGTAACTAGTTTATTTACGTCTATACGCCCTGTTTGTAGTACTCTACCAAATCCAAAATCAGCATTAACAGCATTATTTTTATTAGTAATGATTTTGGTTGACAGATATTTGGTTAATTTTGGTTTATCTGAAGCTGCAAACCAATTATTTTGTTCTTCAACTGAAGCAAATTTTCTATAAACAGGTGTTTTATAGTCTACTGTTACTTGTAGTAAGTCCTCCAAATCAGCGTAGTGTTTCATTGCCAAATCTAATTGCGTATCACTTTTCCAAACTGAGGTAAACCGTTTTAAAATAACAGGATTATATAAGCCTCCAGCTACTATAGAAGATTTTTGAGAGCTATCGTCAAACACGATAAAAGTTTTATTATTGTTTCTAAGTTGTTCGCAAAAGCTTATCCCAGCTAAACCTAAACCAACAATAATATAATCGTATTTCATTTTTAATATTTATGCAAAAATAAAGAATAGGTTTTGAAAGGCTTTAACTTATTAAAAAGAAAAACGCCCACTTAAAAGCGGGCGTTTTTATATTATGTTGAGATTAAATTAGTAAGTCCACATATCTAACTCAAAATCTCTAATTTTCGTTTTAATACGATCAGATTCTAGTAATTGCATTAATGCATTATCTGAAATATACTCATTAACTTTTCTATCACCTTGAACATTTTCTTCTTTATAAATATAGCCTTGAAAACGTCTGGCGTTTAATAAATGATCGAACGAATGAGGCATTGCACTATTAGCGTTATTGAATGCTTTAGCTTCATGCAAGATTTCTCTTGCATCTGGGAAAAATACCCAAAACAATTCTACTAAATCTGGATTTTCATCATCAATAAAATTAACATCTGGTGCTACAGGAGCAAGACCTAAAAGTCTGTACTTCATTTCAGCATGTCGCTTATCAAAATACCATAAGCCTTTAATATGATACTCTTGAATCTCTGCAGCTGTAATATCTCTTCTATCTATAAATTCATCTGAAAGAGATTCTCCAGCATTTAATTGTTCAATACCGTATCCAGTGGTATCAATTTTAGACAATGCACCTTCTATATCTTTTAACGTTCGTTTTGTCGTAAAATAAGAATCATCATAGATATTCTTGATTTTACCATTCTTGATGTTTTTCATTAAAACATCGTATAAAGAACGTCTATTACTACCAATATTATTGGTGTCAATAGGATAGTACAAAGAGAAATTTGCGCGTTCATCAAGATTTACCTTCTCCCACACCATTTTAGAAAACAGGATATCTCTATCATCAATATATCCATATTCTAAAGGCTTATCATTATCTATAGCCTTCTGTTCGGCTGTTCTTACCCCAATTTCATCAGGACTTTTAGCATTCAAAATATTGGCTTGAGCAAATACTCCAGATACTGTTAAAACAGCTGTAATTGTTAATAAAACACTTTTCAAATTCATCTTATTCTAATTTTATTGTATAAGGCTAACGACGGCGTTAGCCTTATATTTTAATTTGTAAGCTCTACAAATACTGGTGATACTTTTTTAAGAATCACACTTACACCACTTGCTTTAGCTTCTATATCAAATATTTGAACACCAGATCCACGCTTAGCTTTACGTAAGGCTCCTTTTGCTCTACTATCTAATCTATTGCCTCTAACACTAATTGTAGGTTGCCCTGGCACTTTAAATTTAAATCCAGTAACTCTCAATGGTAATTCAAAATCAAAATCATCAAATTTAGCACCTACAGTAGATTTTTCTAAAGCTTGACGTTGCATTTTAACAGCACCATCTTCTTTTCTTACCGTTCCTGTTGGTTTTGGTAAATCTTTAATTCTGAATTTTGCGTTATCAGATACTTTTTTTCCGTCAGGAAGTGTACCCGTAACATTTATAGTTACTTCTCTTCCTTTAACGCTTGTAGCATCCATAACATATCTACTCCCACCCGATCTTGATAATCCTTGGGCACTAGCACTAACTTTATTATCAGGAATACCTGCAAATGAAATCGTCATTGGGTTTTTAACACCTCTATACACTACATTCATTTTATCTGCAGAAATTGTTGCTGAATTTGGTTTAGCTACTGTAGCGAAAGACGAACTTACAGGAACTTCAATTTCTTCACCACCTTCACCAAAGATTAATTTACCTTCAATTTTGTGTTCTCCAACACCGCCAGTTCCTATTTTAAGTTTTACTTTACCGTCTTCAATTACATATTGATTTTTAGATAATTTTCTACCATCCAAAGTCAATTCAACACGTTTTGGTTTTGTAGTTGCATCTTTACGACCTAATACAATTTGACCATCAAATTTCTCGCCATTAAAATAAGCAGATTTTGAAGTTTCCATCAAAGTTGTATAATTTGTCATTGATACTTGATTAGCTAACTCGCCTTCTAACATTTTAGATAAAACTTGAGATTCAGTAGTTTTAATATCTGCCTGAAGCTGTGTCATTTTAGTTAAAGACGCTACTAAAGGAAATCCTTTGTAGTGATAATCTAACCAATCAACTTTAACACCATCTCTGTTTGTAACAGGTTCTGTATTAAATTTAGTATTCACTTCTTTAATAACAGACTCCATGCCTTTTTCGCCTGCTAAAACCTTAGCAACACCTTCTCTAAAATTTTTCATTTTAGTTAGAAACTCTTGACCTTCTTCTTTGATTACATCACCTTTAAAAAAGTTTTGATCTAAGTAATCTCCCTTATCCATGATTTCATAATCCGTAGGATCTTCTATTTTAGCAGTCATATTTCCTTTTAATTCTTTTAAATAAGAATCAAAATCATGTGCTAATTTATCAATTTGATCTGCTTTTTGCTTTAAAGGTTTATATTTATCTGGTGCATCTGCAGCCTTTTGTTCTAAACTAGCTACAAAGCTTGCATTTCTAGCCTCAGTCGCCTCGTTAGACTCTGTAAGCTTTTCATTCATTAATCCGAAAGCTGATAATACTTCTTTTGACATATTTAAAGCTAGCATCGCTATAAATATTAAATACATCAAGTTTATCATTTTCTGTCTTGGGGTTTGTTTTCCTCCTGCCATGTGTAATTAGGTTTTTTGGTTATTAAATTTGGGTAACCCCTAATTATTTATTCATTGCAGATAACATTCCTCCATATACACCATTAAGTGACGACAGATTTGAAGTTAAAGATGCCATTTGTTCTTTTAACTTAGCGGCGTTTTCAACAGACTCTTCGTTTATAGAAGCTTGTTTATTTACACTCTCTAATTGAACTTTGTAAAGACTGTTTAAAGATTCCATTTGTGCCGCTGCTAGAGATAATTCTTCTCCATATTTTTGAGTAGCTTGTATAGAATCTACAGTTGGTGAAATACCTTTTGCTGCACCCTCAAAGTTTTTAATGCTTTCGCCTAAGCTTGCCATTAATTCACCATCGATTTTAGCTTCTTTAAGTAAATCATCTAATTTTTGAGACAACACGCCTTTAGGGTTTTGTTGTGCTTCTTTAGCAGATGCTTGTCCTCCAGCTAATTCTGGATATACTAAAGACCAATCTACATCTTCATCAACAGGTTCGAATGCAGATAATGCAAATATAATTGCCTCTGCAACTAAACCAATTGTTAACATTAAATTACCTGTTAAGAATCCTATTTCGAAATGTGTAATTTTAAATAAAGCTCCAATAATTACAATTGATGCTCCAAGGCCATAGGCCATATTCATAAATTTTTTACTTGCTTTTGACTTTGCCATAATTTTGGTTTTTAATTTTAAGTAGATATACTACTCAAGTAGGTTAAATTAATAATTATTACTGATTTGATTTTATTAGGCTTATTTCCCGTTGTTCGTTACGTTTGTCCCCATATAATCTTGAACGGTTCTAAAACCTATATAACTTCTTGCAGAATCTGCATATTCGTAATCTCTTGAACTTACTTGCAAAAAGTAAGCCACATCTTTCCAAGAGCCACCTCTAATAACTTTTCGTGAGTTATCTTTATCGTTAACACTTGGGTTTATAGTTGATGAATACTCATAAGACGCAGGGTCGTATGATGCATTTACCCACTCTGCTACATTACCAGCCATATTATACAAATTATAATCGTTTGGCTCATAAGACTTTGCTTCTACTGTGTAAAGTGCTTGATCTGCAGCATAATCTCCACGTACTGGTTTAAAGTTTGCCATAAAGCAACCTCTATCACTTTTTGTGTAAGGACCACCCCACGGATAGGTTGCTGCTTGCAAACCGCCTCTAGCGGCATATTCCCACTCTGCTTCAGATGGTAATCTAAACCTGTTTACCAAAGCTGCACCTTTTCTAGATTTTTGGAATGTGTTTTTATTAATAGTTCTCCACTCACAAAACGCCTTAGCTTGTTTCCAAGTAACTCCAACAACAGGGTAATCCCCATAGGCTTCATGCCAAAAATAATCGTTATGCATTGGTTCGTTGTATGAATATTGAAAATCTCTAATCCAAACTGTTGTATCTGGATAAATCTCTACTTCTTCTTTTTTTATGACTTTGCTACGCTTAACACCTCTATTTTTTGCAGCTTCTTGGATATCCATGTAGCTGTATTGAAATTTAAATTTCTTTACATCCCAAGTACGTTGCCCATTGTAAGACTCTTCTAAAGGTAAATACATCGTATCCATAATCTCTGCATAGTATTCATCTAAATACTCAGAAGTATCAAAAATTAAATCTACGTCCTTATTTATTTTTCGTCCTTCATATCCTGTTGGCCCAAGTCCTGTATAGTTTTCGTACATATACTTCTCGTAAACAGACATGTTTTCTGGATCTGCGTCACTAAATGCATAGTCTCCTATAGTTCCTGCATCGGTTTGCGTTAAACCAACATCATCAGCAAGTTTAGCAAGCTCCATTCTTAACACAGAATCTCTAACCCAGTGTACAAACTGTCGGTATTCGCTATTTGTAATTTCAGTTGCATCCATATAGAAAGCTCTAACTGTAACAGTTTTTCCAGGAGCATCATTTACACCAGCAAGGTCATCATCTGCCTTACCCATTATAAATGCACCACCAGGAACAAGCTCCATACCATAAGGCTTTTCTGGATGCCATTTTTTCCCTTTAACTCCTACTAGCTCGCCTCTATCTTTAGAGCCACAACTAGCCAGTATAGTTAATACTGCGGTTAATAAAATAAACTTCTTCATATTCATAGGAAACTCGAGGTTAATTATTATAGCTTCAATTTTGAGAGCGTAAACATATTTATATATTTTCGAAAAAACAACTTTTTATCTAAAAAAATAACATTTCATCGTGAAAAATTGTCTTTTTACCGATGAAATTGACCTTTTAACTATTCTTAATCTGTTAAACAGAATTCTTTTGAAATGCTTTAAACCAACGGTTTGGCACTATATTGTTACACGCATCCAGGTAATCTTGGTGTGTGCATGGTAATAACGTGTGTCTTTTTAATTTATTATTCACTTCTGATAAAAAAGGAATCTCAACCCACCAGCGCCCTGTCTTATTACTCTTATAAAATATAAGTTCGTGAGACTCTACCATGGTATAAAACTTTTGGTAATTCCTTTCATCTGTAAAGTCATCATCTTTAACTCTACAATTAACACCTTCTATAAAGTACCAGATAATTTGTGAAATGAGCATGGATGAAATCTCATCATCATTTGAGGGTTTATAACCATATATACCGAAAGAACTTACTTTATTACTAATACCTGCATATCTAGAGATTGCACAAATTTCTTTTCCATCTAAGCCGTTTGGCGAAAATTTTTGTTTTAAACTTACCTCTGCACCTTTTACCGACTTTAAATCTATGCTTACAATATTGGCATCTCTTAAAACTGGCTCTACTATTGTGATATCCTTATTAACTTCACCTAAACGGTACGATTCAAAATACAAACGTTCCATCAAATCTATTTCTTCTTGAGAATTAAAATAGGTTTGGTATCCAATATTGGAATAATTAAATAGATTATAAGGCTCATCTAATATTACTTTACCAACATAACTATTATTCTTAATAGGTTTTGCAGAATCACCTAAATCAAACTTAGAGTCAACATTTACCAAGTTAACCATTGGCATAAGTGCATCGTAAGCACGATAATTTGCATACGTTAGGTCTTGGCTACCACCTAATAAAACAGGAATGATATTTTTTTTAACAAGAATTTCGATAGTTTCTTTTAACGCAAAATAGGTGTCTTCTACACTTTCACCTGCATTAATATCACCTAAATCGGCTATTGAAGTACTCCAGCTACCTGGATATAAAGCATACAGAGATTTTCTAATCTCATCTAATTGAAATGTTTCTCCAATATAATCTACGTCGTTTCTATTTTCTATAATCCCTAATAAAGCAATACGAACATTATCTAATTCTGGCATTCCGTTTTGGTTGGAATGTATACGTAGTTTTCTTCCCAAAGACTGCATAGACAATAATTCGTTATGTGCTAAAACCTTGTCTGATACCGGTGAGAGGAAATTAAAATTCATACTGTTAGATACTGTTTATTTTTTTGCGGTTGTTTTCTTCTTTGTAGTACGTTTTTTTGTTGCTTTTTTCTTAGGTGTTTTTGCTTCTATGATGGCTTTTGCTTCATCTAGTGTCATTTCAGAAACATCAACTGTTTTAGGAAGCTCTACTTTTATTTTACCTTTAATAACATTATGTCTACCCCATCTTGCTTTCTCAACACGAACGCCTTCATCTTCCCAATTATGAATAACTTTATCTATTTCCTTTTGAATTTTTATTTCAATCAATTCAACAATTTCGTTATCAGATAAATTATCCCAATCGTACTTTTTGTTTACATTAATAAACATATTGTTCCACTTTATAAATGGTCCAAAACGTCCTTTGCCTTTTTGCACAGGTAAATCTTTATACATATATATGGGTGCATCTGCTTTTTGTTTTTCTTTTATTAAAACAATTGCATCATCCAACTCTACGCTTAAAGGATCTGTACCTCTTGGTAATGATACAAAAGCATCACCAAATTTAACATAAGGTCCAAAACGACCGTTATTTACCAATACTTCCTCACCTTCATAATTACCTAAATTTTTAGGAAGTTGGAATAAATCCATCGCTTCTTCATAAGTAATTGTATTTAATTGTTGGTCTGGACTTAAACTTGCAAACTGCGGTTTTTCTTCATCATCAACAGTACCTATTTGTACCATTGGTCCAAATTTACCTAAACGTACACTAACGCGTTTCCCAGTTTTAGGATCTTCGCCCAAAATACGTTCTCCAGATTCTCTATCTGCATTTTCCTTAACATCTTCAACTACAGGATGGAATTTTTTGTAAAATGATTGCATCATTTCTTTCCAATCTTCTTTTCCTTCGGCAATTTCATCAAAATCTTCCTCTACTTTTGCAGTAAAGTTATAATCTAAAATAGCTTCAAAATGATTCACTAAAAAATCAGTTACAATCATACCAATATCAGTAGGGACTAATTTTCCTTTATCTGAACCAACTTTCTCTGTTAATGTTTTATCAGAAACCTTACCGTCTTGAAGTTTTAATTGGGTATAATTTCGTTCTATACCTTCAACTGTTCCTTTTTCAACATAATTTCTATTTTGAATCGTTGAAATTGTTGGCGCATAGGTAGACGGACGACCAATACCTAACTCTTCCAGCTTCTTAACTAAGGAAGCCTCTGTGTATCTTGCTGGTGGACGCGTGTAACGCTCTGTAGCAGAAATAAAACTATTTAATAAGGTTTCGTTAACTTTTAAAGCTGGTAGCATACCATCTTGCTCTGCATCTTCATCATCTGTTCCTTCAAGGTACACCTTTAAAAACCCATCAAATTTTATAACTTCGCCATTGGCAGAAAATGTTTCTTTATGTGTAGAGGTATTTATTTTAACATTTGTACGCTCTAATTGAGCATCACTCATTTGAGATGCAATGGCACGTTTCCAAATTAAATCATAGAGACGAGCTTGATCTCTATCTATATTCACAGAATGTTTAGAAAAATCTGTGGGACGTATCGCTTCATGAGCTTCTTGAGCTCCTTTGGCTTTTCCTTTATAATTTCTAGGGTTACTATAAGTATCACCGTAGGCATTTTCAATTTCTGCTTGTGCGCCTTGTTTAGCTTCATCAGATAAATTCACACTATCTGTTCTCATATAAGTAATTAAACCCGCTTCGTACAAACGTTGCGCCATCGTCATGGTTTTACTTACAGAAAAATATAATTTCCGTGAGGCCTCTTGTTGTAAGGTTGATGTTGTAAATGGTGCTGCAGGTGATTTTTTTGCCGGTTTCTTTTGAAGATCCGCTACCTTAAAATCTGCTGCGGCGTTTTTTTCTAAAAACTGATAAGCTTCTTCTTTGGTTTTAAAATTTTTAGGCAATTTTGCTTTAAATGATTGCCCATCTTCATTTGAAAATTCAGCATCAATTCTAAATGACGCTTCTGGCGTAAACCCTTGTATATCTCTTTCTTTTTCAACAATTAATCGCACTGAAACAGATTGTACTCTACCTGCCGATAATCCGCCTTTAACTTTTCTCCAAAGCACAGGAGATAATTCGTAACCCACAATTCTATCTAGCACACGGCGTGCCTGTTGTGCATCAACCAAATCATAATCAATACCTCTAGGGTTTTCAATTGCTTTTTTTATCGCTGCTTTTGTAATCTCATGAAAAACAATACGTTTAGTTTTAGCTTTATCTAATTTTAAAGTTTCTGCTAAATGCCATGCAATTGCCTCACCCTCTCGGTCTTCATCACTTGCTAACCAAACCATTTCTGCTTTCTTAGCTAATGCTTTTAGTTTTTTTACAACCTCTTTTTTATCTTTTGAAACTTGATACTTAGGATTAAAATCACCCTCAACATCTACACCTAATTCTTTTGAAGGTAAGTCTGCAATATGCCCAAAACTAGATTCTACTTTAAAATCTTTACCTAAAAATTTTTCTATAGTTTTTGCCTTAGCTGGTGACTCTACTATTACTAAATTCTTCGCCATATATCATTTTTTGAAGGTACAAATGTATATCAAAAAAAGTTTATCTGCGTTATTTATCGATATTTTACATAACGTTAACACAAAAATCGATAGAATACTTTTAAACTTTATCAGAAAACAAAACCAAAAGTAAATGCTCCAAAGATATGAGATGTAGATAGTGGAGTTTCTTTTGAATTGTATATATATTCTAGTTTAAAAATATTTCGTCTTGTCCTTAAAACACTTCCTGCTTGTAAACTATAAATGTTTTTTTCTGCTATTGAAGTAAAAGCATCGCTATCATTAAATGGACTACCTTGTATTAATGTATTAAGCGCAACATATTTATAACTACCACCTATAAAACCGAAAAATTCTTTTTTTGAAACTGAGCTTAAAGCGTTTAGTCTAGATGAATTTTGGAGTGTATTGAATTTTCCAAAAAAAAGAAATAAACTGTTTTTTAAATAAATATCTTTACTGCCAACGCTTACACTAGAATGATTTTGAATACTAGTGCTGTTTCCCAAAGGAATGTCATACACTTGTTTTATTTTAAAATTAAATAACCACTTATAAGCTATTTCATCTTGCCATGTTGGTTTTTCAATATTTAATAACTCATGAAATGCATTTTGAAGTTTTCCTGCTAAAGATTCTTCGCCTGTAATACCAGACTCAACAGATAAAAATAATGCAGACTTGAATTTTATTTTAGCTAATTCCACACCTACAAACAGCCAACCTGCATAAGGCCTATCAAAATCATTTGTATTAAAGGACGAAAGATTACTAGGCGTATATGTTTCGTTACCTACCAAAATATTAAGTTGTAACCTTTGGCTTTTTTGCTGCTTAAATAAAAATTTATTTTTAAGATATTTTCTATATGAAATGTGCAGACCGCTTGTATAATATTTATCTTGAAAAACAAACTTATCATTACTTATTTTAATATCAAGTTGCTGATTTTGAGATTCTAAAACCTGAAAACCCAAAAATAACACCACAAAAACACATAAAAGTCTTAAACTAAACAACTCGTAAAATTAAAATAAATTAAACACCTCCTATAATAGTCGCGTTAGTAGTATACTACTATCTTATTTAAAATAAAAAAGACCAAATCTTGGATAGCTTTGGTCTTTTTTATTTTTGGATATTAATTCTGTTTTATTCTCCTTTACCTATTTGTTCTATTTCGCTTTTATCATCAAGACCAATTGAATTTTTGTAAACAAAATACGCAGGTATATACGAAAAAGAAGATGTAAACAATATTCCAATAAAACACATAATAGCTCCTACAATTCCAGCTAGCATACCTGAAACAAAAGTTAATCCAAAAATAATTAACCATTTTTTATTACCTAATTTAAAACTAGCTTTTACAATGTTTGATGCAGACATGTCTGGATTAAACGCATAGATAACATTAATCATTGTAACAGGAACAACCATATATATTACTGGAAAAAAACATAAAATATACGAACCAATAAATAAACCAAATGAAATAGCTCCTATTTTAGCTGTTTTACCAAAATATGGTTTTTTGAAAAAATAAAAATAATCATCATTTGCAGTTGTATTTAAATCTTTATTCTTACAAATTTTAAAAAACGCTGCTTTAAGCCCCACCCCTATAATCATTGCAAAAAACGCAAACACTATCATTAGCCCATAAAACGGCAACATAATTGCTAAATTTGGTTGCCCACCATTGTTAAGTGACTCTGGATCCATAACTCCCATTGCAATTAATGGAATGTACATTAAAATATAAAAGGGAAGCATTAGTAGCATACTTAAAAGTAAAATTACAAATCCCTGCAGCCATACTTTTTTAAATAGCTCTATAGATTCATTAAAAATTGTACCAAAATCTAAATCTTTAGCACGCTCTATTTTTTCTAACAATGTTTCAATAGTAATCATATTTATAATCTGTTTTCTGTATTATTTCCTATTAGGTCAATTTCACTATGGGTATTAAAACCAACTACATCTTTGTAAATTAAAAACACTGGTAAATAAGCTATACTAATAGTAAGTATTATACCAATAAAACAGGCAATAACGCCAAGACATCCTAAAATGGCACATACAATCATAGTTCCAAAACTGATGAACCATTTTTTATTACCTAATGCAAAACTCAACTTTACAATTTCCATTTCACTCAACTCTGGATTGTTTGAAAATATAATCGCAAAATAAGATAGTGGCACAAACACATATATATAAGGTATTAACAACAGGGCTTGTGCAACTGCAGCAATTATAGCGTAAATGATACCTAACATTAATGCTTTTGAAAAATATTCTTTTTGGAAAAAATAAAAATATTCATCATTCGGGGTTTGTTCTTCAACTTCATATTTACACATTCTATAAAACCCCGCTAATAAAGCAATAGTTAACGTACTTATAAGTATAGTTTGTGGCAGGCTATACAATGCGTTTTTTGAATAAAATTGCGCTAAAGATTCAGCTGTTACACCTTCCATTAAAATAGTAGGATCTACTGCTAAACCTATAGTTTGAAAAATAAAACCTAGAATGGCTGCTGCAATAACGATAAACAGTACCATTAAAAAACCTTTAACCCAAACTTTTTTAAATAACTCTATGGCGTCACTAATAATGTCTCCAAAATCTAAGTTTGGTGCATTTTCTATTTTTTGCTTTAAAGCATCGTATGAATTCACACTATATAATCTGGTTAGTTATTACAATTCTTATACAATTATACATAAAAAAATCTGCCCGAAAGCAGATTTTCCAACAACATTAGTTTTAGTTTAATTTAGTAAATATGCGCCAATAAGCGCAACGTTGTTTAAGATGTATATGTTTAAATAAAATTGAATTATTATTACAATAGAAACAATTAAATATGCAATATGTTTTAATTAGATGCTTATTTCATTAAATGGTTGCGTAAAATTTAATAAAATTTTAAGAAACTAACATTTAATCTTTATGTTTTTGAATATTACATTGTTATGGCGAATAATAAGGCATTCCTAATGGCAATAAAATCTTTAAATTTAATATGACACTTTGTCATAAAAACCAATTTAATTGTATCTTTGCGGTTCATTAATAGGCAGACACGAAAATTGACCTTTAGTGGTTTCTTAATATTATGGAAAAGATTATAAACGAAAATAAACAAGGGCAATCCTTAACGCTTGATAAAAAAGAAGGCAACACTCGCAAACTTTTTATTGAAAGTTATGGATGTCAAATGAATTTTAGCGATAGTGAAATTGTAGCTTCTATTCTAAACGAACAAGGATACAACACCACTCAAAATTTAGAAGAAGCAGATTTAGTTTTAGTCAATACCTGCTCTATTCGTGATAAGGCAGAACAAACCGTTCGTAAACGCCTTGAAAAATATAATGCCGTAAAACAAAACCAAAATCCAAACATGAAAGTTGGTGTTTTAGGGTGTATGGCAGAACGACTAAAGAGTAAATTTTTAGAAGAAGAAAAAATTGTAGATTTAGTAGTTGGCCCTGATGCTTATAAAGATTTGCCTAATCTTTTAGCTGAAGTAGAAGACGGTAGAGATGCCATAAACGTGATACTTTCCAAAGAAGAAACGTATGGCGATATTGCACCTGTACGCCTAAATACAAATGGTGTTACAGCTTTTGTTTCTATAACTAGAGGTTGCGATAATATGTGTACATTTTGCGTGGTGCCTTTTACACGCGGACGTGAACGCAGTAGAGACCCACAAAGTATTATTGAAGAAATTAACGACTTATGGAATAAAGGTTACAAAGAAGTAACGCTGCTTGGACAAAACGTTGATAGCTTTTTGTGGTATGGTGGCGGACTTAAAAAAGATTTTGAAAAAGCAAGCGATATGCAAAAAGCTACGGCAGTAAATTTTGCAATGCTTTTAGATATGTGCGCCAATGCGCAACCAAAAATGCGTTTTCGTTTTTCTACTTCAAATCCTCAAGATTTTACCATGGATGTTATTGAAGCTATGGCAAAACATAGAAATATTTGCAATTACATACATTTACCTGTACAAAGCGGCAGTAACCGTATTCTTAAAGAAATGAATCGTTTACACACACGCGAAGAGTATTTTCTATTAATTGATAATATAAAACGTTTGATACCAGATTGTGCTATAAGCCAAGATATGATTGCTGGTTTTCCAACAGAGACTGAAGAGGATCATCAAGACACCTTGAGTTTGATGGCTTACGTAAAATATGATTTTGGATTTATGTTTGCATATTCTGAACGCCCTGGCACATTGGCCGAACGTAAAATGGAGGATGATATTCCAAACGCCATTAAAAAGCGTCGTTTAAACGAAATTATAGCGCTACAACAAGAGCATAGTTTAATGCGCACAAAACAGCATATTGGAAAAACCGAAGAGGTATTAATTGAAAAATTATCCAAACGATCAGATCAGCACTGGTCTGGTAGAAACACTCAAAATACCGTAGTTGTGTTTCCAAAAGGTGATTACAAAGTAGGTGATTTTGTAAATGTTAAGATCACCGATTGTACAAGTGCTACTCTAATAGGAGAAGCCGTTGGATATTCTGATAATAATTAAAATGGAATCAATACAAGCAATAAAACAACGTTTTAGCATTATAGGCAACACCCTATCTCTAAATCGTGCTATAGAAAAAACTATTCGTGTAGCACCAACTGATATTTCAGTATTGGTTACAGGCGAAAGTGGTGTTGGTAAAGAAAGTATTCCAAAAATTATTCATTCCCTTTCCCATAGAAAACATAATAAATACATAGCTGTAAACTGTGGCGCTATCCCAGAAGGCACCATTGATAGTGAATTATTTGGCCACGAAAAAGGAGCGTTTACAGGTGCAACATCCACCAGAAATGGTTATTTTGAAGTAGCCGACGGCGGTACTATTTTTTTAGATGAAGTTGGCGAATTACCACTTACCACACAAGTACGTTTATTACGTGTTTTAGAAAATGGCGAATTTATAAAAGTAGGCTCAAGTAAAGTACAAAAAACTAATGTACGTATTGTGGCAGCAACAAACGTTAATATGTTTGAAGCCATTGAAAAGGAAAAGTTTCGCGAAGATTTATATTACCGTTTAAGTACGGTAGATATTCATTTGCCACCACTTCGAGAGCGACAAGAAGACATTCATTTACTCTTCAGAAAATTTGCTAGCGATTTTGCTTTAAAATACAAAATGCCTACTGTAAAACTAACAGATAATGCAGTACAATTACTTTTAAAGCATCGTTGGGGCGGTAACATTAGGCAATTGCGTAATGTAGCAGAACAAATTTCGGTACTAGAACAAAACCGTACAGTGTCTGCCGAGGTGTTAAAAGGTTATTTACCAGTTGGTAGCGGTACAAATTTACCAGCTGTAGTTAAAACATCTAAAAGCGAAAGTGATTTTAGTAGTGAACGAGAGATTCTTTACAAGGTACTTTTTGATATGAAAAGTGATTTGAATGATTTAAAGAAACTTACTATGGAGCTTATGAAAAACGGAAACTCCAAGGATGTTGAAAAAGAAAACGAGCACCTAATTCAAAAAATATATGGTGAATCTGATGATGAAGATAATATTATGTTTGAAGAAGAAAACGTAATGGAAAGCCCCGAAGTATTATCTATACCAGAACACGTAAACGAATCTTCTACAGCAGATAAATATCATTTTGCTGAAGAAATTGAAGAAGAAGAAACACTATCATTACATGACAAAGAATTGGAACTCATAAAAAAATCGTTGGAGCGCCATAATGGAAAACGTAAATTAGCAGCATCAGAATTAGGAATTAGCGAACGTACACTATACAGAAAAATTAAACAATACGATCTTTAAATTATCGTTAAAACTAAATGAAATACATTAAATACATATCTATTTTAATCCTAGCATTTTCATTTTTTAGCTGTGGATTTTATTCCTTTACAGGAGCATCTATATCCTCTGACACTAAAACATTTCAGGTAAATCGTTTTGAAAATAATGCATTGTTAATTGAACCTGGTTTAGATCTTACCTTTAGAAATACAATGATTGCTATACTTGAAAATCAAACCAATTTAAATAATGTAAACTCAAATGGCGATATTGTTTATGAAGGTGAAATAACGGAGTATCGCATCTCTCCTACCACATCTACTGCAGAAAATACTGCGGCACAAAATAGATTAACAATTACTATAAAAGTACATTTTTTTGATAAAAACGATCCTGAAGCAGAATTTGATCAAAATTTTTCGTTTTTTCATGATTATGAAGGTACCGCACAATTATCTGGCGCTATTAAAGATACTGCCATAGAGGAAATTTTTGAGCGTATAACACAAGATATTTTTAACGCCTCTCTGGCAAAATGGTAAAACAGTTTGAATAGTCACGATTTTACATCTTTACTACAAAATCCGCAACAGATTAATGCACAAAAAACAGAGGCATTAAAATCTGTTATTAAAGATTACCCCTATTTTCAATCTGCTAAGGCATTATATCTTAAAGGTCTTAAACAGCAGGAAAGCCACACCTACAATCAAACATTAAAAATTACTGCGGCACATACCACAGACAGGAGTATTCTTTTTGATTATATCACTTCAAAAATTTTTGCTCAAAATGAAATTTCAAAATCCATAAAACAAAATATCGTTTATTTAAATGATATTAATGTTAATGTAAACGATATTTCAATCAATAAAAGTTTAAAAATTGACGATAATTTAAAACAGCAAATAAAGGATACGTCTGGAGTTTTAGACCCAGAATTATTTCAACCTAAAAACCCTTCAGAAGTAAAAACTATAAATTTTAAATTAGACGAGTCTGATACTATAGAACAAACTACTGAAGATACCAAAACACAAGAAGCGTCTGCTGAAGGTATATTAAATCTAGGGAAACCGCTAGAATTTAACCGCCGCGAAACTCATTCTTTTAATGAATGGCTAAAACTCACACGTTTAAAACCTATAAAAAGAGAGGATAAATTAGAATTAAATAGCACTATTGAAATAGAAAATACAGCTATACAATCATCTAGCAAACCAAAGCAAAATGAGATTATAGATAAATTTATTGCTAAAAATCCAAAAATCCCTCCTGTAAAATCATCTTCTGGTAAAGGCAATGTAGCTAAAGTAAAAATTAAGCAACCAGAAGCATTAATGACAGAGACTTTAGCACGTATATATTTAGAGCAAAAAAACTACAAAAAAGCGATTCAATCTTACAAAATTTTAAGTTTGAAATATCCAGAAAAAAGTAGTTTCTTTGCAAACCAAATTAAAGCAATAGAACAATTACAAGAATATAATACATAATAAATAATGGGTACGTTTACAATATTTTTAGTCCTAATCGTAGTTGTAGCATTTTTACTCGTAGTAGTAATTATGGTGCAAAATCCTAAAGGAGGTGGCTTATCATCATCTTTTGGTGGCGGTGGCACACAACAACTAGGTGGTGTAAAAAAGACCACAGATTTTTTAGATAAAAGCACATGGACTTTAGCAACATTACTTTTGGTATTAATTTTAGTATCAAATATTACTATTGGTACAGGTGAAGGCACTGTAGATTCTAAAGCATTAGACGCTGATGCGCCAACCACACAACCATTACCAAATGCACTACCTAATAATAATGCAGCACCACTACCAACAACAAATAGTACTGAAGGTACAGCTACTAATCCAGAAGGTTAAAATACTATATTTACACTATATATTAAAAGTCAACTTGCAAAAAGTTGGCTTTTTTTATGCCAATTAATTTATTAGTATAAAAATAATTAATCCGTCTCAAATATATAGCCTGTAATGCTATTGTACAAGCTATTCAATCATTATCTAAAAGACGTATTTATACATCTACATCTTACACTTCTGCAAGTTTGTCAGTTTACACACCATGGCACATTTTTAGCATAACTCTTAAGCGTTGATTAATAACCTTAATACTAAAAATATAAAACAAAATGGGAGTAAACATTAAACCATTAGCAGACAGAGTACTTATTGAACCTGCTGCCGCTGAAACAAAAACAGCATCTGGAATTATTATTCCAGACAACGCTAAAGAAAAACCACAAAAAGGTACTGTTGTAGCTGCTGGTCCTGGCACAAAAGATGAGCCAATTACTGTTAAAATTGGCGATACCGTTTTATATGGTAAATACGCAGGCACAGAGCTAAAACTTGAAGGTACAGATTATTTAATGATGCGTGAGAGTGACATTTTAGCAATAATCTAAAATGACTTTCTTCATTTCCGCGAAGGCGGAAATCTCATCAAATAAAAACAAAACACAATTAAAAGATTCCCTTCTTCAAGGGAATGTAAAACAAAAATTCTCAAAATGGCAAAAGATATAAAATTTGATATTGAAGCTCGCGATGGATTAAAGCGCGGTGTAGATGCATTAGCAAATGCAGTAAAAGTAACATTAGGACCTAAAGGGCGTAACGTAATTATTTCTAAAAGTTTTGGTGCACCACAAGTTACAAAAGATGGTGTTTCTGTAGCTAAAGAAATAGAGTTAGATGATGCACACGAAAATATGGGTGCGCAAATGGTAAAAGAAGTAGCTTCTAAAACAAACGATTTAGCTGGTGATGGTACAACTACCGCTACCGTTTTGGCGCAAGCTATAGTTAAAGAAGGTTTAAAAAACGTAGCTTCTGGTGCAAACCCAATGGATTTAAAACGTGGTATAGACAAAGCTGTTGAAGCCATTACTGCTGATTTAGAAAAACAAACTCAAAAAGTAGGTAACTCATCTGAAAAAATTAAGCAAGTAGCTGCGATTTCAGCTAATAATGATGACACTATTGGGGAATTAATTTCTCAAGCTTTTGGAAAAGTTGGTAAAGAAGGTGTAATCACTGTTGAAGAAGCTAAAGGCATGGATACTTACGTTGATGTTGTTGAAGGTATGCAATTTGACAGAGGGTATTTATCACCTTACTTTGTTACTGATTCTGATAAAATGATTGCAGATTTAGAAAATCCATACATCTTATTATTTGATAAGAAGATTTCTAACTTACAAGAGATTCTTCCAATTTTGGAGCCAGTAGCACAATCTGGTCGTCCTTTATTAATTATTGCAGAAGATGTAGACGGACAAGCATTAGCTACTTTAGTAGTGAACAAATTACGTGGCGGATTAAAAATTGCAGCTGTAAAAGCACCTGGTTTTGGAGACAGACGTAAGGCTATGCTTGAAGATATCGCTATTTTAACTGGTGGTACTGTAATTTCTGAAGAAAGAGGATTCACTTTAGAAAATGCAGATTTATCAATGTTAGGTTCTGCTGAAACTGTAACTGTTGATAAAGACAATACAACTATCGTAAATGGTTCTGGTAAAGCCGGAGATATTAAGGCAAGAGTAAACCAAATTAAAGCGCAGATTGAAACTACTACGTCTGATTATGACAAGGAGAAACTTCAAGAGCGTTTAGCTAAATTAGCTGGTGGTGTTGCTGTATTGTATGTTGGTGCTGCTTCTGAAGTTGAAATGAAAGAGAAGAAAGATCGTGTTGACGATGCATTACATGCCACAAGAGCTGCCGTAGAAGAAGGTATTGTTGCTGGTGGTGGTGTTGCTTTAGTAAGATCTAAGAAAACTTTAGAAAAAATAGCTACAGATAATTTAGACGAAACTACCGGTGTACAAATCGTAAATAAGGCGATTGAAGCGCCACTACGTACTATCGTTGAAAATGCAGGTGGTGAAGGTTCTGTAGTTATCAATAAAGTTTTAGAAGGTAAAAAAGACTTTGGTTACGATGCTAAATCTGAAGAGTATGTGGATATGCTTAAAGCTGGCATTATAGATCCTAAAAAGGTAACGCGTATCGCTTTAGAAAATGCTGCCTCTGTAGCTGGTATGATTTTAACTACTGAGTGTGCTTTAATCGATATTAAAGAAGACGCTCCTGCAATGCCTCCAATGGGCGGTGGCGGTATGCCAGGAATGATGTAGTAGCGAATTGCTATAGATAGGGATCTTACTTATATTAAAATGATGGTTTAGACCCTAATTATAAATTTTATTTTAAAAAAAACGCTTCCAAAAATTTGGAAGCGTTTTTTTGTTAATTAGTCATAGTAAATTGTATACTATATTTTAAATCGAAAAATTAATACTAAAATTAGATCATACGTTTTTGGAGAATCTAGCTTTCGCGTAATATCTTTTCCATTTTTCGTCCTCTTGCTAATTCATCAACTAATTTATCTAAGTATCTACATTTTTTGGTTAACTCATTATCAATTTCCTCAATACGATAACCGCAGATAACACCTTTAATCAATTCTGCATTTGGGTTAATTTCTGCTTCATTAAAGAAGTCTTCAAAGGTTACTTTTCTGTCTATAAGCTCTTGAATTTTAGCATCGTCAAAACCAGTTAACCATGTAATAACAGTATGCAATTCTTCCTTAGTTCTTCCCTTTTTCTCAACTTTATCGACGTAATGTGGATACACCGAAAAAAATTTCATTGTTCGGATGCGTTCATTGTGCTCTGGTGTTGTTTTCATGGTGTAATACGTTATTTAGTTTAATTATACCAAACCGCATAGCCCTTTCTTCGTAATTCTAAAGCTAAGGTTTCTTCCATTTTTAGTGCTTCATTTCTAGACGACATAGGGTCGATATGATTATACAAACTTGGTCTTAAATACGACCCGTATTTCTCTACAATACTAGAAGAAATCTTATATCCTTTTTTAGTTCTATGCCCTGTTTTATGTTGCATTAATCGCTCCTTGGGTGTTTTACTCGTCATACCTACATACAAACATTCTAACACGCCATTAAATTGCGGATTAGCTGCTCTAAATTTAGCATTTTCTGTGAATACACGTTTGTGCAATTCTATAACATAAATTCGGTATTGTATTTTAGGCATGGTAGAAAATTAGCTTATCCTTTGTGCTCTTCTTTTACATCCTCATCCCGATACTTGCAGCAAGCATGAACGGTAGCATAAGCTTCATCGGTTGCTTTTTCATCTTTTACATCATGTCCTGCAGCTAGCACTTGTTTTTCTATAGTTTTTACATCTGTTTTACGTTCGTCATAAATCAATTTTAATTCATGGGTATCTATACTCCATGTGGCAAATTTTACACCTTTTGTGTTTAAACATGCCTTTTCAATTCGTGCTTTACACATACCGCAAACACCATCAACTTCCATTGAGGTTTTTGCGTTTTTGTTTTGCGCAAAGGTTACTGTTGCTGTTAGCATTAATGCTATTATTATAATTTTTTTCATGTTTTATGTTTTAAATGTTTTAGATACTGAAATAAATTCAGCTTGACACTAGGTTTTTAAGATTCCTGCTTACGCAGGAATTTGATTATTTTATTCTATACCGTAAACCAGCATAATACAATCTTCCAAAAATAGGACCGTATACAAAAGTTGAATCAAAATTCGCACCAAACGGATTATCTACGGCTAAAATTGGATTTGACTGTCTTACATTCGTAATGTTTTCACCACCTAAATATACTTCAAATTTAGGAGAAAACACTTTGGTAACTTGCGCATTTAACGTGGCTATTGTTGGTGTTCGCTCTGGTAGTTGAAATTGCACGGGATTAGGTAATGTTGAAGCATATCGCTGATCGCTTAACCAATTAAAGGTAGCATCAAACTTCCAACGACCGCTGTTTTCTTTTAGATTAGTTTCATACCCCACATTCGCAAATATCCGATGTTTTGGCGTCAAGGGGCGCTCTAATCTTCCAGAATTATAATCGGTTTGTACATCGTACAATTTATAAGCCGTTCTTAAATCAAACCCTTCAAAAGCATTATAATTTAATTCTGCTTGAAAACTATTTGCAAAACTTTTACCTTCAAGATTATAAAAATTGATGGCTTGTGGGTTTTCCCAATCTACAACCACTTGATTTTTAAAATCGGTTTTATAATAATCTAACGTAATATCAGCTTTTTTTCCAAAAAGGTTGAAACCTTGCAAATAGGACACACCATAATTCCATGCTATTTCTGGATCTAAACCATAAATAGTTCCACCAGAACTCAAAATATTAATTTGTCGTGATGTTGCAAATAACTGCTGATTTTCAGTAAAAATATTAGCACTTCGTTTTCCTCTTCCAAAAGATGCTCGAAATGCCGACTTACCCCAAGGCGAATAGCGCGCATGCACTCGTGGTGTGATAAACGTACCCAGTAAATTATGATGATCGATACGAATGCCTGCAGTAATATTAAACAGCTCCAAATTATCATGGCTATACTCAAAAAAAGCACCAACTGAATTTTCAGTACGTTCATAATCCGTGGCATTTACAAATTCATCATAATGATCGTAAGTATAACTTAATCCTGTTTTTATTTTATGTCGGGAATCACTAATAATCGAATTGTATATAGCATTGGCATATAAACTATTGTGGGTTATATCGTAGGTATTTAACCCAAAATAAGAGTCTTGTTTATGGCTACTAAACGCTGTTTGCACACCTAAACTTTGCCATGGCACTTCTGGATTTACATACCCAAATTTTGTAGAAACTTCGTAACGTCTAGTATTAATTTCGCTGCCCCAATTATTTATTGTACCTCTATCTGTATCGGGATTAAAGCTAAGTTCACCAGCTTGCTTTTCATCATCTAAAAATTTCAAATTAATAAAGCTCACAAACCCCTTTTCAGTATCCACATACTGCCAACGGTTCATAATATTTATTTGATTAAATAACGGCATATCCAAAAACCCATCATCGTTAACATCATGTTTTTCTTGATGTGTATTTCCATGAATATATAACCCCATATCCCACCTATTACTAACCTTGGTATTTATATGCGTATTCAACTCCAAACGCTCACTTGATGCACCGTATAAATTGACAAATAACTTATCATCTGTAGAGGGCTTTACCAATTCTGTATTAATTTGGCCTGCTATACTTTCAAAACCATTTACCACAGATCCTGCACCTTTGGTAATTTGAATACTTTCTACCCAAGTACCAGGAATAAAACTCAAGCCATAAGCTTGAGAAGCACCACGAATGGATGGTATATTTTCGGTAGCAATCAAAATATACGGACTTGTTAATCCTAACATCTTTATTTGTCGCGTGCCTGAAATGGCATCAGCAAAATTTACATCAATAGATGGATTCGTTTCAAAACTTTCCGACAGATTACAACACGCTGCTTTTAATAATTCATCGCTGCTTACATTTATAATATTTGCAGCTTTTAAGTAGGATCTTGAAGTGCTTTGTTTTCTAGCTTTAACAGTAACAGCACCCAAATCATCAGTTGATCGTAATGCATGAAGCACATGTTTTGGACTGGAAATTATTAAGGTATCTGTTTTGTAACCCACATAACTTATCACTAACTTTTTATAGTCAGTTTTGTATGAAATTGTAAAACTCCCGTCAATATCAGTAACTGTGCCTACTTGGGTATTTAACCAATAAACATTTGCACCTGCAATTCCTATATTTTCATTTTTGCTATTGGCTTCAATGATTTTTCCCGAGATAGTTTCTTGAGAAAACCCAAAAAAGGATAATAGCAATAGTATATATTTAATATGTTTCATTTTTATGTTTTAATGTGTTTTGGGCGTTACCTTTTGCTCATACCTACAAGGTCTTTAAAACCTTGCAGGATCACAAAAGGTCGGGCTTTCACTAATCTCCCGATTATTATCGGGATCCAACATGCCGTTCAATCCCTAACGCAATGGCAATTTGTTGTCAACTTAGGCCTTTAATAACATAAGTATCGCCATAATAATCATAATGCTGTTTTCTATAAATGTAGCCTTCGTCATTGGGAGTTTTAAAGCTGTTCCTAAACATGCGCATTGAATCGTTTTTTTTTGCAGCAACGTTCTAGTAACACCTATTGTAGTAATACCTAAAATAACCAGTGTTACAATGAGTGCTACTGGTATTTCAATGCGCATTAAAAACATAAGCCCTAGTGCAATTTCAATAAACGGGTATAACCAAGCGTAAATTGGAACTGCTTTTGCCAGAGGATCGTACATTCTAAATGACTTTGGAAATCCTTTTAAATCTAACAGTTTAAAAAAGCTAAAAACGATGTAGAACAATCCCATAAAATCGAGCATAAACCCCTTGACGTCCCATGGTGTAATATGCAATAAAAACGATGCTATACTGATATAACCAAAGATTAAAAACAAAGGAAATAGCTGTTGTAAATCGCTTTTCTCTTCAGCTTTAATAGGCGCTGTATTAAATATATTTTTTTCCGAAATGGAATACTTATCAGAAAGTGCGTCTTGCAATTGTTCTATTGGAATATGCTGAGACATTTCCATAGTTGCTTCGGAAGCCTCTAGATTTACCGAAGCGTTTGTTACCTCAGGAATAGCGTTAAGGGTTTTCTCTACAGAGCCTCTACAACCATTACAGGTCATTCCTGTAACTGTATATGTATGTTTCATTTTAATTTAAGATTTGAAATATTTTACCTAAAATTTCCGCAACGTTAGCATTATAGCTTGCGTTTTTACCTCTCCTTCAGGGAGGTCAGAATTGCTTTTTCGTAATTCTGGGTGGGGTAAATCAAATTAAGAAAACCTGATCTAAAACTTGTATATCATAGACCAAATTGGGCGGAGAATAATCATTATGAGGAATGACTCCTTTTGCTAAACCTTCAAAGCCATTGATGTAGGATTGGGTAAAGGCAATTAAAAATTTTTGCTGTGCAATATCTAAATCTTCAAAGGACGATAGCTTTAGTTCATTTTGTCCTTTTACAACATCAACATCATCATCGCAACATGGTTTTTGTTTCTGTTTACTATCCATGTCCATACCACAGGTTTTGGCTTCAGAAAAAATAGCAACATCTATTAACGTATCGCCACAGTAATGCTTTTCAACAGTAAAAGATAAGGTTGAAAATAGCACCAATAAGGCAAGATTACACGAGAATAGTTTATATGTTATGGTTTTAATCACGTTGCAAAATTACAAAAATTGTATTTTAAATGTTTCTATTTGTTAAATGATTAACACATGAGAGCATAGTTAGTGTAAGAAATAGTGCTGGCAGGTAAGTGCATTAGGGAT
This sequence comes from Hyunsoonleella sp. 2307UL5-6, assembly GCF_047345485.1. Taxonomy (NCBI): domain Bacteria; kingdom Pseudomonadati; phylum Bacteroidota; class Flavobacteriia; order Flavobacteriales; family Flavobacteriaceae; genus Hyunsoonleella; species Hyunsoonleella sp. 2307UL5-6. The sequence goes on along the minus strand of NZ_JBLFEN010000006.1, from coordinate 153,996 downwards.
TGCAGCGGCATCCTTTTTTTAACCAATAAGCACAGAAATTGCTACAGACTTATTATTTGGGAGATAGTCACGTCCTTCGTCCTCGCTATGACGTTAAAAAAAGATATAGCGGAAAGCCCGACCTCGCTTTTTTGCGGGGGAATGCCCAAAAAAATTAATTATCTTTTATTTTTTGATAGTAAAATGCTGGTAAAAGCAATATTAAAAGTAATGGCTGAATTAAAAACCTACGGATATTAAAAAATAGATAATACTCCTCTTGTTTTGGATTGGATACAAAATACAAAAAGAGCAGCATTAAAATAACGAATGCGATAGCGTAAATAATACCCGAAAATTTTACGATACTTACATCTTTAAAAGCCACATATAGAATCCCTAAAGAAATTACAGTATTTAATACATACCTTAATGTTGTGAAACCAATTAATTTAAGAACTTCTCGCCTAGGGCTATCGAGATATAGATAATCATTTTGAAAAAAGCTTAAATACGGATCATAAAACAGATCATCTTCAAAAAACCGGATTAAAATAAGTAAGCCTACCAAAAGAATGAGCGCTATGTATTTTACTGACTTAGACATTTTTTTGTTTCAGTTTAGAACATCTATTTACCCAAAATACCCATAGCAAAAACACAGTACCATAAATAATACCTGGAAAAACCACAGTGTGTAATACATCTTGATATTCGGAATAATGATACAATGCCATGGCTAAAAACACGATTCTGAATAGGTTGATGGTGTAAATTAAAACGCTACCTGCAAGCATATAGAAAACCGTGGTTTTAAGCTGCCCTGAAAATGCTATAATAAACGACAGAAACAGGATAATAACACTTATTGAGTTACAGCCTTCTATTACTCTTGCTAGATATTTGCCATTTATTAAAAGTTTCATGGAAGCTTCTTTTGGATGCGGTACCATTTGGGTATTATAACCAAATGTGCTTAATACGGCTTCGCATTGTTTGGCGACTAAATTTGTGAAATAGTCGGGATAATAAAGTGTACCGTCCGAAAATTGTAAATAAAATTTGTAGCATACCGTAAGCGCAATATACACCAACAAAAACGTGAGCATAAATTTTATAACCGACTTGTATTTTATGAATAATGCTTTCAATGTTTATGAAAGAGTTATATATTTATTTGTCTACTTTAATATTAAAAAACTACACTTGAGATACTGAAACAAGTTCAGCTTAACAAATTATAATTTGCCAAATGAATACCGAAATTACACCTTTTTAAATACTTTTACCAAAACTTTTACAGATATGAATTTTGAACAGCTAAAACCACAAGTAAAATCAATTGTTTCTAATGTTGAAAAAACGATTGATGAACGGCTACTAAGTATTTGTGAACTACTGGAAAACCATATTGAATATTACAATTGGGTGGGTTTCTATTTTAAAAATGGAGATAAAGAGGAATTAAAACTAGGCCCTTACGTTGGTGCTCCTACAGACCATACTATTATTCCATTCGGTAAAGGTATTTGCGGACAAGTGGCTGTAAGCAATGAAAATTTTGTGGTGCCTGACGTAGCTGCACAAGAGAATTATATTACGTGTTCTATTACGGTGAAGTCTGAAATTGTGATTCCCATTTTTATAAATGGTAAAAATATTGGACAGATTGATATTGATTCTCACGTTGCTGACCCTTTTACAGAAGCTGATGAGCGATTTTTGGAGTTTGTTTGCACTGAAGTGGCGAAGTTGCTTTCTTAAATTTTACTTTGATGCGATGCTAAAATCTTTTCAACTATGTGTTGAATTGCTTTCTGTTTAAAGTCAAACCAATCCTTTTTATAGTTTGAATTATCAATTAGTAATTTGAAATTTTGAAACGGTTTTCTATTGCTTAGCGCGTTTTGCAGTTTTTGTTTTAATACGATATCTGGTACTTTATTGCAATAATCTTCCATAATTCTGTAGGACTCGAAACTCCCTAACGGCTCAATTTTAATAACATCCTCTTCAGTTTGCTTTATTTTTTCTAAATCTAAGGCATAAGTTTCTTGGTACAGTTCTTCATCAAGATCCTTCATATCATTTGATATAGTAATAATTTCATTTGAACTAGGAATATAGTAACAATCATAACCGCAATCTAAATTTTCAGCTAGTTCTTTTACTATTTTCATATCAGGTTTTTTCATACCTAAAATTAATAAAATTATCATTGATTTTATTAATTTTATCTTTTGCAATTTAATTCTCGTGTTAACAACTTTTGCTTTTAGTTAAAAAAACACAGTTTTTTTCAATTATTTACAAGTTGAAATTCTAAAGGAATTAGCTACTTTTGCGTTTTATTAAAAACTCTATTTTAATAGACCTCACAGGTTTAGAAAACCTGTGAGGTCTGGTAAACAAAAACATCAATAATGAGCAACAAAAAAACCATCAAATCAGCCTTAATTTCAGTATTCAGTAAAGACGGTTTAGAACCTATTGTAAAAGAATTAGACAAACAAGGTGTAACCATTTATTCTACTGGTGGTACAGAAAAATTTATTAATGATTTAGGCGTTAATGTTGTTCCTGTAGAAGATGTAACATCGTACCCTTCCATTTTAGGCGGGCGCGTAAAAACGTTACACCCAAAGGTTTTCGGTGGTATTTTAAATAGACAAAACCATGATGGTGACGTTGCTGAATTGGCCGAGTATGACATCCCGCAAATTGATGTGGTTATTGTTGATTTATATCCGTTTGAAAAAACTGTAGCATCTGGAGCGAGCAACCAAGATATTATTGAAAAAATTGATATTGGTGGTATTTCCCTAATTCGTGCAGCAGCTAAAAATTATGCTGATGTAATTTGTGTATCATCGGTTGAGGATTATGCTGAGTTTTTAGAGTTAATTTCAGCTAATAATGGCTCAATTTCTGAAGCAGACAGAAAACGTTTTGCAGGTAAAGCCTTTAACGTATCTTCTCATTATGACACAGCTATCTTTAATTACTTCAATCAAAATAATGATGAAACCGTTTTAAAAATTAGTGATACAAATGGTAAAACATTACGATATGGCGAAAACCCACACCAAAAAGGCTTTTTCTTTGGAGATTTTGATGAGTTGTTTACCAAACTTCATGGTAAAGAATTAAGCTATAATAACCTTTTGGATGTTGATGCAGCTGTAAACTTGATGTTAGAATTTAAAGATGACGCACCAACATTTGCGGTTTTAAAACATAACAACGCCTGTGGTTTAGCACAACGCGACACACTGCACCAGGCTTATGTAGATGCTTTAGCGGGTGATCCTGTTTCTGCTTTTGGCGGTGTTTTGATTGCTAATACAAAAATTGATGTAGCTACAGCAGAAGAAATTCATAAATTATTTTGTGAAGTAGTTATTGCACCTTCTTTTTCTGAGGAAGCTTTAGCCATTTTAAAAGGCAAAAAGAATAGAATTCTACTAGTAATTCATGATATAGAAATGCCAAACACAAATGTAAGAAGTTGTTTAAATGGTGTATTGGTTCAAGATAGAAATAATGTTACAGACAAAGTTGAAGATTTAAAAACGGTTACAAGTACTGCACCTACACAAGCACAAATAGATGATTTATTATTTGCTTCAAAAATATGTAAGCACACAAAATCAAACACTATTGTTTTAGCAAAAAACAAACAACTTTGCGCTAGTGGTACGGGACAGACGAGTCGTGTTGATGCTTTAGAGCAAGCCATTCACAAAGCAGGAACTTTTAAATTTGATTTGAATGACGCTGTTATGGCAAGTGACGCCTTTTTCCCGTTTCCTGATTGTGTAGAAATTGCGAATAATGCTGGAATTACAGCTGTAATACAGCCAGGTGGTTCTATAAAAGACCAACTAAGTATTGATTATTGTAATGACAATGCCATTGCTATGGTAATGACGGGAACTCGTCATTTTAAACATTAAGCATTAAAAATTTTATTATCAAAAAAAGAGGCTGTCTTGTAAGACAGTCTCTTTCTATTTATATAATTAAAGTCATTATTATTCTTTATCGTTTATAGTGATAAGTTCAATATGCACTAAAGCTTTTCTAAATTCCAGAAAGCTAAATTACGAAGCCTATTTAAAAGTAAATACCAAAAAACCGCCTCTTTTAACAAGAGGCGGTTTTAATTCAAACTTTATATGAATTAATTTAATTTTTCATAATTCGTTTTGTTGTAGATACTCCTGTATTTTTATCTGTAATATTTAAAAAATAAGTACCCTGAGTCAAATTACTAAGGTTCAAAGTTGGGTTACGTTGCGTTGAAAATGTAGTTTGTAAAAACTTCTTTCCTAACATATCAATAACTACTACCTCTAAATCTAAATTTTGATTTCCTTTGTAATCAATAGTAATTTCATTTTGAGTTGGATTTGGATATACTGCAAAATCAAAATCAGCTTCAAAATCATTTGTAGATAATGCATCACAATCAGATCCTGATAAGCGGTTAACAGTAATTGGATTTGATAAATCAAAACATCCTTCGATATCACTAGCATTCATACCTACTTCTGCACCTGTAATGGTACCATCCCATGCTAAATACCATACCAAACACACACCTGCAGCTACATCATCAAAATCTACAACACTAAAGGTTGGTGGTAAGCCTAAAATATTACCTGCGTCATCGGTTACTACCCATGTAAAGTTCTCGCCTTGACTGTTAGCTACGGTGATTGCACCTTCTGGGATATTGTCTGCTATTCCATCCTCTACACAAAATGAGAATGGACCGCCGAATAAATCGCCGCCATTGGCTTGACAGCCATCTGCATTATTACGTTCTACAGTGATTGGATTCGATAAATCGAAACAGCCTTCGATATCATTAGCATTCTTGCCT